>NZ_JBHSBN010000005.1:0-320586 GCF_042650605.1 Micromonospora zhanjiangensis | reverse complement strand
CGCCAACGGCACACCATCCAGCCCGACCCTGACCTGCACCAGCCCGTAACCACCACACACCACACACCACGGACCCGGACCCGACCGACGGCCACAACCACGCCGCCCGGTCGGGCCCGGGTCCGCCGCGCCGCTCACCCGGCACCGCGTGGACGGGTACGACCGCGCCGGCTCGCCACCGCAGCGACGTCTCCACCGACATCCGCCGGACAGCAAGCGAAAGGGGAAGTACGTGAAGGAAGCCGCATCCGCCGTTGGAGGGTTGCTCCTCGCGGTCGCGATGGTCGCATCCGCCGCGCTGACGTCCGCCGTGACCGGTGCGACGCCGGCCTCGGCGGCCGCCGATACGTCGTACTACGTCGCGCCCGACGGCAACGACGCCAATCCGGGAACGGTCACCGCGCCGTTCCGGACCGTGCAACGTGCCCGGGACGTCGTTCGCACTGTGAACGCGAACATGACCGGCGACATCACCGTCTACCTGCGCGCCGGCGAGTATCCGGTGACCAGCACGATCGAGTTCGGGTCGGGTGACTCCGGCACCAACGGCTACCGGGTCAACTACGCCGCGTACCCGGGAGAGCGGCCGGTCCTCGAAGGCGGTGTCCGGGTGACCGGCTGGACGCAGCACAGCGGCAACATCTGGAAGGCCCCGCTCGACCGCGCGAACAAGCTGCGCACGCTCTATGTCAACGACAAGCGGGCGTACATGGCCGCCAAGACGATCAACTCGGCCGGCTGCTACGGCACGTACACCATCACCGCCGGCCAGGCACCCTGGGCGTGGGAATCGGGCTCGCAGTGCGACGGCGCCAAGTACAGTCTGGCCGATTTTCCGGCCGTCGCCCGCAACCAGGACGACATCGAGATCGAGACCGCGACGACCTGGACCACGGCCGTCGTGGGGGTCCGACAGGTGACCACCAGCTCCGACGGTGCGAGCCGGGTGGCCCTGTTCCAGCAGCCGGGCGCGGCGATCGCCCAGGGCGCGTACAACGGAAACGCGCAGGTCGGCGGCTCCCACAAGGTCATGAACGCGTACGAGTTCCTGGATGCGCCGGGCGAGTTCTACTTCGACAAGACCAGTCGGACGCTGTACTACTACAAGTCCGCCTCCGACGACATGGCGACCGCGAGTGTCTTCGCGCCGAACAACGTCACGACCCTGCTGCGGGTCGCCGGCACCTCGACGAGCAGCCACGCGCGCAACATCACCTTCTCGGGCCTGACCGTGCAGCATTCCGACTGGAACCTGGTCAACGTGGCCGGTTCCCAGTTCAAGCAGGCACAGCAGGGAAACCTCAGCGCGTTCGCGTACGCGAAGGGCAATTTCCACGTCTACTACTACCGCAACGTCGACGTCACTCCCGGCGTCGTCGAGATCCAGAACGCCGACGGGATCCTCCTGCAGCGCAACCGGATCCAGCACACCGGCATCAACGGCATCAACATGGTGAACGACGTGCAGAACACCCAGTTGATCGGGAACTACACCAACGACATCGCCGGCTCGGCCATCACGGTGGGCCATCCGCAGCACGTCTTCATCGGCGACCACACGTCGACCAACCGGGAGAAGTACCCCCCGCAGGTCGAAGGACTGTGCAAGAACATCGAGATAAAGAACAACTACCTCTACGACAGCGCCGTGCTGTTCAACGGGCACAGCCCGATCTCGGCGTACTTCGCCGACACCCTCACGGTGCAGCACAACCGGATCGAGAAGGCCCCGTGGGCGGGCATCACCCTCGGTTGGGGCTGGTGGAACTTCGACGGGTCGTCGGGCTCGGTCGCGCCCAACCGGCCGACCACGACGGCCAGGAACAACACGATCAGCTACAACCACATCATCGACACGGTGCAGCGACTCGGTGACACGGCCCCCATCTACACCCTGGGTAGTCAACCGGGGACCACGGTCACCAACAACTACCTGCAGGGCGTACCGGCGGGCCACAAGTACGGACTCCACCCGGACGAGGGCTCGGCGTACATCACCTTCCGGGACAACGTGCTGAGCGTCGACAAGAACGTCACCTGGCTCATCAACTCCGACAACTTCGGGCGCAAGCACGACCTGAGCATCACGCAGACGTACGGCCCGATCAACAAGGTGTCCGAGAAGAACCTGCCCAACAGCACCGTCCAGGACATCCTCGTGTCCGCCGACTACGTCTGGCCCGCGCCGGCCTACGACATCGCCGCGAATTCCGGGCTGGAGGAGCCGTTCCGGGATCTCGTCCGGGCCGACGGTCCCGCCGTGCCGGACTACGTCCTACCGGCCAGCACGTTCGTCAGCGGCGGGGCGTCCTCGATCCGGGTCCGCAGCGCGGGCGACGCGACCAGGACGATCTGGCTGGCCCCCGCCGGCACGACCACCTTCGCCGCCGGTCCGACGATGACCAGGGCCGACGGCAACGCCACGGCGATAGCCGTTCCGACGTCGCCGGGTGACTACCGGCTCTACGTCCTGGACGCCCAGGGCAACCGGTCGGCCGAGTCCGCCTCGCTCGTCCGGCGGCAGGGCGGCGGCCAGCAGCAGGGCGCGCAGATCGTGGGCGGCCAGTCGGGCCGTTGTGTCGACGTGCCCAACGCCTCGACCACCAACGGCACCCAGGTCCAGTTGTGGGACTGTTCCGGCGGCGCGGGCCAGCGGTGGACGTACACCGCCGGCAAGCAGTTGACCGGGAACGGCAACAAGTGCCTGGACGCCTCCGGCGCGGGTACCACCAACGGCACCCCGGTCATCATCTGGGACTGTCACGGCGGCCTCAACCAGCAGTGGAACGTCAACGCCAACGGCACCGTCACCAACGTCCAGTCGGGGCTGTGCATGGATGCCAACGGCGCGGCCACGGCCAACGGAACAAAGATCATTCTTTGGTCCTGCGGCGGCGGCGCGAACCAGCAGTGGAGCCTGCGCAACTGACCGGCCCGGATCGGCGTGCGGCGGGTCGACGACCGGGAAATCTCGTCGACCCGCCGCGGTCCGCGCGCGATCCGACCGCCCCGGTGCGCCTGCCGTGGTGGGTTGCAGCCGGTACCCGGGTACCGGCTTACCGTCGAACGGACGGCGCCGCGTGGGCGCCGCGGTTCGAGGAGGCTCGCGGCGGCGCACCTTATCAGTCCGAAACGGACTGAGGAAGACCCACACGGCCGGCGTACCGCCCGAACGGTCCGCCGCTTCCTCCCCCATGCGTTCCGGCCCTGGTCCGAGTCGTCAAGAAATGAGTATTCGTTCAGCAACGTTCTGGTACGGCGCTCATCTCTCGTGGTAGGAATACGTCTTACCTGTGAGCCACAACACAGTCCTGATGTATTCGCCGCTCAGCCCCCTGGTGCGGCACCGTCGGTAAGGGAGAGGAGCGGGTTACGCCGTGACACAGGCCGCAACGGCGAACGCGGTGCGCACCCACGCCAGGACACCCATGGACTGGCTGACACGCGGCGGCATCGTCCGCTTACTGCAGTTCGTGGTCGCCGTACCGCTGATCGCCGTCATCGGATTCGCCGGACTGGCCCTACAGTCCTCGATCCGCCAGGTGTCCAGCGCGGACAGTGTGCACAGCCTGGTGAACCTCTCCGCCCAGGCGGGCGTGGTGACCCGCGCCCTGCAGACCGAACGGGTGATCGCCGCCGTCCAGTTGACCGACGTCGGTCAGGTCGCCGGCGCCTTCGACGGGCAGGTGCGAGCCACGGATGCCGCCATCGCCGAGTTCCAGCGGCGACGGGCGCAGGTGACGGGCGAGCCGCCCGTCCTGCGACGGGTCGACGCCGACCTGAGCGCGCTGACCGCGGTCCGGGAGCAGGTCCGCTCCAGCCCGCGCGCGTCGCTCTCCGCGATCGCCTTCAGCTACCGGATCCTCATCGCCGACCTACTCGCCTTTCGGCAGTCGGTGGCCACCGACACCTCGAACCGGGTCGTCGACGAGATCCGCGCGGCGGCGGCGGTGTCCGAGGCGGGCGAGGCGATCGGCCAGCTCCAGATCATCGTGCTGCGCAACCTGGCCGGCGGCGAGCTGACCCAGGCGGGACAGCAGGAGAGCGCCGGTGCCCAGGCCCGCTTCGCCGAGGCCAGCAACGCCTTCACGAACCTGGTCGATCCGGCGTGGGCCGCGCGCTGGGAGCTGATCGGGACGGACCCGAAGGTGATCACCGCGCAGCGGCTGCAGAGCGCGGTGGGACGGACGCTTCCGGGCGATCTGCTCACGGTCGACGCGAGAGCCTGGGTCGAGGCCACCGACGGCTGGATCAGCGCCATGTTCGCGCTGCAGAGCGCGGTGGACGACGCGGTGGCCGACGCGGTGGACGCCGAGCGGGGGCAGCGGCTGCGCGACGCGCTGCTCCAGGTCCTCGGAACGCTGCTGGTCCTGCTGCTCACCGCCGTCCTCACCGGTGTGGTGGCCCGACGGATCACCCGGCGGCTGCGCGCCCTGCAGGACACGGTGACCACCGTGGCGTACGACCGGTTGCCGGTCGTGGTCCGGCAACTGGACGAGGCCCCGCCGGGCACCGTACGACCGGAGGAGGTGGCCGACCGGTCGGCGGCGGAGTTCCCGATCACCGGCACCGACGAGATCGCCAAGGTGGCGACCGCGGCCCGGGCGCTGCACCGGGAAGCGGTACGGATCGCCGGTGAGCAGGCGGTCATGCGGGCCAACGTCGCGCAGATCTTCGTCCACCTGTCCCGCCGGGAGCAGCGCCTGGTCGACGCGATCCTGGCGCAGGTCGACCTGGTCGAGCGGGACGAGGCCAACCCCGAGCGGCTGCAGCAGCTCTACCAACTGGACCACCTGGCCACCCGGATGGCCCGGATCAACCAGAGCCTGCTGATCCTGGGCGGGTCCGGCATCTCCCGGGTACGCCACGCGGCCGTTCCCCTGGACAACGTGATCCAGGCGGCACTGTCCCAGATCGAGCAGTACACCCGGGTCCGGATCGGGGACATCGACCCGGAGCTGCACATCGCCGGTGCGGTGGTGGACGAGATCGTCCACCTGCTCGCCGAGCTGCTGGACAACGCGACCGCCTACTCTCCGCCGGAGACCGAGGTGCTGGTCACCGGGCACGCGCTCGCCGACCGGGTCGTCGTCCAGGTGGTGGACCAGGGCGTCGGGCTCTCCCTGCAGCGGTGCGACCAGCTCAACGCCCAGTTGTCCGCCGGTCCGGCCGCGATCGACGCGACCGGCGTACGGGCGATGGGCCTGAGTGTGGTCGCCCGGCTCGCCGCCCGGCACGGCGCGCGGGTCGAGCTGCGCCCCGGCGACCCGCGCGGCACGGTGGCCGAGGTCGCCATGCCGCCGTCGGTCGCCCTGCGGCAGGCGGTCCAGCGCCCCGAGCCCGGGAACCGGCCGGCCGGACCGCCGGTCGACGGTGGCCGCCGGGTCGCGGTGGCCGGGACCGGCACCGGCGGCCCGCCGCCCGGCCCCGCTCGCGGGCCGATGGTCGCCGTGTCGGCGGGTGCGGGCGGCACCGGGACGGCGGTGGCGGTACCCGCCCGCTCCGCTCCGGCACCCGCCCGCGCCACCGCGCCCGCGCCGCTGTTCCAGCCGGCGCCGGAACCGGCGACCATCGGATCGGGCCAGGCCACGGTGAACGGCTGGTTCAAGACCGCGCTGGACGGCGATTCGGTCACCGTCACCTGGCCGACCGACGAGGGCGAGCGCTGGGCCACCGTGACGAAGACGGTGACCACCGAGGTCGGGCTGCCGCGCCGGCAGCCGCAGCCGCACCTGCTCCCCACCGCCCCGAAGCCCCGCAACGAGCCGCGCAAGCTCGACCCCGGCGCGGTGTCGGCGGCCATGTCGGCCTACGCCAGGGGCGTGGCCGGGCATCGCGCCCCCGCCTCCTCCTGAACCTCACTCAGCCCTACCCCTTCCCTCCCACAGGAGTTCCACCGTGACAACCCCGAACGACCTCAGCTGGCTTTTGCAGAACTTCGTCCAGAACACCTCGCAGGTCAGCCACGGCCTCGCCATCTCCACCGACGGTCTGGTGCTGGCGCACAACGACAATCTGCCCCGGGACCGGGCCGACCAGCTCGCCGCCACCGGCAGTGGCCTGATCTCCCTGCTCACCGGGGCGGCCCGGTTCTTCCAGGCCGGCGGGGTGATCTCCAACGTGACGCAGATGGACGGTGGGTTCATGTTCTGCATGGCGTTCAGCGAGGGGGCGTCGCTGCTCGTGCTCGCCTCACCGACGTGCGACGTGGGTCAGGTCTCGTACGAGATGACCGACCTGGCGAACCGGATGGGCGAGGTCCTCACCCCGGCCGTGCGGTCCGAGCTGCTGCGGCAGCTGTGATCGCGGTGCGACTCCCCCGGTTCGCGCCACCCCGCCTCCGGCGCCCGTTCGCGGCCGTCGTCACCGGCGTGCTGGCGGTGGCCGCCGCCGGCTGTGACAGCACCCCGGCCGCCCAGCCGCAGCCCATCCGGATCGGGATGATCGCCAACACGGCCGGTCCCCTCCAGGCGCCCGGCTACGAGCTGCGCGACGGCTTCCAGCTCTACCTGGACACCCACGGCGGCCAGTTGGGCGGCCACCCGGCCCAGCTGATCGTCGAGGACGAGGGCTACCAGAGTTCGGTGAGCGTCGCGTCCGCCACCAAGCTGCTGGAACAGGACCGCGTCTCGGCGCTCACCGGCATCATCAACGGCGGTGACGTCACCGCCGTCCTGCCGCTGGTCAACCAGCACAAGGTGCCGCTGGTCGGCGCGTTGGGGCGACCGGAGCTGAGCGACGTGTCGTACGTCTGGCACACCAATCTGCTCTCCGTCGAACCGGGGATAGCGATGGCGCCGTTCGTCCGGCAGAAGGTCAAGGGCACGGTGTACGCCATCGGGCCGGACTTCCAGAGCGGCCGGGACGAGGTACGCGGCTTCGTCGAGACCTTCACCCGGCTCGGCGGCAAGCTGGCCAATCCCGGCGGCAGGGCCGTCTTCGCGCCCTTCCCGAACACCACCGACTACCGGCCGTACCTGAAGGCGATCGCCGACTCCGGCGCGGACGCCATCTTCTGCTTCTTCGACGCGCAGAACGCCATCTACTTCGTGCAGCAGTACGCCAAGTCGGAGGTGGCCGGCCTGCCGATCTACGCTTCCGGGTTCGTCACCGAGCCGGGCAGCCTGGCCACCCAGGGGGACGCGGCGGCCGGCATCTACAACGCGCTCAACTACTCGCCCGACCTCGACAACGCGGCCAACCGGGAATTCGTCGCCGCCTGGAACGCGGCCTACCCGGGCCGGGTACCGACCTCGATCGTGATGGCGTCGTACGACGCCGCGGCGGTGCTGGACCGGGCGATCGCCGCGGCCGGCGTCAACCCCACCCCGCAGGAGATCAACGCCGCGATCGCCGGACTCGGGCAGCTCAGCAGCCCACGGGGGCCGTGGCAGTTCGCCAAGGACACCCACGCCCCGATCCAGAAGTGGTACCTGCGGCAGGTCCGCCGCGACGGCCGTACCCTGTCGAACATCGTCGTCTCCGAGCTGGCGACCCTCGGCGGGTGACGGCCACACGCGACCACACCCGGCCACCCCCGACCACACCCGGCTGCGCCGATCGGCCCGACGCGGTCAGCGGCGCAGCCGGGCCACCATCGACCGCATCGCGGCCAGCCACCCGTCCGGCTCGGCCGCCTTGCGCCGGACGTAGTCGGCGACCTCGGGATGCGGCAGGATCAGGAACCGCTCCTCGGCCAGTCCCTCGACCACCGCGTCGGCCACCGCCTCCGGCGTCAGCACCGGTCCGGACGCCGCGGTGACCAGCGCGCCGACGTGACCGGCGGCGATGCCGTCGGTGAGCATCGGCGTCCGGACCCCCTGCGGGCAGAGCGCGCTGACCCGGATCCCGGCGTCCCGGTAGGTGACCGCCAGCCACTCGGCCAGGCCCACCGCCGCGTGCTTGGTCGCCGTGTACGGGGCGTCGCCGACCGCGGTCAACAGGCCGGCCGCGGAGCAGGTGTTGACCAGGTAGCCCTCGCCGCGGGCCAGCATCCCGGGCAGCACGGCCCGGGCCGCGTACACGTGCCCGAGCACGTTCACCGACCAGGCCCGCTGCCAGGCGGCGTCCGGAGCCTCGATCCCGGCGCCGCTGGTGACACCGGCGTTGGCGCAGAACAGGTCGATCCGGCCGTACCGCCGTTCGACCTCGCCGACCAGCTCGCGGACCTGGCGCTCGTCGGTGACGTCGACCGGCAGGCCGAGCGCGGCCGGGCCGATGCCGGCGGCCACCGCGGTCGCGGCGTCGGCGTCCAGGTCGGCCACCACCACGGCGGCGGCACCCTCGGCGGCGAACCGGCGGGCCAGCGCCGCGCCGATGCCGCCCGCTCCCCCGGTCACCACGGCCACCCGGTCGGCGAGTCTCACCGCCCGCCCCCGGGGCCGAGTCCGGTGATGGTCTCGGCCAGTGCCGCCGCACCGCCGCCGGCCAGCTCCGGCGTCGGCAGCAGGGCCAGCACGGGGGTACGCACACCGGCGTCGACGTAGCGGCGGACCTGCGCGCGGCACTCGTCCGGCGAGCCGTGCAGCACCAACCGGTCGATCAGGTCGTCCGGCACGGCGGCGGCGGCGCCGCGCCGGTCGCCGGCCGCCCAGGCCCGCCACATCGGACCGAGCTGCGGCTCGCGACCCAACCAGCGGTGGAATGCCGCGTACGCCGGCACGGTCAGGTAGCTGCTGATCAGTCGCCGGCCCAGGGCGCGGGCGTGGGCGGCGTCCCCGGTCGGGCAGACGAAGATCCGGGCGACGATCTCGAAGTCGTCCGGGTGCCCGGACAGTTCGGCCAGCACGCGGGGCACGTCGTCGGCGGCCAGCCAGTTGAGGATCGTCCCGTCCGCCTCGGCCGCGGCCAACCGAAGCATGCCCGGCCGCAGGGCGGCCAGCAGCACCGGCGGCGGTACGGCCGGTGGCCGTTCCAGCCGGAACCGGCGGACCGTGAAGGTGTCGTACTCCCCGTCCACGGTCTCGCCGCGCAGCGCCGGCTTGAGGAACCGCAACACGTCCCGGGTACGCCGGAACGGCTCGCTGAACGGCGTGCCGTTCCAGTCCCGTACCAGCACCGGCGAGGAGGCTCCGATGCCGAGGGCGAACCGGCCCGGTGCCGCCTCGGCCAGGGCGGCGGCACTCATCGCCAGCAGGCCGGGTCCTCGGGTGAACACCGGCGTCACGGCCGTGCCGAGGCGCAGGTCCGGCTGCCAGGCGGCGGCCAACGCCAGCGGGGTGAACGCGTCGGTGCCGGCCACCTCGGCCGACCAGACGTCGGTGAAGCCGGCGCCGGCGAGCGCCGCGTAGACACCGGCGTGGTCGGCGAGCGGGACCTCGCCCAGCGGCACGGTCATGCCCCAACGTGTCGTCATCCGGCTGATCGTGCCCGCTGCCCCGACCGGTAGGCAAGGCAGGCACTTTGAAAAGGAGTGCTTCCGCCGGTCCGGACCCGGCGCGATCCTCCCGGTCCGGCGATCGGTGGATAACCTGGGTCGGTGACCTTTTCGATCGTCGCCCGGTCCGACGACGGCCGGCTGCACGGGGTGGCCGTGGCCAGCAAGTTCCTCGCCGTCGGCGCGGCGGTGCCGGCCGCCGAGGCCGAGGTCGGCGCGCTGGCCACCCAGGCGTACGCGAACCTGGCCTACCGGCCGCAAGGACTGGCGTTGCTGCGTACCGGAGTGTCGGCGGCCGGCGTGGTCGCGGCCCTGACCGCGGCCGACGACGGGCGGCCGCAACGGCAGCTCGGGGTGGTGGGCGCCGACGGGAACGGCGCCACCTTCACCGGCCCGGCCTGCCACGACTGGGCCGGCGGACAGGCCGGCGCGGGCTGGGCCGCCCAGGGCAACATCCTGGTCGGGCCGCAGGTGGTGGACGCGATGCGGGATGCGTGGCTGACCGGTGCGGGTGGGCCGGCATTTCCGGCTCGGCTGGTGGCCGCGCTGTCCGCCGGTGACCGGGCCGGCGGCGACCGGCGCGGCCGGCAGAGCGCCGCGCTGCTGGTCGTCGCCCGGGGTGGCGGGTACGGCGGCAGCAGCGACGTGCTGGTGGACCTGCGGGTCGACGATCATCCGGATCCGGTCGGCGAGTTGACCCGACTGCTGGACATGCACGCGCTGCTGTTCGGAAAGCCGGATCCGGACACGCTGCTCGACCTGACCGGTGAGCTGGCGACCGAGGTGGCCGCCCGGCTGGCCGCCGTGGGTCACCCGGTCCGAACCGACAATCCGCTCCGGGCGGACGCCCTGGATGCCGCGATGGCGTCCTGGGCCGGCGTGGAGAACCTGGAGGAACGACTGGTGCCGGGCCGGATCGACCCGGTGGTGCTGACGCATCTGCGCGACCGGACCTGATCCGCGGTCGACCCCCGCCGAACGGTCGCGTGCGGCCGGGGCCCGTCCGGGGGTACGCCCGGACCGGGATTCATGACCCGAAGGAGAGCCGACGCAGGCCGAGCCGGTCGACCTCGGCCCGTTCGCTGTCGGTGAGCGGCGCCCGGCCGGTGGCCGGATGTGTCGGTGGTTGACACGCAGCCGACCGGCTGCATATTGTCCATGCAGCCATATGGCTGCATTTCTTGCCGGGGAGGCGGCGGACGTGGACGAGGTCTTCAAGGCGTTGGCCGACGCGAGCCGGCGCCGGTTGCTGGACAGCCTCAACGCGCGCAACGGGCAGACCCTGCGCGAACTGTGCGCCGGGCTGGCCATGGCCCGCCAGTCGGTCAGTAAGCACCTGGCCGTGCTGGAGGCCGCCGGCGTGGTGACCACCGCCTGGCAGGGACGGGAGAAGTTGCACTTCCTCAACGCCGCCCCGATCAACGCCGTCGCCGATCGCTGGCTGTCCCGGTACGACCGCGCGCGGGCCGCCGCCCTCGCCGACCTCACGACCGCTCTGGAGCAGGGACCGATGGAGAATCACCTCTTCACCTACACGACCTACATCAGGACCACGCCGCAACGGCTCTGGCAGGCGTTGACCGATCCGGCCTTCACCCGTCGTTACTGGGGGGTCGCCTTCGAGACGGACTGGCGGCCCGGCTCGCCGATGGTCTGGGTGGAGAACGGAGTGAAGATCGAGGACCCCGAGCAGGTGGTACTCGAAGCCGAGCCCGGGCGCCGACTCGCCTACACCTGGCACACCTTCACGCCGCGGTGGGCCGAGACCAACGGGTTCGACGCCGCGGCCCGGGCCACGCTGACCGGGCAGCCGCGCTCGACGGTCACCTTCGACCTCGAACCGGTCGGCGACGCGGTCAAGCTGACCGTGACACACGACGGCGGCCGGCCCGGCGCCACCGTGCTCGAACTGGTCGGCGAGGGCTGGCCGGCCCTGCTGTCCAGTCTGAAGACGCTGCTGGAGACCGGGCAACCGCTCCCCGCCGGCCCGACCGGGTAGCTCTGCGGGCCGCGCTCAGCCGGGGTTGGCCGGGACCACCCGGTGCACCCGGGCCAGCACCAGGGCCATCATCACGCTGGCCGCCCCGGTGATCCCGGCGGCGCTGCCGCCATACGCGACGAGCAGCCGGTTGCGGCTGAGCTCGTCGGGCGGGATGGACAGCACCGCGTTGGTCCGGTGGACGGCCAGCGCGGCGACGCCGAGCAGCGCCATCCCTATCAACAGCAGGGCGATCCGGGCCACCCGATGCGCGTCGCGCGGCTCGGCCTGCGCGGTGTCGCCCTGGCTGCGCAGCAGCAACAGCCCGGCTACCGAGGTCCAGGCGCCGACCACCAGCAGCGAGGCGACCGCGTCGCTGGGCCGGTGCCAGCCGGCCGACAGGGTGGCGACGCCGGCCAGGGCGGTGTACGCGGTGCCGAGCAGCGCGCCCCAGGCCCGTGCCTTCGGGGGCAGCACCAGCACCAGCGCGGCGGCCACCGAGGCCGCGATCGCGGTGTGCCCGCTGGGCAGGCTGTTGCCGGCCGCCGCCCGCTCCGGGTCGACCCCGAGGTCCGGCCGCACGATGACGTACTTGAGCGCCTGGACGGTGACGTTCGCCCCGGCCACCAGCAGGGTGGCGATCACCGCCAGGGCGACCCGGCGGCGGGCCAGGGCGATGAAACCGATGACCGCGATGGCCGCCACCAGTGAGACCACCGACATGGCGTTGAGCACGTTGCTGACCAGTCCGGCGATCTCGTCCTGGCCGATGCTGTTGCCGGTCAGCGCGATGGTGTCCAGCAGTTGACCGTGTCTGGTGTGGACGGCGAACCGCAACAGGGCGATGAACGCCAGGACCTGCAGGACCGTCAGCAGCAGCAGCCAACTGGCCGTCAGCCCCGTGCGCCGATTTTGCATGCCGACACGCTAGCGGTCGGCCCGACCCTCCGCACGGCCTGGTCGGGTTCCGCACGGCGAGTCGGGTAACACCGGGACCAGACGGCTCGCTACGGGCGCGAGCACGGCGTCCGCGGCGTCCTGGCACCGAGCCGAACGGTGGGTGGCCCGACCGGCCGGGCGCTGCCGTCGGCCCGGTCCGCGGAATGGGCGCGGGCGTGGTTCAAAAATGGTCCAGCAGATCGGGGAAGACAGCCAGTCGCAGCACCCGGTCGTCGGTGTGGTCCAGTTCGTCGTGCTCCAGCACCCAGGTGTTGTCGTTCGGGATGAAGACCGCGTTCAACCCGGCCGCCCGGGCCGGCAGGATGTCCGACCGCGGCGAGTTGCCGATCATCCAGGCGTCGGTCGGCGCGACGCCGTGCCGCTCGGTCAGCCACCGGTACGTGTCGACGTCCTTCTCCGGCACGATGTGCGCGGCGGCGAAGTGGTGCACGAGCCCGGACGCGTCCAGCTTGCGCTGCTGCTCCTCGGTGTCCCCCTTGGTGAGCAGCAGCAGGTCGTGCCGGTCGGCCAGCTCGGTGAGCGTCTCGGCGACCCCGGGCATCAGCTCGATCTCGCGGCGCACCAGGGCGACGGCCAGGTCCTCGATCTGCCGGCGTTCGGCCTCGGTGGCCGGCCGTTCCCGCAGCCGCTGGAAGCAGTCGGCGAGGCTGCGCAGGAATCCCCGGCTGCCGTACCCGTGCACCAGCACGTTGGCCCGCTCGATGTCGTCGAGGATGGCGCGGATCTCCCGCTTGTCCAGCGTCGGGTGGGCCAGCCAGTCCAGGAAGTCGTCGATCACCCGCTCGAAGACGACGTTGTTCTCCCAGAGCGTGTCGTCGGCGTCGAATATCAGCGTCTGCCGACTCCGGGTCGTCCCACCTGCCGTCCGGACCATCGCCGCCCTCTCCTCGTCGCGCCCGGTCCGCCCGGGCGCCGTCCCGACGCGGCACGCTACCGGCTGGGCCCGCCGGACGCACCGACGTTTCCAGCCCGTCCGCGCACCGGCACGCCCACGTCCGAGCAGCGGCACGCCCACGTCCGGGCACCGGCACGCCCACGTCCGGGCAGCGGTACGTCGGGTGCCGGCCGACGCGTCGGTGCCCGTCGAGTGGCTGCCACGGTCGTCGTCCGGCGGCGCGATAGCCTGCCGGAAGCGGCGTGGCGAAGAAGGAGGATCCGGTGGCAGCGGCAGGACCCGACCGGACCGGTGACGAGTCGCTCGCCGATCTGCTGGGCGGTCGCCGGGGGGCGGTGGACGCGACCCTGCCACCGCTCGCCTTCGGCGTCGGCTGGCTGCTCGCCGGCCGTACCGTCTGGGGTGGTGTGGTGGCGGCGTTGCTGGTCGGCGCGGCGGTGGCCGGCTGGCGGCTGCGTCGCGGGCACCGGCCCCGGTCGGTGCTGATCGGCCTGCTCGCCGTCTGCGTCGCCGCGGCCATCGCCCTGCGTACCGGGCGGGCCAGCGACTTCTTCCTGCTCCAGGTGCTGGCGAACGCCGGCAGCGCGCTGGCCTTCGCGGTCAGCATCGTGGTGCGCTGGCCGTTGCTCGGCGTGGTGGTCGGCACCGGGCTGGGCCAGCGCGGCCGGTGGCGCCGCGACCCGGACCTGCTGCGCGCCTACGGCCGGGCCAGCTGGGTCTGGGTCGCCCAGTACCTGTTGCGGGTCGTCGTGTTCGTGCCGCTCTACCTGACCGACCAGGTGGTCGCGCTGGTCGCCGCCCGGGTCGCGCTGACCTGGCCGCTGGTGGCCGCGGCCATCGCGCTGAGTTGGTGGGTGATCCGGCGGACGCTGCCGCCCGGACACCCCGGCCTGCGACACCCGGCCCCGCCGGCGCATCTGCAGGCGACCTGAAATTCACCCTCGCGAGCCGCCCGCACACCATTGAATCAATGAATTGAACGTGCAGGGAATCACGCTCGCGCGCCATTCTATTTAGCTTTTCGTCCGACACGCCGAACCTCGGCGTAACACTTCACCGACCCGCGACGCCATCCGGTCGCACGATCACTTCCTTACCATTTGCCCAGGTCAAGAGGTCTTGCATCGGTCGAGCGGTACGACCGAGAATGCGAATCGTTGCGACGGGTGTCCGGTTCTTCGAGGTGCCGCGGTCGTTGCCCAGGCGCAACTGTCACGCGGAGTCCCGCATCCTCCAATTCGATGTTTCCGACCCGGGAGATCGTGGGTACCGGACCGTCGTGCGCCGGTTAAAGAAGGCGCGAGCAAATCACTGACAAGCGGCGATCCCCCAATTCGGTCGCCAAGGAGTGTGTCGAATGAAGCAAGGTGCGGGGCGCTACGCGCTCATTCTCGGTGCGGGATATCTGCTCGGTCGGCGGCGCCGGATCGGGCCGGCGCTGGCGCTGGGCGCCGCGGTGGCGGCCGGCCGGTTGAGCCACAACTCCGGCGCGCTGCTGCGGCGCGGACTGGGCGCGCTGGGCGGCGACACCGACCTGGGCCGGGTGCTGGAGCTGCGCGGTCCGCTGGTGAAGGCCGGCAAGGCCGCCGCGGTCAGCGCGGTGACCAACCGGATCGACTCGGTGAGCGACCGGCTCCAGGACCGGGCCGAGAGCCTGCGCGGTCGGGGTCGGGACGAGGACCCGGCCGGCCGCGGGTCGGCGGAAAACCGGGACGACGCCGAGGAGACCGACGAACTGTCCGACACCGACGAGCGGGAGGACACCGACGAGCGGGAGGACACCGACGAGCCGGAGGACACCGACGAGCCGGAGGACACCGACGAGCCGGAGGACACCGACGAGCCGGAGGACACCGACGAGCCGGAGGACACCGACGAGCGGGAGGACACCGACGAGCGGGAGCCGCAGCGGTCCCGTACCCGGTCGGGTCGCACCGCCCGGCGGCCGGCCGCCGGCCGGGTCGGACGGGCCGGCGGCCGGTCGGACCGGGACGCGGACGACGACCCGGACGAGGACACCGACGACGAGCCCGCGGCCCCGCGGCGCACGGCGGCCGCCCGATCGCGGACTACGCCGCAGACCGCGCCGGTGCGCCGGCGAAGCAGGGGATGACGATGAGCCAGCAACCCAGCACCAACCCCATCATCGACAAGATCAGCAATCGGCTCGTCGGCCAGGTGCAGAACCTCGTCGGCGCGGCGGGCGAGCGGCTCGCCGAGAAGGCCACCGAGCGACTCAGCTCGACCACCGAGCGGCTGACCGAGTACGCCAAGCAAGGCGGTAACCCGGGCATGGTCGCGGCGGCGACCGGGGCGCAGAAGATGGCCGGCGGCTCGCCACCGGGCAAGGCGATGTTCGGTGCCGGTCTGGCCGGTGCGAAGGAGAAGCTCAAGGCGATGTTCGGCAAGGGCGGCGGCGGAAGCAGCGACAAGATCAAGGTCACCAACATCATCGAGTCGATCGACGTCGGTGTGCCGGTCCGGGTCGCCTACAACCAGTGGACTCAGTACGAGGACATGCCGTCCTTCTTGAAGAAGCTGGAGAACGTCGAGCGGGACGGTGACGAGAAGACCACCTGGAAGGCGCAGGTCTTCTGGTCGCACCGGTCCTGGGAGGCGAAGGTCGTCGAGCAGGTGCCGGACGAGCGCATCGTCTGGAGGTCCGAGGGTGCCAAGGGCTCGGTCGACGGCACGGTGAGCTTCCACGAACTCGCTCCGGACCTGACCCGCATCCTGGTGGTGCTGGAGTACCACCCGCAGGGGTTCATGGAGAAGACCGGGAACATCTGGCGTGCCCAGGGCCGCCGGGTCCGGCTGGAACTCAAGCACTTCGTCCGGCACGTGATGACCCGTACGGTGCTCGACCCGGACGAGGTCGAGGGCTGGCGGGGCGAGATCCGCGACGGCCAGGTGGTCCGCGACCACGAGACGGTCGTCGAGGAGGAACGCCGGGAGCGCGAGGAGCTGGAGCGCGCCGACGACAACTCGGACGACGACGCCCCGGACCCGGACGACCAGGAACAGGACGACGAAGACGACTACGACGAGGAGCCCGACCGGGACGAGGAACCCGAACCGGTACGGGCCGGGAAGCGGGGCCGGCGATGACCAGTGCCGTACAGACGGCGGGCGGAGCGGTCGACCGCGGTTCGGCGTCCGACCTGGCCGACGTGGTCGGCACGATCCTGGACAAGGGCATCGTGATCGACGCGCACGTGTCGGTGGGCATCGTCGGGATCCGGCTGCTCACCGTCGACGCCCGGGTGGTGGTCGCCAGCGTGGACACGTACCTGCGCTTCGCGGAGGCGACCAACCGGCTCGACCTTGACGGGGAGCAGGCCGGCAAGGGCCTGCCGGAGATGGTGCAGGGCCCCAAGGGAAACCTGCTGGAGAAGGCCGGCGACACGCTCGGTGAACTGGTCGGCGGCGACGACGACCGATCGGATCGGGCGCCCCGCCGCCGGCGCCGGGAGGAGGAGCGATGACCGTGGAATCGGCGCCGATCGACGCCCCGGAGAAGACCGCACGCGAGACCGGTTGGCTCGTCTACGGCGTGGTGCCCGGCGACGTGGAGGTGGTCGACGAGGCCCGTGGGGCCGGCGACCCACCGGCCCCGGTGCGGGTCGTCCAGCACCGGGACCTGGGCGCCCTGGTCAGCGAGGTACGGCTCGACCGGCCACTGGGCCGGCCGGACGACCTGCGGGCGTACAAGGAGTTGCTGGACGGCACCACGCTGGCCGCGCCGGTGCTGCCGGTGCGGTTCGGCACGGTGCTGACCGAGCCGGCGGCGGTGGCCGAGTTGCTCGACGCCGAGCACGACGCCTACCTGGCCGAACTCACCGACCTGACGGACCGGCTGCAGTACGTGGTGCGGGCCCGCTACCGGGAACGCGAGTTGCTGACCGACGTGCTGGCCGGCAACGCCGAGGCGGCGCGGTTGCGCGAGCAGCTCGCCGACCTGCCCGAGGAGGCGTCCCGCGACCTGCGGATCCGGCTCGGCGAGGTGATCGCCACCGAGGTCGAGGCCCGCCGGCAGGCCGACACCGGGCGGCTGGTGGCGGAGCTGTCCCCGGTCAGCGTCGAGGTCGCCGACCGGGAACCGACCCACGAGGAGGACGCCGCGCACGTGGCGTTCCTGGTCGCGGCGGACCGGACGACCGACTTCGAGGGCGTCGTCGAGCGGCTCGCCGCCGACTGGGCCGACCGGGCCACCGTCCGGTTGCTCGGACCGATGGCGGCGTACGACTTCGTCGGCCGGATCGGCCGGGAGTAGTGCCGAGATGTTGATCTCCCTGTTGGGTCTGCCGCTGGCCCCGGTTCGCGGGGTGGGCGCCCTGGCCCGGCTGATCCAGCAACAGGCGGAACGCGAGCTGTACGACCCGGCCGCCGTCTGGCGCGAACTCGACGACCTCGAGGCGGAGGCGGCGGCCGGACGGCTGACCGAGGACGAACTGGCCGAGGCACAGCAGCGGATCCTCGATCGCCTGACGGCCTGACAGCCTGACCGCCTCACCGGCGGGTCCTTTTGGCCGGCCGACCGCTCGACCGCCACCAGCAATCGAAAGCGGAGGTTTCTGATGTCCACCACCCGCGCCGCCCGCCGGAGCGGTCCCGGCACCCGGACCGCCCGCGGGCCCGACCGCCGGCCCGCCCGTCGGGACGACGAGTTCGGCGACGTCCCGGCCGACGACACCGGCGTCGACGACGAACCGTTCGACCGGGACGACGACCCGGCGGACGGGTACGCCGACGAGGCCGACGACGAGGCCGACGACGACCAGTTCGACGACAGGCCGGCCCACGACGAACCGGCCCACGACGAGCCGGCCGGCGGCGGGCGGGAGTTGCCGGCGCACGCCGCGGCCCGCGTCGCGCTGCGTCACGTCGCGGAACTGACCGGCAAGCAGCCCACCGGGGTGACCTCGCTGGAGCGCCGCGACGACGGCTGGCTGGTCGGGATCGAGGTGGTCGAGGACCGCCGGGTGCCGTCGTCGTCCGACGTGCTCGCCACGTACCAGGCGGAACTGGGCGCGGACGGCGACCTGCGCGGCTACCGGCGGACCGGGCGTTACGCGCGGGGCCGCGGCGACTCCGGGGCCGGGGGCGGGACATGATGCCGGCGGGGCGGCCCGGCGCGCAACCCGCGTCCGGTGCCGGCACCACCAACCTCGGCGACATCCTGGAGCGGGTGCTCGACCGCGGCATCGTCATCGCCGGGGACATCCGGGTGAACCTGCTCGACATCGAGTTGCTCACCATCAAGCTGCGGTTGGTGGTCGCCTCGGTGGACACCGCGCGGGAGATGGGCATCGACTGGTGGGAACACGACCCGTTCCTGTCCAACCGGCCACCGCGGCAGTCGGTCGGGACGGACCGGCCCCGCGCCCTGCCCGACGAGCGCGACGAGGTCACCGACGAGCGTCCCGCGCCGGCCGACGAACGCCGGCCGGACGTCCGTGAACGCCGATCCGGGATTCCCGAACGGCGGACCGAGGCCCGGGCGCGGCGGTCCGGAACCGGCGGGTCGGCCCGCCGCCGGGACCGGGAGGTGGGCCGATGACCGGGCAGTACGGACGGTGGGTGCACGCCGTGACCCGTGACCTGGACGACCGGCGGCTGGCCGGCATCACCGGCGTCGGCGGCGCTCCGGTGCACGCGGTACGCGAGGGCGGACTGACCGCCGTGGTCGGCCCGGTGGACCTGGCCGAGTTCGGCGAGGACGCGTTGCACCGCAACCTGGAGAATCTGGACTGGCTGGAGCGGGTGGCCCGGGCGCACCACGAGGTCGCCGACGCGGTGGTCCGGTTCGGCCCGGTGGTGCCGGCCCGGCTGGCCACCGTGTATCTGGACGACGCGCGGGTGCGCGCCGCGCTGGCCGAGCAGCACGCCGGCCTGACCGCCGCCCTGGAGCGGGTCGACGGCCGGCTGGAGTGGGGCGTCAAGGCGTACGCGGTGCCCGGCGCGGCCGGCGTCGCGCCGGCCGCGGCCGGCCCGGACGAGGGTCCGGGCCGGGCGTACCTGCGGCGCCGGCGGGCCCGGCTGACCGCGACCGAGCAATCGCAGCGGGCCGCCGCCGACGGTGCCGACCGGCTGCACGACGCCGTCGGGCGACTCGCCGTGGCGGCCCGCCGGCACCCGCCGCAGGACCGGCGACTGAGCGGTACGACGGACTGGATGGTGCTCAACGGCGCGTACCTGGTGGAGGCCGCCCGGGCGGCGGAGTTCGCCGGCGCGATACGCGAGCTGATCCCCGGTCATCCGATGCTCCGGGTGGAACTCACCGGGCCGTGGCCGCCCTACTCGTTCACCGAACTGGACGACGTGGAGGCGACCCGATGACCGGCCACCGGCCCGGCGGCCCGCGTTCCGAAGGCCCCGACCCGGACGCAAGCCGCGACCCGACCGAGTTCATCGGCCCCGACGGCGTCATCGACCCGGACGACATCATCGGCCCCGACGGCGTCATCGACCCCGACGAGGTCATCGACCCGGACGAGATCGTTCCGGCGCGGACGGACGACGGCGGGGGCGCGGTGACCGCGGACGGCGCGTTGGCCTACCGGCCGATCGCCCTGGTCGACCTGCTCGACCGGGTGCTGGCCAAGGGCGTGGTGGTCAACGGCGAACTGGCCCTGTCGATCGCCGACGTCGACCTGGTCCACGTCTCGCTGCGGGCGCTGCTGTCCTCGGTACGGGCCGGCGGCACCCCGCCGCCGCACGAGCGTCCGGGGGCCGACCGATGACGGAGCCGGTGGGGCGGGTACGTCGACTCGGACCGCACGTCGACGTGGACCGGGAGGGGGTGGAGCGCGGCCTGGGCAGCCTGGTGCTCACCATCATCGAACTGCTGCGGCAGCTGATGGAGCGGCAGGCGCTGCGCCGGATCGACCAGGGCGACCTGACCGAGGAGCAGATCGAGAAGATCGGCAGCACGCTGATGGCGCTGGAGGAGCAGATGACCGAGTTGCGAGAGCACTTCGGATTGTCCGCCGAGGACCTGAATCTCGACCTGGGTCCGTTGGGACCACTGCTGCCGACCGAATAGCCGGCCGGCGGTACGGCGTGGCGGGCCGAACCGGGACCGCTGCCTCGGGCAGTCCCGGCCGGCCCGCCACAGGTGGCCTGACCGTGGGGAAATCAGGCCGCCTCGGGGGCCGGCCGCCGGCCGGGGCGCTGGTGGTCGCCCCGGCCGGACGGCCGACCGGTCAGGAACCGATCAGCAGGCCGTAGTCGGCCAGCGCGAGCGCGACGTCCGTCTGCGCCCAGAATCGGTGGTAGGTGAACGTCGGCACCGGGCCGCCGTCCAGGTATGCCTTCACCTGGGCGTAGTCCGGGTCGTTCTTGTAGAAGGACCGGATGTCCAGGAAGGACTTGCCGGAGGCGATCACGTCACCGTTGGGCATCTTGCCGGTGAAGCCCGGCGGGACGTACAGGCCCTGGTGGGTGCTGGCGTTGTAGGTGTCGTCGAGGCGGTCGTAGTCCGCCTTGGTCTCCGGCACCGACACGCCCTTGGCGTCCTTGTGGGTCAGCACGCCGTCCAGGATCGCCTTGGCGGTGGCCTTGGCCTGCGCGTTGCCGGACTTGGCACCGTAGTAGGTCAGCAGCCGGGCGTACGCCCCGGCGACACCGACGTCGTTGGTGTAGTCCTTGACGGTGACGTGCAGGCCGCTGTTGTTCACCGAGGTGGTACCGGCCGACCAGTTGCCGCCCGGCTTGCCGGACCACTCCAGGGTCGACGGGAACTGGTACGCCCCGTTGGCACCGGTGGTGGTGTTGGCCAGCGCCCAGCTCACCCACTTGTCCAGCACCGCCTTGGCCTTGGCGTCACCGGTCTTGTAGTAGTACTCGGCGACCCGCTCCACGCTCCACGCCTGGAAGCCGAACCACTGGTTCGACGGCGGGTCGTGGTAGACCGGCTGCCAGTCGTAGGCCAGCCCGTAGAAGGTCGGAGTACCGGCCGGCGGAGTCTGGTACGACCCACCCCAGCTGTTGGTCGCGCCACCGGCGATGGCGCCCTCGTTGGACTGCAACCAGGTGTAGAACTCGATCTGCCGGGTCAGGCTGGTGGCCCAGTCGGTCTTCGCGGTGGGCGACTTCGGGGTCAGCTCCGGCACCGAGGACAGCGCCCAGGCCGCGAACGGGTTCTGGTAGCCGCCGTGGTTGTGGCTGGAACCGATCCGCCAGCTCCATGCCCCGTCCATCGCCGCACCCCAAGCGTAGTACCAGTTGAGCAGGTAGTTGGAGCTGTCCTTGCCGGTACCGGCCGGGCAGGACGGCGAGGTGCAGCCCGGCTTCTTGAAGTACTTGTCGTACATCGCGTACCGCAGGTAGTCACCCATCTTGGCGGCCTTGGCCACGGTGGACGAGATCTGCGACTGGGCACCCTGCTCGGTGGCCCAGGTCAGCGCCCAGGAGGCGGCCTGCACCGCGCGGGCGTCGGCGTCCGGCGCGTTGGTGAACTTCCACTGCTTGGCCGGGTTCGAGTCCTGGGTGAACAGCGGGCCGAAGCCGTTCGGGCCACCGTAGGCGAACGTCTCGCAGGAGGGCTGCGGGATCGTCTCGAACACCGACTCCTGCGGACCGCGCTGGTAGGTGTTGATGTACGCGGGCCGGGTGGTGTGGTCACCGCACTTGCCGAAGCCGTAGACGTTGTCCACGTCGATCAGCCAGTGCATGCCGTAGACGTCGGCGTTGCCGTAGGTGCTGGTCAGCTCGCTGTAGATCGGGTCGGAGCCGGCCTTGACGCCGCTGTCGAATGGAACCGGGTACTGGTCCGGGTAGTCCTTCTCCGGTGCGTAGTCGGCCGGGTCAGACGCGTTGTAGCCGCCGGTCTTGTAATCGGAGCCGCTGGGGATGATGTACTTCTCCAGCACCGTCCAGGCGTTGTTGAACTTGCTCCAGTCCTTCTGCACCCGGCCGTACTGGGCCTCCAGGAACAGCCAGTAGCTGAACGCCTCGGAGGTGGTCTCGTGACCGTGGTCGGGTGCCTCCACCATGAAGGTCTCGACCGAGTGGTACGGGATGCCCTCGGGGCTGAAGTAGCCGTTGGACGGCGACTTGATCTTGTTGTACAGCTCCAGGAACTCGGAGACGTACTTACCGCCCGGCACGTCGCTGTCGGCCTCGGTGGCGGTCACCACGGCCGAGGTGTAGCCGGTGGCCGCCGCGGTGATGGTGGCGGTGCCGTTGGTGGTGTCGGCGTCCTTGGCGGCCGAGACCGTCACCGGTACCCCGCTGCTCCAGTTGCTCGACGTGAAGGTGAACGAGGTCGGCGAGACGGTGATGTCGGGATCACCGGTCGTGGAGACCGTCACCGGCACGCTGCCGCTGGGCGCCGAGCTGAGCTTGAAGGTGACCGGCACGTTGCCGCCCTCCGGCACGGTGACGGAGGTGGGGCTGGCCAGCACCGCCGGGCCGGTCGGCGCGTTGACGGTGAACGACTTCTCGGCCGTCGCGGTGGCCGCCGGGTTGCCGTTGTCGTACGCCTTGGCCTGCACCGTGTAGTCGCCGGCCGGCAGCGCCGGCTGGGTGTACTCGTACGGCGCCGCCGTGTCGGTGTTGACCAGCATGCCGTTGCGGTAGAACTCGACCTTGGTGATCGAGCCGTCCGGGTCGCTCGCGGTCGCGCTCAGCTTGACGTCGGCCGGGGCGGTGAACGGGCCGGCCGGCACGGACAGCGACACCGTGGGCGCCTGGTTGGTGGGCGCGCCGCCGCAGGTGACGCCGTTGATGGAGAACGACGTCGGCTTCGGGTTGCTGCCGGTGAACGAGCCGTTGAAGCCGATGTTGGTGGAGGCACCGGTGCCCAGGTTGCCGTTGTAGGACAGGCTGGTCGCGGTCACCTGGGTGCCGGACTGCGTCCAGTTCGCCGACCAGCCCTGGGTCACCTTCTGGTTGCCCGGGAAGGCGAACTTCAACGTCCAACCGTTGATCGGGTCGCCCAGGTTCTTCAGCGTGATGTTGGCGGTGAAGCCGTTGCTCCAGTCGTTGGTCTGGTACACCACGTCACAGGACGGAGCGGCCTGCGCGGGCCCGGCAGGCAGGGTGATCCCGCCGGCGACCAGTATCGCCGCGGCGACCATCGCCGTCCGTCGGCGTCTGACCCAAAGTTTCATCGCTGCGTTCTCTCCTCGCGGACCAGGCCGGACCGTACGGCCGCGGCCGGGCGCCTCCGGTCAGGGGTGACTCCCCAGGGGGTGCGGAAGCGCCGGGAATGCTGGACCCGGCACGGGCCGGGGTGGGTGGACGACCACGCGGGCCCACCGGGAGGTGGCTCGGGTCGAGTTCGGGACGTCGTGACCGAGGAATCGGCTGCCCTCGACGGCCCGATGGTCGCGCGGTGTGGCTCCGCTTCGCGATAGTTCGACAGTCTTGCATGGGAGCGCTCCCGCAGCAAGTGGCGACACAGCGATGGGCAAAGATGTTTCGATCTTGTTTTGGGTCTTTCACAAAGCGATGAACCCCGCTACAGTCCAAACTCATCGATGGGAGCGCTTCCATCGACAGGTTTGGACTTACGGGGGATGTTCGACCACCGGCCGTGACACTGGCCGAGGTCGAGCGCAGTAGGCCAAGACTGGCGGCGGGCCAGCCCGGACTCCGCCGCCAGCCAATCCACCGCCAGGAAAGGAGGTGGCAGCAGAGCCACTCGCGTGGCCCGGCTCCCGCGCGGCACGCACGGCTGGGACCCGATTCCATCGTGCGTGGGTTTACCACGGTGGGGACGGGGGTTGCCCTCCCCGTCCCCACACTAATCTCGACACCGCACCTGGGGAAAGCTCTGTCCCACGAGGAGGCCCGCATGTCCGTCCTGACCCGCCGGCATCTGCATCGGCGCGCCGCCATGTCGGCAGCCGCCACGACGGCGCGGGCGGCCGGAACCGGCGCGACCGCCGCGACCACCGCCGCGACCGCCGGCTACGCGTCGGACGACACGGCGGGGACGGATCCGGCGACCGGGTCCGAGGCGAACCCGGAGGACGGACCGGAACTGCGGTTTCCGGACGGCTTCCAGTGGGGCGCCGCCACCTCCGCCTACCAGATCGAGGGCGCGGCCAAGGACGACGGCCGCGGCCAGTCCGTCTGGGACACCTTCAGCCACACCCCGGGACGCACCAGGGGCGGCGACACCGGCGACGTCGCGGCCGACCACTACCACCGCTACCGCGAAGACCTGGACCTGATGAAGGAGCTGGGCCTGCGGTCGTACCGGTTCTCCATCGCCTGGCCCCGGATCCAGGCCGACGGCACCGGACAGCCCAACCAGCGCGGTCTGGACTTCTACCGCCGCCTGCTGGACGGCCTGCACGAGCGCGACATCGCGCCGATGGCCACCCTCTTCCACTGGGACCTGCCCCAGGCGTTGCAGGACGCCGGCGGCTGGGAGTCCCGGGACACCGCCCACCGCTTCGCCGACTACGCCGCGACGGTGTTCGACGCGCTCGGCGACCGGGTGCCCACCTGGCTGACCGTCAACGAACCGAAGACCGTGGTGCAGAACGGCTACCTGAGCGGCCACCACGCCCCGGGCCGGAACGACCCGGATGCGGCGTACCTGGTCGCGCACCACCTCCAACTGGGCCACGGCCTGGCCGTACAGGCCCTGCGCGGCGGTGGCGGCACGGGTCGGATCGGCCCCGCGCTCAACCTGCACCCGTGCTACCCGGCCGACGACGCGGCCGACACCGCCGCGGCCACCCGGTTGTACGACGGCTACGAGAACCGGCTCTACCTCGACTCGATCCTCAAGGGCAGCTACCCCGAGGACGTGCTGGCCGACCTCGGCCCGGACAGCCGGATGGTCAGGGGGATCCGGGACGGCGACCTGGAGATCATCTCGTCGCCGGTGGATCTGCTGGCCGTGCAGTACTACACCCCCATCTACGTCACCGCCGACGGCGACCAGGTCCGCAGGTGGCCGACCTCCGAGGCGGAGTGGCAACAGCTCTACCCGGACGGGTTGTTCGACATCCTGACCCGGGTCGCCCGCGACTACGACCGGCTCCCGCTCAGCATCACCGAGAACGGCCTGCCCACCCCGGACCGGCCGGGCGCCGACGGGAGCGTCGACGACGCCGGACGGATCTCCTTCCTGCGTGACCACCTCACCGTCGCGCATCGGGCCGTCGCCGCCGGGGTGCCGCTGGAGAGCTTCCACGTCTGGTCGCTGCTGGACAACTTCGAGTGGGCCGAGGGCTACCGGCAACGCTGGGGGCTGGTCTACGTCGACTACCCGAGCCAGCGCCGGATCCTCAAGCGCAGCGCGCACTGGTACCGCGAGGTCATCGCCGCCAACCGGATCGTCTGACCCGGCCCGCGCATGGAGAGCCGCACCAAGCGCCGGGTCGACGGGTCGGAACTGGCCGCGCTGGTCCGCCGCGGATTCGGCCCGGACACCCGGATCGACGAATGGCACGAGCTGGTCGACGGGCACTACAACGCGGCGTACGCCGTGCGTCTGCACGACGGCGCCGACCTGGTGCTCAAGGTCGCACCGCCGCCCGACCTGGTGCTGCTGCGGCACGAGGTCGACCTGATGCGTACCGAGGTCGAGCTGTACCGGCGGGCCGGCGCCGTCGGGGTCGCGGTGCCAACGGTGGTCCGGGCCGACTTCACCCGCGACCTGGTCGGCACGGACGTCGTCTTCCTCGGCCGGATCGACGGGGTCACCCTGAACCGCGTCCGTGACGACCTGACCCCCGCGGCGCTGGCCGCGGTACGCGCCGAGATCGCCGCCCAGGTGGCCCGCCTGCACACGGTCACCGGCCCCCGGTACGGCTATCCGTTGCGCGACAGCCGCAGCTGGCAGTCGTCGTGGCGGGGCGCGTTCGGCGCGATGGTCGAGGACATCCTCGCCGACGCGACCCGACTCGGCACCGACCTGCCCGCCACGCCGGACCGGATCGGCGCGCTGCTGCGCCGCCACGCCGACGCGCTCGACGCGGTCGACCGGCCGGCGCTGGTGCACTTCGACCTGTGGGACGGCAACGTCATGGTCCGGTTGGACGGTGTCGGCGGCGCCCGGGTGACCGGGCTGATCGACGGCGAACGGGCCCTGTACGGCGACCCGGTCGCCGAACTCGTGTCGCTGACGCTCTTCCGCGACCTCGCCGACGAGCCGGCGATCCTGGCCGGCTACGCGGCCGCCGCCCCGACGCCGATCGTCCCGACCCCCGGGGTACGCCGACGGTTGGCCCTCTACACCTGCTACCTCTACCTGATCATGCTTGTCGAGGGCGCCACCCGGGGCTGGTCCGGCCCGCCCCACGACGAACGGAACGCCCGGGTGGCCGCCCTGCTCGACGAGCAACTCAGCCGGCTGGCCTGACCGGGGCCCGGACCCTCGGGCACCCGGTCCGGCCGCGCCGGGACGCTCAGCGCGGCAGCGCCTGCTGCAGTTCGGCCCGCAACGCGGGCGTGAGCATCTCCCCCGCCTGCTTGGCCAGCCGGGCCATCTCGTAACCGACCACGCCGACGTCGGCGTCGGCCAGCGCCAGGGTGGCCAGGATCGACCCGTCCCGGATCTGCATCACCAGGAAGAAACCGCGGCCCATCTCGATCACCGTCTGCTTGACCACATCACCGTCGAACATCTGGGCGGCCCCCGCGGTGATGCTCATCAGCCCCGAGGTCACCGCGGCCAGCTTGTCGGCGTTGTCCCGGGGCAGGTGGTCGGAGACCGCGACCAGCATGCCGTCGGAGGAGACCACGATCGCGTGCGCGACCCCGGGCACCCGATCGGCGAAGGCGCTGACCAGCCAACTCAGGTCCCGGGCCTCTTTGCTGAGGGTCGTCAATGCTGCTCCTTATCATTCGTCACACCGCCCGCTGGCGACGACAGATCCGTGGTGTCTTCGGCTTCCGCCCGGCGCACCCCACCGTAGAACCGGGACAACACGCCACTGACCTGCTCCGGGTCCGGTTCCTCCCGGGCGGGCGGCGCCGCCGGCGGCCCGGCCGGGGTGGCGCTCTGCAGCTGTGCCATCGGCACCCGGACCGGCAGTCCGTTCGCGTTGACGCCGCCGGTGACCGGCGTCGTCGGCGGCGTCGCGTCCGGGACCGGCCCGACGTCCGCGGACCGTCGCGTACCGCCGGTGGCCGCGGCGGTGCCCGGCGGCAGGGCCAGGCTCCGGCCGCCGGTGCCGGCCGCCGGGGGCCGGCCCGGACCGGTGGCCGGTGTCCCGGTGCCGACCGGCCTGCCCTGCCGGGACCACCAGGTGCTGGGCGGCGCGTCGGGCCGGACCGGCTCGGTGGCGGCCAGCACGTCCTCGGCCCGGGTCGGCACCGGACGGGACGAGGTGACGCGCCGGCGGCGCGGCTGGGTGACCCGCTCCCCCGGTGAGTCGACGGTGGCCCGACCGACGGTGGCCCGACCTACCGGCGGCCGGGGGGCCACGTCGTCGGGGCCGGCCTCCAACGCGGCGACGATCCGCCGGCCCGGTCGGTGTTCCTGCTTCTCCGCCGGTGCCTCGGCGAGCAATACCGGCGGCAGCCACACCGCGGCCAGCACGCCGACCTCGGCGGGGCGCAGCACCACCCGTACGCCCTGCCGGGCGGCCAGGTGGCTGACCACGAACAGACCCATCCGCTGCGAGGCCGCCACGTCGGCGGCCGGCGGGGCGGCCAGCGTCGCGTTGGCCTCGGCGAGCGCGCTCTCGCTCATGCCCAGGCCGTCGTCGATGATCTCGATCATCGCCCCGCCGGCGGCGTTGGTGCTGCCCTGGATGCGGACCAGGGTGTCCGGCGGGGAGAACGAGGCACCGTTCTCCAACAACTCGGCCAGCAGGTGCACCAGGTCGGCCACCGCGTGCCCCACCACGTACAGCGGGTCCTCCACCCGGTGCCGGACCCGCTGGTACTGCTCCACCTCGGCGACGGCGGCGAGCAGGACCGCCTCCAGCGGCACGGGTTGCGACCAGCGCCGGCTGGACTCGGTGCCCGCCAGCACCAACAGGCTGTCGTCGTTACGGCGCATCCGGGCGGCGAGGTGGTCCAGCCGGAACAGGTTGTCCAGCTGGTCCGGGTCGCTCTCCTCCCGCTCCAGTTCGTCCAGCAGCTCCAGCTGCCGCTCCACCAGCACCTGACTGCGCCGGGCCAGGTTCACGAACATCGCGTTGACGTTGCGCCGCATCACCGCCTGCTCGACCGCGAGCGCGACGGCGCTGCGCTGCACGGCCACGAACGCCTCGGCCACGTCGCCGATCTCGTCCATCGACCGGACCGCGGCGGGCGAGACCTCGATGTCCGGGTCCGGTTCGACGCCACGCAATCGTTCCAGCGCCTCCGGCAGCTCGACCTGTGCCACCTTCAGCGCCTGACCGCGCAGCATCCGCAGCGATCTGGCGATCGACCGGCCGACCAGCACCGAGGTGAGCAGGGCGGCCACCAGGACGGCCAGCACCGCGCCGGCCACCAGCAGACTGCGTCGCAGTTGCGCCGCGCTGCGGCTGCCCGCCTCGCCGACCGCGTCGCCGAGCACCGTGGCCTGGACGTCGCCCATCAGTTGCAACCGTTGCTGGCTGGCGTTCCACCACGCCTCCGGGTCCAGCACGGCCGGCGCGCCGCCGATGGTGGTCTCCTCCAGCCGGGTGGCGTTGGCGAACCGCGGGTCGGCCGTGGTCTTCTCGTAGCGCAGCAACTGCTTGACCGTCGCCGCCACCCGGAACTCGCCCAGCGCGGCGAGCTGCTGCGCCCGCAGGTCGGCCAGCTTGACCAGCGCGTTCGGGTCGTACCGGCCGGCTCGGGCCGCCGCGTACAGCTCGCGGCGCACCCGCGAGCCGAGTTCCTTGACCCGGGCCAGCTGCACGTAGCGCAACACCGAGGCGCTCAGCTCGGGGTTGCTGCCGCCCGGCGAGGGCTCGGCCAGCAGCGTGATCAGCGCGTCGATGGCCCGGTCGTAGCTGCCCAGGGGGGTGTCCGGGGCGGCGGTACCGGCCGGCACCGCGGACCGGACGCCGGGCAGTTGCTTGAGGGCCTCCTCGGCCCGCGCGAAGGACACCCGCCAGCCGGCGTCCGCGTCGGCCAACGGCCGGGCCGCCTCGCGGAGCCGGTTCAACGCCGCGTCGACCGCCTCGTAGTGCGGCTGCAACGCGGCCACCGCCTGCTCGGGGGTGCCGCGGCGGGGGGACGGCGCGTCGAGCCCGGCCAGTTCGCCCGCGGTCCGGTCGCGCTCCTGCTGCAGTCGGTCGACCAGGTCGTTGATCTCCCGACCGATGCTCACCTCCCGGGTGAACTGGTCCAGCGTGCTGGCCTGGCCGAACAGCCCGGCGGTCTGCACGCCGGCCAACACCATGAAGGCCACCGAGGGGACGACCAGGACGGCGGCCAGCTTGCTGCGCATCCGCCAGTCGCTGATCCGCAGCGGCGACCGGCGCCGGTGCGGGACGATCCGGACGTCGAGGCGTTTTCGCTGCGGCTGTCGCGCCGCACGGGCGGCGTTGTCCGGCACCTCAGCCACCATGCCTCCTTCATCCCTCGATCCACGTCAGGCCGAGGACGGAAGTCCCATCCAACCAGGCACGGTGCTGCTGTCAATCGGTCGATCCGTCCCGCGCCCCAGGAGGATACTGTCAGCCGTCGGATCCTGC
Source organism: Micromonospora zhanjiangensis (assembly GCF_042650605.1). Lineage (NCBI taxonomy): Bacteria > Bacillati > Actinomycetota > Actinomycetes > Micromonosporales > Micromonosporaceae > Micromonospora > Micromonospora zhanjiangensis. Next base: position 290,791 of record NZ_JBHSBN010000005.1, on the reverse strand, counting down.
CGGTGTCGGTGACCCGGGCCGGTCGATCGGCCCGACCCGCTGCAGGCCGGTGGCACCGCCAAGCCGACCGATCGCGACCAGCGCCGCACCGGTGGCGCCGATCTCCGGATTGGACTCGTAGCTGACCGGTCGGGGGGCCAGCACGGTCAGGAACGCCTCCCGCCACCACTGGGACGCGGCGACCGCGCCGCCGCCGAGCACCACCTCGACCGGATGCCCCACCGTCGACTCCATCTTGACCAGACCCCTCGCCACCTGGTGGCAGAGCGCCTCCATCAGACTGGCGAAGATCTCCACCGCGGTGGTGTTGAACCCGAGGTGGGACAGCTGGCCCGAGCCGGCCGAGGCCAGCCCCGGCGGCCGGTCGCCGCCCAGTCGTGGGTCGGCGCGCACCGGCGTCGCACCGTGCGGCAGCCGGGCCAGGGCCTGCTCCAGCTCCTTCCCCTCGGGCAGCCGCAGCTCCCGCCTCGCCCAGGCGTACAGGTTGCCGCCGCCGGAGAAGGCGGTGCCGGTGACGATCCGCTCGTGGTCCATCCGGTAGCGCCACAGCTCGTCGGGCAGCGGCGGCAACGCGACGCCGGGCGGCGACGCCTGGACCAGCCGGACCGCCGCCGACGTGCCGACCGTGACCGCGGCCCGGTTCTCGTCGACGCACTGCGACCCGATGTTGGAGGCGGCGCCGTCGCCGATCGGCGGCGCCCACGACGCGTCGGCCAGCGCCGGCCACCGGCGGGCGACGTCCGGACGCAGCCGGCCCCGCCAGCCGGCCGGTGCCAGCACCGGAAGCTCGCCGTCCCGTACGCCGGCCAGGGCGCACGCCTCGTCGTCCCAGCGCAACGTCCGCACGTCCAGCATCCCGGTGGCGGAGGCCTGGGACACCGACATCGGCGCCTCGTGCAGCAGCGCGCCGAAGACGTACTCGGCCAGGCCGACGTACCGGACGGGGCCGCCACCGAGCCGATCGCGCAGCCAGGGCAGTCGCATGTTCCAGTAGAACCGGTGCCACCAGGTGCCGGTGCGCTGGTGGAAGGCCGTCTCGTCGGCCGGGCCGGACGCCCCCGGCAGGGGTGCCGGTCGGGTGTCCAGCCAGGTCAGCACCGGGCTGCGCGGCGCGCCGTCGGGCCCCAACGCGACCACCGAGTGCCACTGGGCGGAGGCCGCGACCAGCCCGACGCCGTCGAGGTGACCGCCGGCGGCCAGCTCGTCGAGGCACTCGACGAGGGCGGCCAGGTACCCGGGGCCGTCCAGGGTGGCCGCGCCGTCCTCGCCGACCGACATGGTCATCTTGCGCCGGGCCAGCGCGCCGGGCCGCGGTACGGCGTCGCCGTCCAGGACCAGCCCCCGCACCGACGAGGTGCCGAGGTCGAGAGCGAGAATGTTCATCGGGATCAACCTACCCGGCGGCCGATCCGGTCATGCCCGAGTCCGCGCCCGCGTGCCGCCCCGCCGACGACGGATGCCGCCGATGTCGATGCCACCGGCGACCGGCGGTACCGGCGACCGATCCGCCGGAGTGGCTTCCGCGGCGGCGGCGCGGCCCGTAAGCTTGCGGCGTGCCCGCGTACCCGTGTTCCTGGTGGCCCGCCGACCCGGCGGCCCATTCGCGCGCATAACCACCCCGCGGCCGCCCGATCCGGCGGCCGTTCGCCTTTCCCGTGCTCCGACCGGCCGCCGACGGTCCCGCCCGAGCCCGAGGAAACGCGATGAACCCACTTGAGGACCTGCTCGCCGCCGTCGACGCCGGCATCGACCCGGGGCCGTTCGCCCTGCTCCGCCGATCCGAGGGCGACGAGCTGGAGATGATCACCGGTTCGGCGCACACCGCCGACCGGCTGGCCGACCTGCCGCTGCCGGCCGGCCCCGCCGGACCACGCACCCTCGCCGTGGTGCCCTACCGGCAGGTCGCCGAACGCGGCTTCGCCTGCGTCGACGACGGCGCCCCACTGGAGTACCTGACCGTCGCCGATCACCGGCGGATTCCGCTGACCGAGGCACTCGCCGCCCTGCCGGACCGGCCGGTGGCCGTCCACGACGGCCGGTTCGACATCGCCGACCCGGACTACGCCGCTGCCGTGGCGGCGGTACTGGCCGACGAGATCGGTCACGGCGAGGGGGCGAACTTCGTCCTGCACCGCACCTTCACCGCGACCCTGACCGGTGCGCCGCTGGCCACCGCCCTGGCCGCGCTGCGCCGGTTGCTGGTCGGCGAGCGGGGCGCCTACTGGACCTTCCTGGTGCACACCGGCACCCGGACCCTGGTCGGTGCCAGCCCGGAGCGGCACGTCAGCGTCGAGGACGGGCTGGTGATGATGAACCCGATCAGCGGCACCCACCGGCACCCGGACGGACCGGCCGACCCGGAGGCGCTGCTGCGGTTCCTGGCCGACCCGAAGGAGATCGACGAGCTGTACATGGTGCTCGACGAGGAGCTGAAGATGATGGCCACCGTCGCCGAGTACGGCGGGCAGGTGATCGGACCGTACCTGAAGGAGATGTCCCGGCTGACCCACACCGAGTACCTGCTGGCCGGCCAGAGCACCCGGGACGTCCGTGAGGTGCTGCGGGAGACCATGTTCGCCCCGACGGTGACCGGCAGCCCGATGGAGAACGCCTGCCGGGTGATCGCCCGGCGGGAGCGGCGTGGCCGGCGGTACTACGCCGGGGTGCTGGCCCTGCTCGGCCACGACGACCGGGGCCGACAGACCCTCGACGCGCCGATCCTGATCCGCACCGCCGAGATCTCCCCCACCGGCCGGGTCCGGGTGCCGGTCGGCGCCACCCTGGTCCGGCACTCCACGCCGGCCGGCGAGGTGGCCGAGACGTATGCCAAGGCGGCCGGGGTGCTGGCCGCGTTCGGCGTAGCCGTGCCGGCGGCGACGGCGGGCGTACCGGCCACCGGGCCGGACGGTGCCCCCACCGGGCCGGACAGGCCCACGGGAGCTACCCGGACCGGCCCGGGCGACGCGGCGCCGACCCGGCGGCTCGCCGAACTACCGGCGGTACGGGCCGCGCTGGCCGCCCGCAACGACCGGCTGGCCCGGTTCTGGCTCGACCAGCGGACCCCGGGCACCGCCGCGCTGCCCGAACTCACCGGCCGCCGCGCGTTGGTGGTGGACGGCGAGGACACCTTCACCGGGATGCTCGCCCACCAGTTGCGGGCGCTCGGCCTGGCGGTGGAACTGACACCGTGGACCGCCCTGGCGCCGGTGCGCGCGGAGCACGACCTGGTGGTGGTCGGCCCCGGGCCGGGCGACCCGACCGACAGCTCGGACGCCAAGATGGCGGCGCTGCGCCGGACCCTTGTCGACCTGTTGACCGCGGGTCGGCCCACGCTGGCGGTCTGCCTCGGCCACCAGCTGCTGTGCGGGCTGCTCGGGCTGCGGTTGCACCGCCGCGACGCGCCGTACCAGGGGGTGCGGCGGGAGATCGACCTGTTCGGCGCCCACCGGCGGGTGGGCTTCTACTCCAGCTACACGGCCGTCACCGACGCTGACCGGCTGCCGACCCGGTACGGGCCGGTCGAGGTGGCCCGGGACGCCGACCGGGGCGCGGTGCACGCGGTACGCGGCCGGGGCTTCGTCGGGTTGCAGTTCCACCCGGAATCCGTCCTCAGCGCCGACGGGTTCACGGTGCTGGCCGACCTGCTGCCCCGGCTGCTGCCCACCCTGGCGACGTCGGCGCCCTGAGCCCCGGCCGCCCCCGGCGTCCTGCGCCCCGGCTGTGTCCGGCCCGCTGAATTCGGTCGGGCCGGTGCATACCTCGGCGCTGCCGGGGTAGCACCGGTGTGCCGGCGGTCCGGGCAGGTTTGAGAGCCCCTGTCCGGACCGCCGGTCAGCCGTTCGGCAACCCGGCCCGCAACGCGCCGCCGATCTGCACCGCGCGCCGGGCGGTCAACGCGGTCGCGGCCAGCGCGTTCTCGTCCGGCGGCAGCTCACCGTTGTTGCTGGTGTGCGAGCCACCGTACGGGTTGCCCGAGACGAACTGGCTCGGCTCGGTGTAGGCGGGGGTCACCACGATCCCGCCCCAGTGGTAGAAGACGTTGAACATCGACAACAGGGTCGCCTCCTGCCCGCCGTGCGCGGTCGCCGTCGAGCAGAACCCGGCGAACACCTTGTTCACCAGCGCGCCCCGGGCCCAGAGCGGACCGCTGGCGTCGATGAACTGCTTGAGCTGGGCTGCCATCACCCCGTACCGGGTGGGCGTGCCGAAGATCACCACCTCGGCCCACTCCAGGTCGTCCAGGGTCGCCTCCGGCACGTCCTGGGTCTCCAGCCGGTGTGCCTGCCAACCGGCGTTGGAGTTGATCGCCTCCTCCGGCGCCAGCTCGTGGACCTTGCGGAGCCTGACCTCCGCACCGGCCCTCTCCGCGGCCTCGGCCGCGGCCCGGGCCATCTGGTAGGTCACGCCGGTCGCGCTGTAGTAGATGACCGCCGCCGTCGTCCGACCGCTCATCAGCTGCCTCCTTTTCGGGCACTCCGGAGCGGCCGACTACCCGGCGACCGGCCGGGCAAACTCGCCAGGCCCGCGGTCCGGGCACGATCGGGAAGAATCTCGGCGTCACCGTGAACCGGCAGGTGCCCAATCGCAACAGAGAAGGCGATGGACGACGACGACTTGGTCCGAGCCGTGGCGCATGGTGATCACGGGGCGTTGCGGGAACTGTTCTCGCGACATGCGCCCTGGTTGGCGGCCCGGCTGCGTACGGTCCTGCCCGCCCCGGACGTGGAGGACGTGCTCCAGGAGACGTTCCTGGCGGTGTGGCGGGGGGCCCGGGGCTACCGGTCGGGGGGTGCCGGTGGCTGGCTGTGGGGCATCGCCCGGCGGCAGGCGGCGCTGTGGTTGCGCCGCCGGGGGCAACCGGAGGTGCTGCTGACCGCGCTGGTGGCGGCCGGCGAGGGGCGGCCGGTGGACCCGACGGAGGCGGCGGTGTCCCGGGCGCAACTCGCCGACGCCGCCGAGGCGCTCGGCCCGGAGGGCAGCCCGCAGCGGGAGACGTGGCGGCTGATGTACCTCGAGGACCGGCCGGTGGCCGAGGTGGCTGAGCTGATGGGCGTTCCGGAGGGAACGGTGAAGAGCCGCGCGTACCAGGTCCGGCGGCTGATGCGCGTGGCGCTGCGGGGGCAGGATCCGATGGGCGGGGAAGGTGAGCGATGACCAGCGGCCATGAGGCGGGTGCCGATCATGTTCCGGGCCGCTGGGACGCGGCGCCGTGCGACGTCGACCTGGACCGGGTCTGGGTCGGGGTGGCCGCCGAGGTGTGGCGCCGCCGTCCGGGCCTCGTCGAGCGGCTGGCCGGTCGGCTGCTCCGTTCACCGGGGCTGGCCCGGGCGTTGGTGACCACGCCGTCGTTGCTGCTCGGGTGGGTCGTCGCCACCGGGGTGGTCCTGCTGGCCGGGATGCTGGCCACGCTGGAGACCGGGACGCCGTATCTCGCGCTGCTCGCCCCGGCGGTGGCAGCGGCCGGCATCGGGTACGCCTACGGGCCCGGGATCGACCCGGCCTGGGAATTGTCCTGCAGTGTGGCGGTCAGTGACCGGATGGTGCTGCTGGTCCGGGCGCTGGCGGTGTTCGGCCTGAACGCGGCGTTCGGACTGGCCGGCTCGGCCGCGTCGGGCGCCGCCACGGCGGTCACGCTCGGTTGGCTGCTCCCGATGACCGCGGTGTGCGCGCTGGCGCTGGCCACGGCGACGGTCGCCCGATCGGCGAACGTCGGCGTGGCGGCCGGTGTGACCGGTTGGGTGATCATGATTTTGGCCGCTCAGGCGGCCACCGGGCGACTCGGCGCGGCGGTGACGACCACGGTGCTGTGGCTTCCCTATCTGACGTTCGCCGGCTGCTGCGCGGCAGTCGTGCTCTACACGACCCGGATTCCGAAAGGAACCTCATGAACATCGCGACCACCGATCTGACCCGCCGGTTCGGCCGGACCACGGCCGTGGCCGGGGTGACCCTGGACGCCGGTCCGGGCGTACTCGGGCTGCTCGGCCCGAACGGTGCGGGCAAGACCTCCCTGCTGCGGATGCTGGCGACGGTGATCCCACCGTCCTCGGGCCGGATACGGCTGCTCGGGCGGGACCCCGGCGCCTACCGGCAGCGCCGGCAGGTCCGGCGCAGGCTCGGCTACGTACCACAGAATCTGGGCTTCTACCCGGGGTTCACGGTGGTGGAGTTCGTCGAGTACTTCGCGCTGCTGAAGGAGCTGCCGCCGGCACAGGTGCACCGCGCGGTCGCCGCCGCCGTCGAACGCGTCGGCCTGGGCGACCAGGCGAAGGCGAAGCTGCGTACCCTCTCCGGTGGGATGCTGCGCCGGGTGGGGATCGCGCAGGCGATCGTCAACGAGCCCGAGTTACTGCTGCTGGACGAGCCGACCGCCGGGCTCGACCCCGCACAGCGGGTCGCGTTCCGCAGCCTGCTGCGCGACCTCGGGCGGCGGGCCACCGTGATCGTCAGCACCCATCTGGTCGAGGACGTCGGGGCCGCCTGCGCCCGGGTCGCCCTGATGGACCAGGGGAAGATCGTTTTCCACGGTACGCCGGACGAGCTGGCCGCCCGCGGCATCGGCACCACGGCGGTTGGAGACGCCCCGCTGGAGCGCGGCTACAGCGCCGTACTCGCGGCGGCGAACTCGTGAGCACCACGTCGGTCAGGCCGGCGCGCATCGGGCCGGCCCGGGCTGTCCGGTTGCCGCTGGCGGCGGGCGGCCGGCTGCTCCGGCTGGAACTGCGCCGCAACGTGACACGGTGGATGCTGCCGATCGTCGCCGCGCTCTTCTGGCTGATCACGTATCGGCCGGCCATGGCGTACCCACCACTGTGGAACGTCCGCGCGATGACCATGCAGACCAGCGCCCCGGCGGCCTTCGTGCCCATCGTGGTCGGCGCCGCCGCCTGGCTGGGTTCGCGGGAGGCCCGCCACGGCATGACCGATCTGCTGTCCGGCGCCGCCCGGCCGCGATGGGTCCGCCAGCTCGCCAGTTGGGCCGCCACCACCTGCTGGGCGCTGGTCGCATACCTGGGCTGTGTGGCTGTCCTGTACGTAAGCACCGCCCGGCAGGGCGCCTGGGGCGGCCCGCTGTGGTGGCCGGCCGCGGTCGGTGCCGCGAGCCTGCCCGCGTTCTCCGCGCTCGGCTTCGCCGCCGGGGCGCTGCGCCCCAGCCGATTCACCGCGCCGCTGGTCGCGGTCGGCGCGTTCCTCGCGCTCGAACTCACCGCGCAGTTCATCCACGGCGACCATTCGCCCTGGCAGGTGTCCCCGCTGGTCGCCGGCCCCTGGGAGACCGGCCCGGACCAGGGCGTCGCCACGTTCTACCGCTACCTGCCCGACCTGCCGGTCGTCCAACTGATGTTCCTCACCGGACTCACCGCGGCGCTGCTCGGGGTGCTGGGTCTGCCCGCCGGCTCCGGCGGCCGATGGCTGCGCGGCGGCGCCGCCGCCCTGGCTGCGGCCGGTCTGCTGGCCGTCGGCACCGCGACCGCGCTGGCCGGCACCGGACAGCTCGACCCGCACGGCATGATCGCTGTTCCCGCCCTGCACAACCCGGCCGACGACCGTCCCGTCCGCTATCGGCCGGTGTGCGGCGACGCGCCGATCCCGGTCTGCCTGCACCCCGCCTACGCCGTCCACCTGCCCACCGTGACGGCCGCGCTCAACCCGGTCCTGGGCGAGCTGGCCGGCCTGCCCGGCGCACCGGTCCGCATCGAGCAGGCCCCCGCCACTTACCGGCAGGGAGCGGGCAACGAGGTCGGTATCAGCAGAGCCGACCCGGCCGCGAGCGGCGCCCCACCGACGCTGCGCATACTCCTCCCCGTCCAACTGGGGCGTTCGCTGAGCACCGACGAACTGGCCGTCCAACTGCGGACGAGCACCGCGCGCGACATCCTGAGCGAGGTCATCGGCGGCGACCGGCGCACGACGACAGAGGCGCAGCAGGCGGTCGCCGAGGCCATCCTCAGGACCGCCACCCTCCCTCCCGGTAGCCCGACTGCCGCCGCCGCGCACCGGTTCGGCGCCCTGCCGCCCGCTGCCCGACGCGCCTGGCTCACGCAGCACGTGGCCGCCCTGCGGGCCGGTCGGATCGCCCTCGCGGAGCTGCCATGACGCCCGCCGCGGCCGGCCGGCCGCCGACGGGACCCGGACGGGCCGGCCTCCGCCTGGCCCGGCTGCATCTGACCAGCCGCCGCTTTCCGGTGGCCCTGGCCGCGATCGCGGTCTGCGCCGCCGTGCTACGGATCGCCCTGCATCGGCAATGGGACGCATACGGTGCGCGCCAACTCCCGCTGATCCTCGAAGCCGGATGTGCCGCCGCCATCGCCGTCGCCAGCGCCAGTCCGTTCGGCGAGCCGGAACGTGCCACCGGCCGATGGCTGCCACTGCTGCGACTGGGCACCGCACTGGCCCTGACCGCCGGCGCGGCCGGCGCGCTGACCATCGCGGGAATCGGCGGCCACCTCGCCGGCGGCACGCTGGACGTGCTGCGCAACCTCGCCGGACTGACCGGCCTCGGGCTGCTGTGCGCCGTTCTTCTCGGCGGCACGCTCGCCTGGAGCGGCCCCACCGCCTACCTCATGATCGCCATCTACGCCCTGTACACCCAGTGGCACGGACCCGCGCTCACCACACCATGGATCTGGCCCGCCCGCCCGGCACACGACGTCGGCGCCCTCCTCTGCGCCGGGCTGGTGTTCATCGGTGGCCTGACCGCCATCGCGCTACGCGGCGCCCGCGACGCTCCCGACGGGTGAGCGCTGCCACCCCGGCATCGGTGGCGCCCGCACGCCGAACCGGGCGCGTCTGTCGCCACTGCCGCGACAGGAAACGCAGCCGGACCGGCGGCCGCACCGACGCCCGGACCGAGGGCCGGGCCGCGGTCAGCCTCGGCGTACGCCGAGGGCGGTCAGGACCTCGCGGACGGCCGCGCCGATCGGGCGGAGGATGTCGTCGCGCAGCCACCGTCCGGCCGGCGCGAGCACCGCCCGGTACGTCCAGCGGGCCGGCGCCACGACGGTGACCCGCAGCAGGAAGACGACGCCCCGGAACAGCGGCACCGCCGTGTGTCGCCAGGCCCAGGCCACCGCCAGGCCGACCGGCCGCAGCAGGTATCGGTAGCCCAGCCGGCCGATCGCGACAAGGCCGCGGAACAGCGCCACCACGGTGTACCGCCACACCCAGGCCACCGCCACACCGAGCGGCCGCAGCAGGTAGCGGTGCAGGAACCGGCCGACCGGATGCCGCAGACGCCACAACCAGGTCGCCGGCACCACCATTGACATCCTCTCCGCCCTAAAGGACGGAGATTCCCTCCACGCTGCGCGTGGAACACGCGGCATCCGGGTGGGTTACCGCTTCACCGCGCGCTGCCGGGACGAGTCCTGGTCTTACGTGCGCTCCACGGTCGTTTGACTTGTCCGCCTGTCCGGCGGCCAACACGTTGATGGCGGCGTTGAGGTCCCGGTCGTGGGTTGCTCCGCAGGGGCAGTCCCACGATCGAACGTTGAGCGCCATCTTGCCGTTGATGCGTCCGCACTGCGAACACATGCGAGTGGACGGGAACCACCGGTCCACCCGACCGAAGATGCGCCCGTACCTCGCGGCCTTGTACTCCAACATGCCGGTGAAACTGGCCCAGCCCGCATCATGCACGGACTTCGCGAGCCTGGTCCGGCCGAGACCGACGACGCACAGGTCCTCGACGTACACCGCTTGGTTGTCGCGGATGATCGCCGTGGACAGCTTGTGCTGCCAGTCCCGCCGGGTGTCGGCCACCCGCGCGTGAGCGCGAGCGACCTTCTTGACGGCCTTCTTGCGGTTCGCCGAGCCCTTCTGCTTGCGGGAGAGGTCCTGCTGCAACCGTTTGAGTTTGCGGGCCGCGCGGCGCAGGAACTTCGGCGCCGCGATTTTCGTGCCGTCGGACATGACCGCGAAGTGGGTCAACCCGAGGTCGATCCCGACCTGCGAGTCCGTCTTGGGCAGCGGCTCGTCCGTGGTCTGGACGACGAACGACGCGAAGTACCGGCCCGACGCGTCTCGGATGATCGCCACGCTCGACGGGTCCGACGGCAGCGGCCGGGACCAGCGGACCGCGAGATCGCCGATCTTCGGCAGCCGCAGGCGGCCGTTGTCGAGAACCTTGAACCGGGAGTTCTTGGTGAACCGGATGGCCTGCCGGTTGTCCTTCCGAGACCGGAACCGCGGTGGGGCGACCTTGCGGCCCTTGCGCTTGCCCGTGACGGAGGCGAAGAAGTTGCGGTAGGCGGTGTTCAGGTCCGCCAGGGCCTGCTGCAACACCACCGCCGAAACCTCGCCCAGCCAGGCTCGGGCCTCGGTCCTCTTGGCCTGCGTGATGACCTGCTTGGACAGATTGACGTCCGAGATGTACGGCAAGCCCTGCTCGCGGGCCTGCTGGCGCAGCCTGAGTGCGTCGTTGAACACCACCCGCGCGCACCCGAACGCTCGCGCCAGCTCGATCTGCTGCCCGGGCGTCGGGTAGACGCGGAAGTTGTACCGGAACTGCACGTACAACAACGTACCATGTTGGTTTATGGCTGAACACGCAGGTATCCGCACTGGCAGACACTGTATTTTCGCGATGCATGTCCACTTGGTCTTCGTGACAAAGTTCCGGCACAAAGTGTTCACCGACCGACACCTGACCCGCATGAAAGCGATCATGCGAGACGTCTGCGCCGACTTCGAGACCGAACTGGTCGAGTTCAACGGCCAGAACAACCACGTCCACCTGCTCGTGAACTTCCCGCCCAAGGTGGCGGTCGCTCGGCTGGTCAACAGCCTCAAGGGGGTGTCCTCGCGCCGCCTGCGGCAGGAGTTCCCCGACCTCGTGCGGCACTACTACCAAGCCAACAAACTCTGGTCGGGCTCGTACTTCGCGGGCTCCGTCGGCGGCGCACCGCTGACCGTCATGAAGCAGTACATCGAGCAGCAGAACCGTCCGGGTTAAGGCACTGCTCGGGCCCGGCGGCCCTCCCAGCGCGGGCCTTCACCCCCGGCCTAAAGGCCGGAGCACTGGCCCGCATTCCGGTAGCCCGGCTCGACAGCCTCCGACGTCGACCCACGGGTGCGGCCATGTCCTCCGACCGCCCTACCGACCGTCCGGACAGGACGAACGCCGTGACGGCGAGCGCCTGACCGGCCGCGACGACGAGCAGGAGCTGCCGGGCGGTCAGCTGCGCGGCGAGCAGTCCGGTGGCGGCGGCGCCCAGGGCGTACGCGCCGGTCTTGACGCTGGCCGTGGTAGCGACGACCTGACCGTACCGGTGTGTCGGCGTGCAGCGTTGCCGGACGGCCAGGGTGGCCGCGCACCGCGGTGGGTGACCGGCGGGCCAGCAGCCGCTCCGAGAGCAGGGTGCCGACCAGCGCGCCGAGGCTGATCGCGGTGAACAACCAGCCGCCGTGCGCGGCCGGATGTCCCAGCGCGACGGCGTACAGCGGCATGGTGACCGGTAGCAGCCCCTGGGCGGCGTATCCGATCGTCGTGGCGACGGTGGTGGCGCGCAGCAGCGGGACGCGGACCAGCAGCCGCAGCCCGCGGGCCAGCGCCACCGGGAACGACTCCAGTCGGTGCCGGTCACCGACGGCCGGTTCGTTTCGGCGCAATCCGGCGGTGGCCGGGTTCGGCCCGGCCACCGCCGACGCGGTCGGGTCCGGCTCGCCGGCACCCGGCTCGATCCGGCCGCCGACGCCGGCGCGAGGCTCGGGCGGGGCCGGCATCGGCGCGGCCAGGACGAGCCCGAGACCGACGGCGGCGAGCCCGGCGGTACCTGCCAGGGCCGCGCCGGCGCCCAGGCTGCCGGCCACCGCCGCGACCAGGGCCGGACCGGCCAGTCCGGCGATGTTGTAGCTGGCTCCGTCGACGGCGTTGGCCCGGGGCAGCGCGGTGGACGGCACCACCCGGGGCAGGACGCTGCTGAACCCGCCGGTCAACACCGGCGCCGTCACCCCGGCGAGCAGACCCAGGCCGACCAGCACCGGCCCGGGCGCCCGGCCCGCCAGCAGCAGCACCGCGAGGAGGGTGCCGGCCAACGTCACCTGGTTGACGACGAACAGGATCCGCTTGCGGCGCAGCCGGTCCAGCAGCGCACCGAGGACCGGCCCGGTGACCAGGGTGGGCAGCGCGAAGGCGGCGACCACCAGTCCGGCCAGCCGGGGATCGGCCGTGCGGGCGATGACGACCAGCACCACGGCTATCCCGGCCGCCTCGTCGGCCAGCCGGGAGGCCGTCGCGGCGGACAGCAGCCGGACGCCACGTCCACCGAGGCGCACGGCGGAGGACGTTCCCGGTACGGGTCCTGTAACGGGTTTCATGTTTGGTACCGTAACAAGATGGCCGGACAGATTCGCTTCGGTTCCACCCGGTGGGCCCGGCTCGCGGTGGCGCTGGTGAACACCGCGCCCACCGAGCGGCACCCCGACCTGCTCACCTCACCGGGGCGGTTACGGGACCTGCTCCTCGCTCACGACGAACCGCAACCGGTCGAGGTGGACGACGTCGACCTGGCCGACGCCCGGGCGGCGCGGACCGACCTGGCCGCGGTGTTCGCCGCCGCCGGTGACCGGGAGCGGATCGCCGAACGGCTCAACGACCTGCTCGCCCGCACCGCCCGGCCCCGGTTGGTCGGCGGCGGGACGCCGCTGCACCTGCACGTGGACGCACCCGGTTCGACGTGGGGTGGCTGGCTGGCCGCCTCCGGGTCGATGGCGCTCGCCCTGCTCGTCGCGGAACACGGCGTGGACGTGTTGGCCCGGTGCGCCGCGGCCGGCTGTGGGCACGCCGTGCTGCGGCACGGCCCCGGACCGACCCGACGCTACTGCGACAGCACCTGCGCGAGCCGGACCCGGGTCGCGGCCCACCGCGCTAACCGCGGTCCCGCTCCGCGTCCGCCTGTCGAAGCAGATCGGAGACGGTGACGAAGTCGAACCCCCGACCGCGCAGGCCCTCGATCATGCTGGCCAGCCCGCGGATGGCCACCAGCCGGTCCTCCGGTCCGGTGTCGTGGGCCAGCAGGATCGTCCCGGGCGCGCAGGAGTCCACGACGTAGCGGGCCAGGCCGGCAGGATCCCCCGGGTACTCGGACTCCAGCATCTGCCGGCTCCAGAGCACCACCCGGTAGGCCAGTTCGTTGGCGGCGAGCAGGCTGGCGCCGGCCAGGTGCCCGTACGGTGGGCGCATCAGCACCGGCTCGCGACCGCAGAGCCGGGTCAGCTCCCGGTGGCTGTCCCGCAGGGCGGTCAGGCTCTCCTCGTACGTCTGTTTCGCCAGGTCGTGGTGCGCCCAGGTGTGGTTGCCCACCTCGTGCCGGTCCAGCCGGCCGGTCACCAGGTGGCCGTGCTCGCGGGCGTTGCGGCCCATCATGAAGAAGGTGGCCGGGGTGGCGGTCCGGTCGAGGATGTCCAGCACCTCGGGCGTCCACCTGGGGTGCGGACCGTCGTCGAAGGTCAGCGCCACCAACTTCTTCGTCGTCGAGACCTGCCAGACCACGTCGACCCGGTCCGCGCGGGGTGGGGTCTTCCGGTCGGCGTGGATCGCCGAGGCGTAGCCGCCGTAGAAGGGCAGCGGCCGGTCCGCCGTGAGGGCGTCGTAGGCATGCCGGGCGCCGTAGGTCAGACCGGAGCCGGTGAGGGCGGCGACCGCGTTGGTGAGCAGTCGACGACGAGTGGAGGTCACAGCACCGGACCGTAACCGGCGGCTGTGCGTTTGCCGTGAAGAAGTCGTATGGGCGACCACGAAAAGTTCGTGGACGGCCTCCGCATCGGAACTTCATCGATTCTTCACGGCCCCCGCGGTGAGATCGCCTCCGACCGACAGGGCAGGATGGAAACGATGAGCGCACGGGTGCTGGTCGCCGAGGACGACCCGAAGCAGGCCAACCTGATCCGGTTGTACCTGCAACGCGAGGGCTACGGGGTGCTGGTCGTCGGGGACGGTCGTACCGCCTTGGACCGGGCCCGGACCCGCCGGCCGGACCTGGTGATCCTGGACGTGATGATGCCGGTGGTCGACGGGCTGGACGTGTGCCGGATCCTGCGCGCCGAGTCGGACGTACCGGTGTTGATGCTGACCGCGCGCAGCACCGAGGAGGACGTCCTGCTCGGCCTGGACATCGGCGCGGACGACTACCTGACCAAGCCGTACAGCCCGCGGGAACTGGTGGCCCGGGCCCGGGCGCTGCTGCGCCGCTCCGGCGTGGTGAAGAACGCCGACGTCGTGATCCAGCGGGTCGGCGACCTGGAGATCGACCCCGGCCGGTTCGAGGTACGGGTGGCCGGCAGGCCGGTCGGGCTCACCGCCAAGGAGTTCGGCATCCTGGAGGTGCTGGCCGGCGAGCCGGGCCGGGTCTTCACCCGGGGCCAGATCATCGACCGGGCGTTCGGCTTCGACCACCACGTGCTGGAACGCACCGTGGACGCGCACGTGATGAACCTGCGCCGCAAGATCGAACCCGACCCGGCCACCCCCCGCTACGTCCGCACCGTCACCGGACGCGGCTACCGGCTGGCCGAGGCCGGCGAGGACGACCCGGCTCCGCCGTCGCGCCGGGCCCCGGGCGGCGAGCCACGGTGAGTTTCCGGCTTCGCGTGCTGGGTCTGCTCGTCCTGGTGGCGGTCTCCGCGACGGTGGCCACCACCTGGCTGGTGCTGCGCCAGGCCAGCCAGCAGATCACCGACACGGCGAACGTCGACCGGGCCCAGGCGGAGACCATCGGCACCCGGCTGACCGACTACGGCCGCGAACACGCCAGCTGGACCGGCGTGGCCGCCCAGATCCAGGACCTGCACCGGCAGACCGGGCAACGGATCCACCTGGTCACCGAGAACGGCACGGTGATCGCGGACACCGACACGCTGGCCGGACGGACGGCCCGTCCGCTCGGGCTGGTCACCTCGTTCGTCGACCCGCGCCCGGCGCTGGCCCTGCCCGCCGGCGCCGACGACAAGACCCTGGTGGGGATAACCGAGGATCTGATCCGCTCGTACCGGATCGACGCCCTGTTCTCCAACTGCCTGTCCGCCGCGGGCATCCCGGTCCGGGTCACGTCGATCCGGTACGGCGTGCCGAAGCTGAAGGCCGACGTCTCCGTCGACGGGGCCCCCTCGACCACCATCGACAGCTGTCAGGAACGGGCCGAGCTGAGCTGGACACCGCGCGAATCGCTGCAGGCCAACCTGCTCGACTGTCTGTCGTTGCCCGGCAGGCAGGCCTGGCGGCTCGGACTGGGCCCGACTCAGATACCGGTACCCGGGGCCACCGCCGGGCAGTCCGACGACCTGGATCCCAAGCCCTGCCTGGCCGCCGCCTTCACCGCCGACATCGTCGACGTGGCGCCGCTGCCCGCCCGGCTCTACCTGGGGGCGCCGAACGACCGGGCCCCGCTGGCCACCGGCCCGCTGCTGGCGGTCGCCGGCGGGGTGGCCGCCGTCGCCATCCTGGCCACGGCGCTGCTGAGCAACCGGGTGCTCCGCCCGGTGCGCGGGCTCACCGACGCCGCCCGCCGGCTCGGCCAGGGCGACCTGACCATCCGGGTGCCGATCCGGGGTCGGGACGAGCTGACCGAGCTGGCCCGGCAGTTCAACCGGATGGCCGACTCGTTGCAACGGGGTGAGGAACGGCAACGCCAGCTCACCGCCGACGTGGCGCACGAACTGCGGACACCGCTGGCCAACCTGCGCGGCTACCTGGAGGCGCTCGCCGACGGGGTGGTCGAACCCGGCCCGGAGATCTTCGCCTCGCTGCACGAGGAGGCCGTGCTCCAGCAACGCATCGTCGCCGACCTGCAGGAGTTGGCGCTGGCCGAGGCCGGCAGGCTGACGTACCACCGTGGCCCGGTCGACCTGGCCGAGTTGTTGGACCTGTGCGGGACCAGCCACCAGCCGGCCGCCGTCGCGGCCGGGGTGACCCTGTCGGTGGCCGCCACGCCCGTGCGGGTGACGGCCGACCCGGACCGGCTGCGGCAGGTGATCGGCAACCTGGTCGGCAACGCCGTCCGGGCCACGGCGGCCGGCGGCCGGATCGAACTGCGCGCCGGACCGCGGGGACGGGACGCCGTGATCGAGGTGGCCGACACCGGCACCGGCATCGCGCCGGAGGAGTGTCCGCACGTCTTCGACCGGTTCTGGCGGGCCGACGCGTCCCGGGCCCGGCGCACCGGTGGCGCCGGGCTGGGCCTGGCCATCGCCAAACAGATCGTCACCGACCACGGCGGGACCATCGGCGTGGCGAGCCGGCTCGGTGTCGGCACCACGTTCACCATCGTCCTGCCGGCGACGGACGGTGTCGGTCCCCGCCCCTAGGCTGGCGGCCGTGCAGCTGAGACCGGCGGACGTGTTGGCCCTGCGGATGGTGAGCCTGCTGCTGCGCGCTCATCCGGGCGGGATCCGCCCGCCGGACGACGTGGCGGGCGTGGTCGAGTGGTTCGGCGCCATGCAGGCGCAGGACGTGGCGAGCGGGATGTGGTCGTTGGGCGTCCGGTTGCCCGGCCGGACGCAGGTCGACGTGCTGGCCGCGATGGAACGGCGGGAGGCCGTCCGGACCTGGCCGATGCGCGGCACCGTGCACCTGGTGCCGCCGCGCGACGCGCGCTGGATGCTCGACCTGACCGGCGTACGGGCGCTGGCCGCCGCCGAACGTCGACGGCAGGTCATCGGCCTGTCCGAGCGGGACGCCGACCGGGCGGTGGAGGCGCTCGGCGCCGCGCTGGCCGGCGGCGGCCGGTTCACCCGGGCCGAGTGCCTGGCCACGCTCACCGCGGCCGGCGTCGACGGCGCCGGCCAGCGCCTCTACCACCTGCTCTGGTACGCCAGCCAGCGCGGCGTGCTGTGCATCGCCCCGCACGTCGGCAACCAGCAGACCTTCGTGTTGCTGGACGAGTGGGTGCCCGATCCGCGCCGCCCGGAGCGGGACGAGGCGCTGGGCATCCTCGCCCTGCGCTACTTCCGCAGCCACGGCCCGACCACCCGGCAGGACTTCGCCGGCTGGACCGGCCTCACCGCCGCCGACGCCAAGCGCGGCATCGCGGTGGCCGGCGTCGCGCTGACCGCCGTCCGGGTCGACGGCGTCGAGCTGTACGCCGAGCCGGCGCTGCTGGACGCGTACGCCTCCGCCGCAGCCGGCCCGGACGGCGACGACCTGTTCACGCTGCCCGGTTTCGACGAGTACCTGCTCGGCTTCAAGGACCGGTCGCTGATGGCCGACCCGGAGCACCTGCGGGCGATCGTCCCCGGCGGCAACGGGGTCTTCCAGTCCACGGTGGTCCGCGCCGGCCGGGTGATCGCCACCTGGAAACGGACCACCGGAAAGACCCGCACCACGGTCACGGTCCAGCCCCTGGTCACCCTGGGCGCGCGCGACCGCAAGCGGGTCGAGCGGGCGTTCGCACCGTACGGGACGTACGTCGACCAGCCGCTCCGCGTCGACTGGCCCTGACCGCGTCGACGCGGTCCGGGTCAGGCCACCGATAGGATGTCCCACATGAGCTCAGAGGCGGTTGGCAGGTACATGCCCACGGTCGTGACGCTCGATGACCTGACCGCGATGATGGCCGCGGACGAACACCACCGGTACGAGATCAGTCCTGAGGGAGTTCTCTCGATCATGCCGCCGCCGGGATACACCCATGCGATCATCGCGACCCGGCTCATGGTGTGGCTCGCCCAGGGCGGTGTCCCGGCGGAGCGCATCGCCCAGGCCGTCGGCCTGCGCATCCCGGGCCGGCACGGCGGGGTGGGCGGGCGCATTCCCGACCTGGTCGTCTGGAGCAAGGCCCAAGAGGACGGCGTCTGGCTGCCGGTCTCCGACGTGCTCCTCGTTGTCGAGATCGTCTCACCCGGCTCGGAGGGCATCGACACCGTGACCAAGCGCGGTGAGTACGCCACCGCCGGCATCCCGCAGTACTGGGTCGTGGACCAGGACCCGGCTCAGACGGTGACCCTGTACCACCTGGACGGCGACCAGTACGTGGTCCGCGCGACGATGCCGCTCGCCTGGGTCCTCAACGCCGTCCCGGCGGAGTACGACCTCGGTTGACGCCGCGCGGCCACCACGGGCTGAAGCTCGCGGTGGCCGACGGTCGGTCGAAGGCGTGCGGTGTCAGGACCAGCCGTAGCCGGCGCGCAGGGCCTGACCCACCTTGTCGAAGCGGGCCCGGTCCAGCACCGCGCCCTCGCGCCGGATGCCGTCCTCGCGCATGGTGAGCACCCGGTCCAACCGGATCCAGCTCGGCCGCTTCTCCCGGTCCCAGTCGCCGGGGCCGAGGGCCAGCCAGTGCCGCTGGCCGTCCCGGTCGCTCTGGCTGGACAGCATCAGGCCGTACAGGGTGCGGCTGTTGCGTCCGACGACCAGGACCGGCCGGTCCTTGCCCTGGCGCGGGTCGTCCTCGTAGTTGACCCAGGTCCACACGATCTCGCCCGGGTCGGCCTGGCCGTCCGGCTCCGGCGCGTAGCTGAGCTGCCGCCGCTGCAGCGCCGCCACCTGGCGCCGCCGCGCCGGCTGGGCCGGGACCGGCCCGTCCGACCTGCCGGCGGCCACCCGTCCGGTCAGTCGTCCGACCTGTGCCGCCACACCCCTCAACAGATTCGCCACGGCGGGCAGCGTAGCGGGTCCGGGGAAGGTCCGCTCGACGGTGTCCGGTCCGGTGTCAGTCCCCTGCCGCGTTGTGCCTCGCGACCAGGGCCGGGAGTTCGGCCAACGAGCCGATGTGGAACAGACACCGCCGCGCCACGGCCGGATCGTCCAGGATGTGGCCCCACGGACCGCGCCGAATCAGGCACGCCTTCATACCGGCCGCCATGGCCGGGCGGGCGTCGTTGTCGGGTCGGTCGCCGACGTAAAGCATGGTCGACGCCGCACCACCGCCTTCCCGGACAACCCGCTCGAAGAAGGCCGGTGACGGTTTCGCCACGCCCCACCCGGCCGACGTGCCGATCACATCCACGGGTAGGGCGAGAGCGCGCAGGGTCGCCTCGGCGTGCGCCGGCTGGTTGCCGGCCAGGCCCACGAGCAGGTCCTGCTCCTTCAGGGCGGTCAGGCACGCCCGCGCGTCGGGGTAGAGGTCCGCCTCGCCGAACGACTCCGGGCAGCCAGCGGCCGCTCGCCGGTCGAGTTCGGTCGCGAGGTCGAAGTCGGGTCGGAAGGCGCGGAACGTCTCCTGATAGTCCAGACCCCGGGCGATCACCGCACCGAAGACCGCCGAGAAGGTGTGCCTGGGAACACCGAGCCAGTCCGCCCAGGTCTCGAACTCCCGGGTCTCGTCGACGATGGTCCCGCCGACGTCGAAGAAAATCGTGTCGATCACGTGCGGTCCTCCCCCACGGTCGCGCCGTCAGGGGAGCCTAGACGGAATCAGCCGATTTCTTCGGGGCTCAGCGGTCCGCGGATGGCAGCAGCAGATCGGTCAGCCGCTCGATGCCGTGGCGGAAGCGGCGGAAATACGTCGCCCGGCTCAGGTGCATCCGGTGCGCGATGATCTCGTGCCCGCCGGCCGCGCGCAGATAATACTGGGCGAGGATCCGCCCGGCTTCGGCGTCGACGGGCTCCGGCGATTCGGCGAGTGTGCTGATCGTGGACCGCAGCAGGGCGGCGAGGGCGGCACCCGAACCGGCACCGGTCCAGGCCACCAGCGGGGAACGGGCGAGCCCACCGGGCGAGCTGACGTCGACCAGCGCGTCGCGTACCGCGCGAGCGGCCCGGTCCGCCGGGCCGTCACGCTGCATCCGCCGCAACCAGCCCAGCAGGTTGTCCGCGTCGAACGTCCGAGACAGCACGACGTTGGCCCGGCCGCAGCGGTACAGGTCGTCGCGGGTGCCGCCGAGCCTGCGCAGTCCGAACCGGTCACACAGCCGCTGGTACGGCAACCACGGGGTGGAGACGACCAGTCGCCCCGTGCGCAGCCCTGCAACCAGGATCTCGTGTACCAGGACAGGTTGCAGCCGTTCCGCTCCTGGGCGCATCGCCATCATCCCGACCACGATCCCGCGATCGGACGGCAGTGCGTCGACGTGCTGCTGGAGCAGCCGGTCCAGGACCGGAAGCCCGGGATCGAGTGGGCTGATGTTGACCATGCCGAGCGGTTCGTCGTCCGCGTCCACCAGGAAGCGGAAGCCGGGTACGGGGCCGGACAGCCAGAGCTGCGCCATGCGTTCCGCCCGGGTACGGGACAGTCCCTCGTCGTCCGCCCATCGACGGATCAGCCGGCCGACATGGTCGGCGTCGGACGGTCCGGCGTCCCGGACCCGGACGTGGCCGGATGGCTCGACGAACAGGTCGGCGCGTACCCGGGGTGTCGCCGACAGGTTCAGGATCTGGCTGACCAGCCGGCCACGGAGCGAGGCCTCCGTGACACCGGCGAGTTGCCGGGAGCGGTACGCGCTGGTGCGGGCGGCCAGCGCAGCCCTGCTCACCGGATGGCGCCAGCGGTGCGCCAGGTCGAGCACCGTCCGGTACGGCTCGGCGACGGTCAGGCCGTGCACGTCGGGACGGACGATGCTCAGTTCGCTGAGCCAGTCGAAGGAGTCGGCCGGCGCGGCGACCAACTGGCGTAGCAGGTCGTCGTCCGCGCCGTCCACGGTGGCCAGTACGGGGACCGCGACCGGTACCCGGCGGGGCACCTCGGTGCGTACCCGACGCAGTATCTCGGTCGCCGCGGCGTGCGCCAGCGTCCCGTCGCTCAGCCCGTCGCCGCCCTGGCGCAGTTGCCGGCAGACCGCCGCGGCGATCACCGGTAGTCCACCGGCGAGCCGGAGCACGCGGTCCAGGTCGGGTTCCCGACGCACCGCGTGCCCGTACGCCAGGGCAGCGATGTCCGCCCGGGACCACGGCGCCAGGCGGATCTCGGTGATCGCGGTGCCGGTCCATTCGGGGTAGTTCGTCAGGGGGCGGCGACCGGCGACCAGGACCGGGCCGGTGGCCGGAACGTCCCGGCACAGTCGCCAGGCGGCCCGAGCCTGCCGGGCGCCGTCCACCCCGTCCACCAACGGAATCGCCGGGAGACCAGGACGGCGCAGCCGGTTCAGGCTGGCCCTCGCCACGGTGCTCTTACCTGTGCCGAGCGCCCCGATCAGCTGGACCACCGGGCAATCACCGCCCCGCAGCGCGGTGTCCACCCGCCGAACGGCCGACTCGAACGCGAGTGTTGTGACAGTCACGGACCGCAACGTATACAACACCGTCGCCGGATGACCATCGGTGAGACGGATGTGAGACTTCGGCATCCATGGGAGCGGATATGTTCCGGGTACGCGCGTACCACAGAGACGTTCTCCCATCACCGAGGAGGTGGCTCGTGTTCCAGGCACGGCGAATCCGGATCGGCGCCCTGCTCGCCCTGGTGGCCGGCACCACGCTGGTCGCGTTCGACGTCCAACCCGCGGCGGCGGCCCCCACCAACTGCACCTACGGCTGGAACCTCTCCCTCAATCAGGAATCCGCGACCTGCACCGACCTGGTGCAGGAGACCTGGTACCTGCGGTTGACCTGTGAGCGGTTCAACGGCCTCCCCGACATCCACGTCAACGGCTCGGCCGTGTACGGGCCGGGCCGGGGCACTTCGATCGCCCGCTGCCCGAGCGGCACGGAGATCAGCGGCTCGACCTTGATGATCCTGTAACGGATTCCTCCTGGTCCACCGGCGTGGCATTCCGTGGACCGGGTGCCACACCGCCGTCCGGGTCGGGGGCTGGCCCCGGCCCGGACGGCGCGACGAGGTCGCGGGCCGCGAACAGCTCGATGTGGATGAGGCCCAGGCCTTACTGCCGGTGAGTCGGTTGTCTCGGTCGGAAGGGTGGACCGGGGTTCCCCGGCGGACTCATCGCCGCGGCACCCGGAAGGCCGCGACGTGCCGCCGGGCCCAGTCGGCGAAGGTACGGGGTGCTCGGCCGAGGACCCGTTCGACGTCGGGACTGATGCGCTGTTCGGCGGGGGTGGGCTCGCCGATGATGGCCAGGGTGGTCTCGACGACGGGCTCGGGCATGAACTGGAGCAGCTGCGCGCGGGCCTCCTCGGGGGTCTGCTCCACGAAGTGGACCGGCTCGCCCAGCGCGGCGCTGATCGCCTCGGCTCGTTGCCGGGGCGAGGTGAGGGCCGGCCCGGTCAGTTCGTAAATCTGCCCGGCGTGCCCGTCCTGGAGCAGGGCCGCGGCGGCGACCTCGGCGATGTCGTCCGGGTCGACGAAGGGCAGTCCGACGTCGCCGAACGGTGCGGCGACGGTCCGCCGGGCACTGATCGACTCGGCCCAGGCATACGCGTTGGAGCTGAAGCCACCGGGCCGCAGGACGGTCCAGTCCAGGCCCGACCGCCGGACGGCGTCCTCAACGGCTGCTCCCATCCTGCCGTGCGAGAGCGAGTCCGGCCGCGTCGCGACACCCTGCGAGGAGAGCAGCACGACCCGCTTGAGTCCGTCCGTCCGGGCGACGTCGAGGAGGTCGCTGACGGCGCCGCCCGGATCGCCGGCAGCGGACACGAAGTCGCCCGAGATCAACAGGAACATCGCGTCGGCGCCGGTGAGCGCGGGTCGCAGGCTCGCCGGCCGGGTCAGGTCGGCACCGACCGTCCGGACCCCGGGCGGCACGTCGGAGTCGCCGATGCGGCGGCTGACGGCCGCCGCCGCCCAGGTCCTGCACCGGCAGGGCGTGGAGCGCACCACCATCGCCGACATCGCCGACGCGGCCGACGTCCCGGTCGGGAACGTCTACTACTACTTCAAGACCAAGGACGACCTGGTCCAGGCGGCCCTCTCCGAGCATGCCGGGCACCTCGCCGACCTCACCGGCGAACTCGACCGGCTTCCCGACCCGCTCGACCGGCTCAAGGCCCTGGTCGCCGGGTGGGTCGACCAACGCGACATGGCGGCCCGCTACGGCTGCCCCACCGGCACCCTCGCCGCCGAACTCGACAAACGCTCCGAGGGCGGCATCGACGTCGAGGCCGGCAAGGTCATCCGGCTGCTGCTGGACTGGGTCGGGCACCAGTTCCGCGAACTGGGCCGTTCCGATGCCGACGATCTCGCGATCACCCTCGTCGGCGCCTACCAGGGCATGTCGCTCCTGGCCAACGCCCTGCGCGACCCGGAGATCATGACTCGCGAGGGAGCCCGCCTCACCCGATGGCTCGACGCCCTGCCCACCGGCACCCCAGGTGCCCGACATTCCTGAGCAACAGGCCCAGCTACCAGTTCTTTGGTGTGGGCGGAATCGGGACCGCCGGTCGGCGCGGCGGGAGGGTCTCGCCGGGCACGAAACGGTGGGTATCCATGGCCCCAGGGAAGCAGAGCTACTTCCGGTTCACACCTTGAGGACATCCACGTCGTACAGCGCCACCGAGGTGTCGCGCGATGCCAGGGTCAAGCCTTCGACCACCGCCTGTGCCACCAGCATGCGGTCGAAGGGATCACGGTGATGCGGTGGCAGGCGGCCCGCGACGATGCTGTGGGCGTGCGTCACCGGGAGCTCACGAAAGCCCATGTCCCGTACTCGCTCAGCGAGATCGGGAGGCCCCGCGAGCTTTCCCGCACTCTGCTTGATGGTGATCTCCCACAAGCTGACCGGAGAGAGGAAGATGTCCGGCTCGTGGCGAAGCCGGTCCAGAAACTCGGTGCCGAGAGTCTGGTCGCCGGTGATGGCCCAGAGCGCGACATGGGTGTCCAACAGCAGGGTCATGCGCCGATACCGAAGTCGGCGGCAATCTCGGCGTTGGTCTCGGGTGCGTCCCAGTCACCGGAGAGGTCGAGTTGCCCGGCGAGGGAGCCCACCGCGGTGCGATTGGCCCGGCGCACCAGCGGTACGACCTTCGCCACCGGAGTCCCCGCCCGGTCGATGATGATTTCCTCGCCGCGCTCCACCCGTTCGATGATGCGCGACAGGTGGGTCTTGGCATCATGCATGTTGTAGTGCGCGGCCTCAGCCGACATGCCGCCTCCCCCTCGGTTAGCTAAGACGTTAGCTTAGCCGAAGCAGGTGCACCGGGACGACGATCGACTCGCCGGGGCGAACGGTCGCGTCCACCTGGTCAACCGGAGCGCGGCCCGTCAGCCGGGTCGGCCCTGTTCCGGGCTGCGGGCCGGGGCGAACCGGTGCAGGCGCAGGCCGACCAGCAGCAGCAGGCCGATCTCGCCGACCGAGACCAGCCGTTCGATCAGCCCCACGTAGGGCTTCAGCGGCGAGCCGGTGAGGTAGGAGATGACGAACGGGACCAGCGCGGCCAGGCAGACCAGCGCGCCGACGGTGACCGCCCGGGCCGGCACCCGCAGCATGTGCCGGGGCCGGCGGGCGGCGGTCAGCAGCGCGCCGAGCGGCAGCCCGACCAGGGTGGCGACCGCCGCGAACCGGTGGATCTCGCCGACCAGACTGACCGGCACCCCGACCGGATCACGCGGGAAGACCGTCAGCACCACCAGGCCCAGGCACCAGCAGCCGAAACAGATCGCCTCCACCGGTACGGTCACCCGACGCAGCAGCGCCGGGCCGAGCAGCGTCACCGACCCCACCGCCAGCACCGTCGTACCGACGTCGAAGATCCAGCCGTACGACCGCAGCGCGTAGTCGCTCAGCGTGCCGCTCACCGGGTCGATGTCGGCACCGACCACGTGCAGCACGGTCAGCAGCACCAGCGACAACCCGATCGCCACCAGGCCGACGATCTGCCGTACGGACATCAAGGCACCCTTCTGCGCGGTCGGTCGGCCCGCTCCGCCCGGTGGGGTCCGGCCCTTGCCTCCTGGGCGGTGGCTCCGCTATTCCCGGTCGGTGGCGGGTCACACGTACCGGGTCAGGGTGCCACCCGCCGCGGACCCGGACACGCCCGGGGTCGATGATCGTCATCGATGCCCCGAGCGGGTGTCCCGGTGTCGTCGCGCGCTCGGGCCGGCCGGCCGCCCCACCGCGCCGGGCGGCCCGTCAGCCGGCCAGCGCGCCCGCCGATCGGCCCTCGTGCAGCGTCAGGTTGCGTCCGTCCGCCGGGTCGAACAGGTGGATCTTGTCCAGGTTGAACCAGACCCGCCGATGTTCGCCCTCGGTGACCGGGGACTCGGCCGACAGCCGGGTCACCAGGTTGGCGGCGTCCCCGCCGAAGTCCACCCCGGTGTCGGCGGCCAACTCCTCCAGCTCGGCGGAGGAGGCCCGCTCCCCCTCGACGGTGAAGTAGACGTACTTGTCCGAGCCCATCGACTCGACGATGTCGACCGGCAGCTCGAACTCGTACCCCCGACCGCGGGCCGCCTCGTCGACCAGCTCGGCGTCCTCGAAGTGCTCCGGCCGGATGCCCAGGATCAACTCCCGGGGCGCGTTCTCGCTCTCCAGCTCGCGGCGTACCCGGTCGCCGAGCGGCAGGTCACCGAGTGCGGTCCGCAGCTTCCCCTCGGCCACCGTGGCCCGCAGGAAGTTCATCGACGGGGAGCCGATGAAGCCGGCCACGAACAGGTTGGCCGGGTGGTCGTACAGCTCCTGCGGCGGGCCGACCTGCTGCACCGCGCCGCCCCGCATGATGACCACCCGGTCGCCGAGGGTCATCGCCTCGGTCTGGTCGTGGGTGACGTAGACGGTGGTGGTGCCGAGCTGCTTCTGCAGCCGGGACACCACGGTCCGCATCTGCACCCGCAGCTTGGCGTCCAGGTTGGACAGCGGCTCGTCCATCAGGAACGCCTTGGGGCTGCGCACGATCGCCCGGCCCATGGCCACCCGCTGGCGCTGGCCGCCGGAGAGGTTGGCCGGCTTGCGGTCCAGCAGTGCGGTCAGCTCCAGCACCTTCGCGGCCTCGTCGACCTTCTGGTCGATGGTGGCCTTGTCCAGCTTGGCCAGCCGCAGCGGGAAGGCCATGTTCTCCCGGACGGTCATGTTCGGGTAGAGCGCGTAGGACTGGAACACCATGGCGATGTCCCGGTCCCGGGGCGCCTTGTCGTTGACCCGCTCGCCCGCGATGCGCAGCTCGCCCGAGCTGATGTCCTCCAGCCCGGCGATCATGTTCAGCGTGGTCGACTTGCCGCACCCGGACGGGCCGACCAGGATCACGAACTCGCCGTCGGCGATCTCCAGGTCGACCTCGCGGACCGCGACCGTCCCGTCCGGGAAACTCTTGCTCACCTTGTCCAGCACGATGTCAGCCATGACTCACCCACCTACCCCTTGACTGCGCCGGACGTCAGACCGGACACGATGCGGCGCTGGAAGAACAGCACGAACAGAATGATCGGAACGGTGATCACGACGGCGGCGGCGCAGATCGCCCCGGTCGGATCCTCGAACTGCGACGCCCCGGTGAAGAACGACAACGCCACCGGCACCGTGCGGGACCGCTCGGTGGAGGTCAGCGAGATGGCGAAGAGGAAGTCGTTCCAGCAGAAGATGAAGACCAGGATCGCGGTGGTGAACACCCCGGGCGCGGCCAGCGGGGCGATCACCCGCCGGAACGCCTGCCCCTGGGTCGCGCCGTCCATCTTCGCCGCCTTCTCCAGGTCCCACGGGATCTGCTTGAAGAACGCCGACAGCGTGTAGATCGACAGTGGCAGCGCGAACGTCACGTACGGCAGGATCAGTCCCGGCCAGGTGTCGAACAGGCCCAGCGACCGCTCGATCTCGAACAGCGGCGAGACCAGCGACACCTGCGGGAACATCGCGATCAGCAGGGAGACCCCGACCAGCAGCTTCTTGCCGGGGAAGTCCAGCCGGCTGATCGCGTACGCCGCCATGGTGCCGAGCACCACCGCGACGAGGGTGGCGATCAGCGCGATGCCGATCGAGTTGACCAGCGCCCGGACGAACTGGTCGGTCTGGAAGATCGTCCGGTAGTTGTCCAGCGTCCAGTCCCGGGGGATGAAGTTCCCGTCGGTCAGGGTGGCGGTCGTCTTGAACGACAGCGACGCGATCCACAACACCGGGACCAGCGCGAAGACCACCACGACGAGGTCGAGCAGTCCCCAGCGCACCTTCGCCGCGGGGGTGGTGTCCAGGGCGGCCATCAGCGTCTCTCCTCCTCTGAGCTACCCGGCGCGGCGGTGCCGAACAACTTCACGAACGCGAACGCGATGATCGCGACCGCGATGAAGATCAGCACCGACATGGTCGAGCCGATGCCGAGGTTCAGACCCCGGATCAGGTTGTTGTAGGCGATCATCGACACCGAGGAGGTCTCGTTGGCCCCGGCGGTCAGCACGTAGATGTTGTCGAAGACCCGGAACGCGTCAAGCGTCCGGAACAGCAGCGCGACTAGGATCGCCGGCTTCATCACCGGCAGCATCACCTTGGTGAACCGCTGCCAGGCGGTGGCCCCGTCCATCGAGGCGGCCTTGAGCAGGTCCTCCGGCACCAGCGCCAGCCCGGCCATCAGCAGCAGCGCCATGAACGGGGTGGTCTTCCAGATCTCGGCCAGCATGATGATCGCCAGCGAGGCGGCCCGGTCGGTCAGCGGCGCACCCTCGCCCATCAGGGTGGCCAGATAACCGGTGCCCGGCGTCCAGGCGTACCGCCAGGAGAACGCCGCGACCACCGTGACGATGCCGTACGGGATCAGGGCGGACGTGCGGACCAGGCCGCGGCCGACGATGGTCCGGTGCATGATGATCGCCAGGCCCATGCCCAGCACCAGTTCGACGGCGACCGTGACGACGGTGATCAGCGCGGTCACCCCGAACGCGGTCCACCAGTACTGGTTGCTCAGCACGGTGACGTAGTTGTCCAGCCCGACGAACTTCGTCTGGTCCGGGAACTTCAGGTCGAACCGCTGCAGCGACAACCAGACCGAGTACAGGATCGGGTAGGCGGTGACCAGCAGCATCACCAGCGCGGCCGGCGCGCAGAGCAGCAGGCCCAGCCGGCGCTCGGCCCGCTTGCCCTCGCTCAGCGGCGGTCGGCCGCCGCGGCGGCGACCGGTGCCGCCCCGCTCGACGTCCTCGGCGCGGGCGGTTCCGTCGGCCGCCAGCTCCGACCCGAGCGACGTGGAAGCCTGCGTCACGGGAGCACCCCCTTGGAGTCAACGGCGTCCTGGGTCGCCTTGCGCAGCTCGTCAGCGGTCTGCTGCGGTTTGATCGACGCGGGCGGTGACAGCGTCGTCGTGGTCACCGTCGAGATGTTCTGGTACGCGGGGCTGCGGGGCCGTACCGCCGGGTCCTTCAGCTCCTCCAGGATGGTGTCCCGCATCGGGTACGCCTCGGCCATCTCCGGCTCGGCGTAGACCTTCTCGATGGTCGGCGGTACGCCGTCGTTGATCGCCGAGAACTTCTGGTGCTCGGCGTCGCGCAGGCAGGACGCCGCGTCGAACGCCTCCTCCGGGTGCTTCGAGTACGACGAGACGGCCAGGTTGTAGCCACCGATGGTGGTCTTGCTGGGCGTGCCGGCGTCGATCCCCGGGTAGCGCGCCCACTTGACCTTCTTGGCCAGCTCCGGGTCGGCCTCCTGCAGCGCCGGGTACACGAACGGCCAGTTGATCTGGAAGGCGCCGCCGCCGGACTGGAACGCCAGCCGGACCTCGTCCTCGATGTTGTTGCTGAACGACGGGACGGTGACGCCCGCGGTGGCGAACCGCTGCAACTGTTCCAGCGCCTTGACCGCGCCCTCGTCGTAGACCGCCCTGGTGCCGTCCTCGTTGAGGATGTTGCCGCCCGCGCTGGCCACCAGGGAGTTGTAGAGAACCATCAGGCCCTCGTACTGGGCGC
The DNA here is from genome assembly GCF_042650605.1 of Micromonospora zhanjiangensis. Taxonomy (NCBI): domain Bacteria; kingdom Bacillati; phylum Actinomycetota; class Actinomycetes; order Micromonosporales; family Micromonosporaceae; genus Micromonospora; species Micromonospora zhanjiangensis. The sequence continues at coordinate 262,148 of NZ_JBHSBN010000005.1, read as the reverse complement.
CCATGGTGAGCACCTGGTACGGCTTGCCCTGACCCTTGAGCTGCTGGGACATCTGGATCATCTCGTCCCAGGTCTTCGGCGGGGAGTCCACCAGGTCCGACCGGTACCACAGCAGCTGCACGTTGGTGTTCTTCGGCGCGGCGTAGAGCTTGTCCCGGTAGGTGGCGGTGGCCAGCGGGCCGGCCAGGGTGCCCTGGGTGGCCTCGTCGCGGCGCGCCCCGGTCCACTCCCGGATCCACTTGGCGCTGGCGAACTCCTGGGTCCAGGTGACGTCCAGGCCCAGGATGTCCATCCCGGTGTCCTGGGCGGCGAGCCGCCGCACCAGCTGGGTCCGCTGGTCGTCGGCCTGTCGGGGCAACACCTGGTAGGCGATCCGGTAGCGGCCCGCCGCCTTGGTGTTGCAGTCGTCCACCACCTTCTGGAGGTTCTCCTCCGGGCCGTAGTAGAGGTTGACCGTCGGTGTCCCGCCGCTGTCGCCGCCGGAGCCGCAGGCCGCCAGCGGTGCGGTCACCGCCAGCGCGGTCCCGACGGCGGCCAGCCGTCTCAGTAGTCGTCGACCCGGTCGTTCCCCGGCGTCGGTCATCGCGCCTCTCCTCCCACTCGGCGGCGCGCCGGGAAGCCTCCCTGCTCCCCCGGCACGACGAACCGGCCCCGCCTCCGGCCGGAAGATCATCGTGAGGCGATTCCGGCTGGTGGGGGCCATTCGTGCTACCCCCACTGCCCGACCGCCGAAGCCGCGAAACATCACCATCGGAGATACACCGGGTTTGCGCCTGTTACATGGCTAATGCCCGGTTAGTCGACCCGCCTCGGCTCCCCGATGCAGCCGCCCGGACGGGCCGTCGCCGGGGCTCGGGCGGTCCCCGATCGGGGAAAGCGGCCCGCCGGGGTGGGGTGATTGGGCAGGATCGTCCTCACGAGGAGGTACGCCGTGCAGGACACCCGGGCGCTCGCCCTGTCGTTCGAGGTCGCCGGGCCACCCCCGATCCGGACCGACGGGCTCTCGATCTTCACGGCCGGGCACCGGCAGGCCGTCCGGGTACGGGCACTGCTGACGGCCGCCTGCGCCGCGGCCCAGGCGCAGGGCTGGACCGCCCTCACCGGACCGGTCGCCCTGGCGGTGGTGCTGCGCTGCCCGCCCGGGCGCCGGACCGCCGACGCGGCGAACCTGATCGGCGGGATCGCCACGGTGCTGCAGGACAAGAAGCGGATCTCCGCCATCGGGCCGAGCCACCTCGGCGTGCTGGTCGACGTCGCCCTCTACGGCGACGAACGCCAGCTGCGACGAATCTCCTATCAGGAGGAACCGGCGCCGGCCATGTCCTATCTGGTCCGGGTCGCCGAACTGCCGGCCGCGGTTTGACCGGCCCGCGCGACCGGGTACCGCGGAGCCGGACGAGAAGAAGGGGAAGAACCCATGTCGGAACCACACGTGACGCTGAACCCGAGCGGTCTCGGTCCCACCGAGCTGAGGTTGCGCGGACCGCTGGAGGAGCAGCTCACCTCGGCCCTGCGGGCGGCCACCGACCGGGTGCGCGGCGGCTACGCCGGTGAGCCCGTCGAGGTGGTGTGCCAGCGCCTGCTGGACGAGACCCGCTCCGGCCTGCACCCGGACATCGCGGCGGGTTTCACGCCGGACATGGACGAGTTCTGCCGGATCGCCGTCGCCATCGTCCGCGGCGACGTCCATCAACCCCAGTGACGCCGACTCCGCCCGTCCGCCGGGCGCCGCGGCGCCCGGCGCGTGCCGCCCACCGGTACGGCCCGCCGGGCGTAGACTCGTTGCCGCCACGGTGATCGATGGCCCTGGCCGTCGATCATTGAGCCTGGTGACAACTCTACGGGAGGCCTGGTGCCAGCACTGCCGGCCGGTGTGCTCGGCTCCGTGCTCGACGTCGCGTCGGCCGCCCTGGTGGTCGTGTCCGCTCACGGTGAGACGCGCTGGCGCAACCGCGCGGCCGAGCGGTTGCTGGTTGACCTGGGCCGGGAGCTGACCGCACTGCCGCTGGCGGCGGCCACCCCCGACGGCCCACCGGTACGCGTCCGCTGCCCGATGGCCGGGGCGCCGCCCCGCTACGTCGAGGTGTCCTGCCGGCGCCTGCCCGACACCGACCTGCTCTACGAGCTGACCGACATCACCGAACGACGGGCCGACCGGCACCGGGCGGACACCTACCAATGGCGGCTCTCCCGCATCGAGCAACTGTCCCGGGTAGGCACCTGGGAGTGGGATCCGCGTACCCAGGAGGTGGTCTGGTCGCCCACCATGCGTGCCCTGCTCGGCTTCGCCGAGACCGCCCCGTCGGACTACGCCACCTACCGGTCGCTGCTGCACCCCGACGACGTCGCGCTGGTCGAGTCGACGCTGGAGCGGGCGCTGCGCGACCCGGCGCCGTTCGCCTTCACCCACCGGATCTACCTGGCCGACCGGCGGACGTTGCGCATCCTCGAGTGCTTCGGCGAGGTCCTCACCGATCAGACCGGCACACCGGTACGGGTGCTCGGCACCGCCCAGGACGTCACCGAGACCCGGCGGGTGCAGGAGGAACTGGCCTACCTGGCCGAGCACGACCCGCTCACCGGGTTGCCGAACCGGCGGGCCCTCACCGCCCGGATCGACAAGGTCCTGGACACCATCCACCACCCCGACGCGGCCCTGCTACTCATCGACATCGACAACTTCAAGGACATCAACGACCTGCGCGGTCACGCCGTCGGCGACGAGGTACTGCGGCTACTCGCGCAGTTGCTGGCTACCCGCCTGGAACCGGACGCGATGGTGGCCCGGCTCGGCGGCGACGAGTTCGCCGTGCTGCTCGGCCGGACCGACGGTGAGCGGGCGCTGGCGGTCGCCACCGGCCTGTGCGACCTGGCCGCCCGCACGCCGCTGCTGGTCCGCAGCGAGCCGTTGCGGGTGACGTTGAGCATCGGCGCGGCGTTGCTGGACCCCGGGCACGACCACGAGCAACTGCTCGCGCACGCCGACCTCGCGCTCTACCAGGCCAAGGGCGAGGGCCGCGACCGGGCCCGGTTGTTCAGCCCGGAGCAGCAGCGCCAGGCCGCGCTGCGGGTCGACGTGGTCTCCCGGGTACGCCGGGCCCTGGACGAGGGTCGACTGCGACTGGCCGCCCAGCCGATCATCGACCTGGCCGACGAACAACCCCGCAGTTACGAGCTGCTGGTCCGGATGCCCGACGACCGCGAGCCCCGGCTGACACCGGCCGACTTCCTGCCGGCCCTCGAACGCGGCGACATGGTGTGCGAGCTGGACCGGTGGGTGGTGGAGCAGGCGGTGGGCGCCCTGGCCTTCGCCCGCGCCGCCGGTGCGGAGCTGCGGCTGGACGTCAACGTCTCCGGCCGCTCGCTGGAGAACCCGGACTTCGGCGAGTGGGTCGTCGGCGCGCTGCGCGCCCGGTCGGTGCCGGCCACCCAGCTCGGACTGGAGATCACCGAGACCACGGCGATCGCCAACCTGACCGCGGCCCGGCGACTGGCCTCCGTGCTGACCTCGGCCGGTTGCCGGTTCAGCCTGGACGACTTCGGCGCCGGCTACGGCTCGTTCGTCTACCTCAAGCACCTGCCGTTCAGCGAGATCAAGATCGACGGCGAGTTCGTCCGGCAGGCCGACCGGAACAGTTGCGACCGGGTGCTGATCGACGCGGTCGTGCGCGCGGCACACGGGCTGGGCATGGGCACCGTCGCCGAGCACATCGACCGACCGGAACTGGTGCCGGTGCTGCGAACCCTCGGGGTCGACCGGGGCCAGGGCTTCCACCTGGGCCGGCCGCTCGGCCTGGACGAGCTGGTCCGCCGCAGCAGCGCCCTGGCCGCCCAGCCGACCCTGTCCTGAGCCGCCGCACCAGCCGGGCCGCCCGGTCCCCGGCCGCCCGGTCAGCCGTCGACGATCGCGAGGACGACGGCTCCGAGGCCCAGTGGTACGTCCAGCACGACGCAGAACTCCGCCAGCGACCGGGGCACCACCCGGTTGCGCCGATAGTGGACCACGTCCCAGACGGCGTGACCGGCCAACGCGACGCCGGCCAGCACCAGGCCCGCGCGCGGGGCCACGTGCAGGGCGGCCACGGCGACGGCGCCGTACCCCAGCAGGGCGGCGGCCTGCCCGGTCAGCGCGGGCCGGGAGGCCGGGCCGAACAGCCCGACGACGACCAGGACGAGCGCGGCCAGGCCGATGGCGGCCCACCACACCAGGCCGACCAGCTCACCGACGACCACCACCACGACCGCGCCGGCGATGCTCGCCCACCCCACCCAGGGCCGGTTCGAGGCGGCCGCCGCCAGGTAGCACAACAGGGCCGCACAGAGGGTGACCGCAACCGTCTCCCGGCTCACGCCGGACGCCAGTTGCAGGACGGCGGCGGCCAGGCCGACAGCGGCCGGCCACCGGTGTCCGAGGTTTCTCCAGAAGCTCTTCCCGACCAGCGGGTCCCGCGTCGCGACGTTCATGCCGGCGACGCTGCCGGACCCGATGTCCGACTGTCCACGCCGGCACGACCCGAGGTCCGGGAATGTGGGGCGGATGTCCGGGTCAACCGGTACGGCCCCGGCCGTAGGTCAGGATGACGTGACGCATCGAGCCCATCCCGTACCGGTCCCGGTCGCTGGACATCGCGGCCACCTCGTCGAGGATGGGATCGACGTCGATTCCCGCGCAGCGGGCCCGGTGGCAGAGATCCCGCAACGCCAGGATCTCGTCCCGGGTGTCCGCACCCTGGTCCCGGGCGGACAGGCAGATGAGACGGGCCCGGAACTCCCCGGCGGTCGTCCAGTCCCGGGGCAGGTGAGCGGCCCACCGGAACGACGGGTAACGGTCGAACAGCCGCCGCACGGCGGTACGGACCGGCTCGTCCCCGGCGGCGTACGCCTCGACCACGGCCCGCAGGACGGCCTCGGCCTGATCGGCCACCCCCAGGCGGGTCAGGTCCGCCTCGACGGCGGTCCCCAGGTCCAGGAACGCGTCCGGATCGGTGATCCCGACCGGTGCGGTGGCGACCGGGCGGTAGACGGCATCCAGTCGGGCCATCTCACGTTCGATCTCGACGAGTTCCACGTACCGCTCCGGGCCGACGTTTCGGGACGAGGTCGCGTTGGGCGCGAGAGCAGGATCGGGGTCGCGCCGCACCACCGGCAGCGTCTCACGCGAGTCGCCGACGGGCGTCGGCGACCTCGGCCTGGTGGTCGACGGCCCAGCCGGCCAACGCGGAGAGCGGCTCCAGCAGGCTGACGCCCAGCGGCGTCAGCCGGTACTCGACGCTCGGCGGCGACGTGCCGAACACCTCCCGTTCGACCAGGCCGTCGCTCTCCAACGTGCGCAGCGTTCGGGTGAGCATCCGCTGGCTGATGCCCTCCACCGCCCGATTCAGCTCGTTGAACCGGTACGGCCGCCGGCCGAGCAGGGTGATCAGCAGCAGTGTCCACTTGTCGCTCAGTCGCCGCAACACGTCGGTCACGGGACAGGTCTCGTACTCGCCGGCCGGAACGGGATCCGGCAACCGGTCACCGTCCAGCACGACACGCACACCTGTGTTCCCTCCGGCCATGAAAGTGCCTTCTTTCGCCTCCGCCGGCCGGCGACCCAGGATGGGCGCAGTCCGTGCAAGAACCGTAGTGGAGGTGACATGGGAGTCGTGGTGGTCAGCGGCGGCACCAACGGAATGGGACGTGCACTCGCCCTCGGTCGGGCCGAACGCGGTGACCGGGTCCTGGTCCTCGGCCGGAACCGGGAACGCGGCGAGGCGTTGGCAGGCGACTCCGTCGCCTTCCTTCCCGTCGACCTGTCCAGCGTGGCGCAGACCCGACAGGCCGTCGAACACATTCTCGCCGAGTACCCCGTGGTGGACGCGCTGGCACTGTTCGCCAACGCTGTGGCGCCGCGTCGGATCGTGACGGCGGAGGGATTGGAGCGCACCTTCGCGCTCTACTACCTCAGTCGCCATCTGCTCAGCTTCGGCCTGCGTCCGGCTCTGGACCGGGCCACCGCGCCGGTGATCGTCAACGTCGCGGGCGTCGGCGTCACCAAGGGTGCGGTGCGGTGGGCCGACCCGCAGCTCGCATCGGGATACTCGGCCGTCGGCGCACAGCTACAGGCCGGCCGGGCCAACGACCTGCTCGGCGTGGGCTTCGCCCGGCGGTCCGGGAGCCGCGCACGGTACGTGCTCTACCATCCCGGCTTCACCAGGAGCGGCGACCGTAGCGCGCTGCCTGCGGTCGTCCGGGGATTACTGGCGGTGGCCTCGGTGGCGGCCCGTCCCGTCGCGGACGCGGTGGCCCCGATCCACCGGTTCCTCGACGCGCCACCGGCCGCGCCGCTGACCGCCGTCGACCGGAAGAAACAACTTCCGCTCAGCTTCCCCACCCTCGACCCGCGGGACGCCGAGCGCCTGCTGGACCTCACGGAGAAACTGATCCCCGGAGACAAACCCGAACAATAGCGTCTTTTCGGCGGCCTCAGCCGGTCGCGTCGCCCGAACCGGCCACGCCGGCCACGCCGCTGGATCCAGCCACCAGCCCCAGGTCGGCCGGGTAGCGGTCGAACCGGCGCAGGCCCAGCTTGCGCACCGCGACCGGCCACGGCGTCTCGGTGGCGAGCACGACCAGATGTTCGAAGTTCGACAGGTACGACACGCCGCGTACCACCCGCTCGGCCAGGATGTACGGCTCCAGCACGGCCCACGCCTCGCGGGCGCGGTAGCCGCCGGTGCCGAGCAGCAGGGCCGGGTCGATCACCTTGAAGGCGAGCATCTGGCCCAGCCCGTTGTAGTAGAGCGCGATCCGGTTCACGTGCTTGCGGGCCTCGGGCGGCAGCTCGCTGACCGGTACGTCGGTCGGGCCGGCCGCGGCCAACTCGGAGAGCACGTACTGCTGGCTCTCCAGGAAGGTGTCACTCATCCGGTCGCGGGTGAGCAGCTCGATCGCGACCAGGGTGTGGTTGGCGCTCTGCGACAGGCGCAACTGCCGCAACGCGAAGAACGCCGAGACCCCGACGGTGAGCACCGAGACCGCGGCCGCGACCGCGTTGATCACGATGGTGACATCCATGGCAGCCATCGTACGAAGGCCGCTCCACATCGGACCGGCCCGCGATCGTGCCTTCAGACCGCCGTACGCGCCTGTTCGATCTGCCGCACGATGGCGTAGGCGCCGTGTGCCCGGGCGATGGTCTGGGCCTGGTCGAGCGTCGCGAGCGCGTCCGCCCGGCGGTCCTGGGCGGCGGCGATGTAGGCCAGCCCGACCAGGTTGGCGGCCACGCCCGGCAGGGCCCCGATCTCCCGGCGCAACCGGGACGACTCCTCCAGCCGCTCGCGCGCCTCGTCCAGTCGCCCGGCCAGGTGTGCCGCGATGCCCAGATGCCGCAACGCCTCGGCCTGGGTCCGTTCGTCGCCGACCTCCGCCGCCAGCCGGTACGACCACTCCAGCGCGGGAACCGCCGTCTCGTTGTCCCGCCGGATGACCTGATGCAGGCAACCGATCCAGAACAACGCCTCGGCCTCACCACGGACGTCGCCCAGTGCCCGGTACAGCTCGACGGCCCGCTCGAACAACGGCAACTCGGCCGGATCCTCGACGGGTGCCGGACCGGCGCCGGCGCGCTCGTGGAGGAACCGGGCGTGCAGGATCCGCCCCCGGGCCAGCGCGGCATCGGCCTCCAGCGCGTCCAGCTCCCGCTCGGCGTCGGTCAGGCCGTCGGCGTGACCACCGTAGACGGCCTGTTCGTAGCGCGCCCTGGCTCGTCCGAGCCGATCCTCGGCATTCATTCCCCGTCCCCCGTCCTGGCCGCACCGGCTGCGGGCCGGATCGGGAGTCTAGTTCCAGTCCCCTCTACTTCCCGTCCGGCACGAAGACCCCAAGCCCCTGATGTCCGTATAGTTCGCCGGTCTCGATCAGGATCGTAATGGCCTGACGGACCGTCGACTGGCTACCCACTTCGTACAGCTCGGCGAGGGCTTTGGTCGAGGGCAGCTTGTGGCCGGGCGGCCATTCGCCCGAGGCGATCCGTTCCCTGATGTCGGCGATGATCCGCCGGTAGTGCGGCTCAAACTTTCGTGGTGTGGGCATGCGAAGTACTCCCAGCTAGGCCCACACATTTGATCACGGCAGCCGGGAGGACTTCAAGGGCAACGTTGACTTTACCAATAACGTCGGTAAGGTGTATCGGGAGGGAAACGCCCCAGCTAGGCACTGCGGACGGGTCCCCGGTCGGGGCAGCGGTCAGCTTGGCCGAGGTGACTCGGGATGGGCCAGAGCGCTGCTCCGACATCAAGTCATTCGAGAGGACTCCCGAGAGCAGCGGACTGGAGGTGGGGGTGATCTACAAGTCGTGGTCGGACCGGTTGGCGCCGTACCAGGTGCGGTCGCGGGTGTTCGGCACCCGCTGGCGGGGTCTGGATCCGGATCAGGTGTACGCGTTTCTGGGCGAGGTGGCGGACGAGATCGCGCGGCTGGAACGGGAGGCGACGACCTCGCATGCCGAGTTGGTACGGGTTCGGCAGGGGTTGCGGTTGTGGAAGGAGCGGCACAACGGGTGTCGGTTCACCGAGCCGTGGCTACGGATGAACAGCCGGCGGCCACAGTGACCGGGCCACGGTGGATCCTGCACCTGCCGACCACGCTCACCTCGCCGGAGGCCGCAGAGGAGTTGGCGGTGACGATGCGCGAGTCGTTGAGTCATGTGTCGGTGCTCGATCTGGCGGAGATCACGCTATCGGCAGAGGACACCCAGTTGCTGCGCCGACGGGTGTGGTGCGGATTGCCGCTACCCGACAGCGCCGGCAACTGCGACCGCCGCGACGGCCATGAGGGTCCGTGTCTTGACGTTCCGGAAGACCCGCTTATCGATCGATGACTAACGATCACCTCCTCACTCGACATCGTCTCGGCCCGGCGTACCCGTGGAGCCATTGCCGTCGACCAGCGCCGCGACCTCGTCGGCGCATCCCCAGCTCAACGTCATCCCGGCCCCGGCGTGTCCGTAGTTGTGGATCACCCGGGTGCCGCCCGGCAGCGGACGCGGATCGGCCTGCACCCGGGGCCCGGCCGTCCGGCCCGGCCGCAGCCCGGCGAGATGGCCGAGCACCGGCGCGTCGGTCAGCTCCGGCACCAGCGCCGCGCAACGCCGCAGGATCGCGCGGGCCACGTCGGGGTCCGGCACGGTTCCCGACTCGTACGGCTCGAAGGTGCCGCCGAGCACCACGTCCCGGGAGCGGGGATGGACGTACGTCTGCCCGGCCGGGTCGTCCTCGTCGCGGATCGAGGTGTCCAGGCCGGGGTTGGCGACCAGCACGATCTGCCCCCGGATCGGGTGCACGGTCGGGTCGTCGGCCAGTGTCCGCGCGCCGAGCCCGGTGGCGTTGACCAGCAGCGGCGCCTCGCCGGCCGCCTCCGCGAGGGTGCTCAGCCGTTGGCGACGCAGCGTCCCGCCGGCCACCCGCAGCCGCTCCACCAGCCAGTCGAGGTACGGCGCCATCTCCACCGACGGCACGGTGAACAGCCACTGCCCGACGTACCCGGAAGGCAGGCCGGCGGGTCCGGCGGCGCGGAAGTCGCCGACGGGGGTCGACCACCACGGCGGTCCGGCGGTCGGGGTGCGCAGCAGCATCCGGGTCGGGCGCGGCACCACCCCGGGCACGCCGGCGGCCGCCTGCGCGGTGAACTCGTCGAAGGTGGCCGCGGCCCAGCCGAGCACCCGCGGGTCGGCGCGGGTGTGGGTGGGATACCAGACGGCGGCGGCCACCCGGGACACCGTCTCCCGGGGCAGGTCGGCCGCCAGCACCGCGACCCGCGCCCCGGCCTCGGCGAGCCGGACCGCACTGGTCAGTCCGACGATCCCGGCCCCCACCACCACCGCGTCCAGCATCCACCCAGCAAACCCGCCGCCCGGCCGCCTTGTCCACCGGCCGGGCGCGCCTCCGCGTCTTGGCGGAGGTCGGTCGGCCGCTACGAGGCGAGCGGGAACTCGGCGCGGGTGCTCGTGCCCGTGATCTTGATGTCGAGTTCACCTTCCAGCGCACCTGCCAGACGATGCAGCAGAGGAAGCGTCGGCGTGACCGCACCGCCCTCCAACCGCGAGATCACGGTCTGCGTGGTGCCGGCCCGGGCGGCAAGCTCGGCCTGGCTGATCCCAAGGGCCGTTCGCCGGTCATAGACCGCCTGGCCGAGGGCGATGCGGGCGCCGGCCTCGACGTATTCGGGGCTCTCCCGATGCGCGTCCGGAACATTCCAGTTGGTGTGATACCCCTTCATGATTTACTCCCCGTCACGGTCGTAGAGATGTGTCGCCCGCCGATGCTCGTTTTGGCACACCCTCTGGGCGTGGACGGCGCGCTCGACCTCGCCCGTCTCCTTGCCTCGGGTCTTGCGGAATACCGTCAACAGCACGATCCGGCGCTGAGGCGCGAGCCAATAGGTGACTCGCCAGGCGGTCCGGCCAAGGTGGAAGCGCAGCTCACGGACCGCCCCCCGCAGATGCTTGCTGTACGGCTCACCAAGCGTGGTCGGCGAGCCGGCGAGCCGGTCTGCATGGTACTCAACCGTCCGGTATGCGGGGATCGGTAACGTGTCCAACCACCTTCGAACCTCGGGCTCCAGTTCGACATCATACCGATCCCCCATATACGCGAGTATATAGCGGGTCAGCCGGATCTGCAGGTGGGGCCGGCGGTCAGTCCTCGGCCTGCCAGCGGTAGAACGGGGTGGCCACCGCGTCGTCCGGGCCGTGCCAGCTCGCCGGGTGGTACGGGCTGATGTACGGCCGCAGATCATCCATGATCTTGGAGAAGGCCGGCCGGTCGTGACTCTCGGCGATCGCGTCCGCGTCGGGCCGGCGCTCCACCACGTGTACGTACACGTCGTCGATGGCGTACAGCCAGCGGCCGGTGACGCCCAACTGGACCGGCAGCTGCCCGGCGTCGGACTCGCCGAAGATCCGGGCGACCTCGGGCTCGGCGCCGGGCTTGATCCGGGCCACGATGACGGTCCGGTTCGCCGCGGCCGTCGCCTGGTCCGGCTCGGGCCCACCGGGCGGCGCCCAGTGGTAGAACTCCTTGGCCACCGAGTCGGACGGGTTCTTCCAGTAGCTCGGGTACGGCGTGACGTACGGTGCGATCTCCTCGGCGATCTGCTGGAACGCCGGCAGGCCGCGGGTCTGGCCGGTCACCTTCGGGTCCGCGACCCGCTCGATCAGGTGGATGTACAGGCCGTGGAACGACAGCAGGGTACGGCCGATCACGCCGAGGTCCTGCGGCCGGGTGGCCCGGTCGTAGTGTCCGAACACCTCACCGACCTTGCTCTCACTGCCCGGCACGATGCGGCACACGATCACGTTGCGGAAGGTCATGACAGCTCTCCTTGCGACTGGGGTTGGCGGGCTCAGAGGGTGAAGCGCACCGGCAGCTCCAGCAGCCCCCGGAACGGGGAGGCCGCCGGCAGCCGGCGCAGCCGGTCGACCGGTACGCCGAGGCGCAGCCCCGGCAACCTGCGCAGCAGGGACCCGATGGCGATCCGCGCCTCCATCCGGGCCAGCGAGACGCCGAGGCAGTAGTGCACCCCGTGGCCGAAACCGAGGTGCGGGCCGCGTTCCCGGCGCAGGTCCAGCCGGTCCGGGTCGACGAACTGGGCCGGGTCGTGGTTGGCCGCGTTGAGCGCCACCCCGACGATCGAACCGGCCGGGACGCGCACCCCGCGCAGGTCGAGATCCTCGGTCGCGATCCGCGGGCTGGCCACCGGCAGCGGCCCGTCGAATCGGAGCAGTTCCTCGACGGCGGCCGGCAGCAGCTCCGGGTCGGCGCGCAGCAGGGCGAGCTGCGCCGGATGGGTCAGCAGGGCCACCACCGCGTTGCCGAGGAAGTCCGCCGTGGTCTGGTGCCCGGCGAACAGCAGCAGGAACGTGGTGGTGACCAGCTCCGCCTCGGACAGCTTCCCGCCGGAGTCGCAGGCCTCGATCAGGGCACTGACCATCGCGTCGTCCGGCCGGGCGCGCTTGGCCCGGACCAGGTCGGCGAGGTAGCCGTGCAGCCACGCCTGCGCCTCCTGCACGGCCGCCCGTTCCTGTTCGGGCGGTCGCCGGGACGAGCCGGAGGTGCGGATCACCTGGGTCCACTCCAGCACCCGGTCGTGGTCGGCCACCGGTACGCCAAGCAGCTCGCAGATCACCGTCATCGGCAGCGGGATGGCGAAGTCGCGCATCAGCTCGGCCTGCCCGAGCGGGACGATCTTGTCGAGCAGGTCGTCGACGATCCGCTGCACCCGCGGCCGCAGCGCCTCGATCCGGCGCGGCGCGAACGCCTGCGACACCAGCCGGCGCAGCCGACTGTGCTCCGGCGGGTCCGCGTTCAGCATGTTCTTGTTCAGCCCTTCCGAGTTCGGGCCGAAGATCCGCAGGTACTGCCGGCCGGGCCCGTACAGGTCCTTGGACAGTCTCGGGTCGGTCAGCGCCGCGCTCGCGTCGTCGAACCGGGTGATCAGGTACGAGTCGAAGCGCGGCGAGGACACCGGGCACACCGGGGCGTCCCGGCGCAGCCGGGCGAGCGCCGGATACGGGTCGGCGGCGAATTCGTCGGTGTAGAGGTCGGCCGCGGCCAACCCCGGTGGTTGTTCGGTCATGTCTGCTCCCCGGGTCGGCTGGGCACGCTGTGCAGGACGTCGTAGGTGTGCCGGTCGGCGGACTCGCGCAGCTCACGGATCACCCGCAGCAGCCGGTCGCGCAGGTCGCTGCGGCCGAAGGCGTCCAGCCGTTCCCGGTCGGACCAGTCGCTGATCACCAGATAGCTGCGCGGGTCGTCCGCGTCGCGGACCAGGTCCTGCCGCAGGCACCCGGGCAGGTCCCGGATCTCCTCGGCCACCGCCCGCCACTCGGCCTCGAACCGCCGCTCACACCCGGATCGGGTACGCATCGCGAGCACCGTCCGGACCCGGGTCACCGGGCACCACCGAAGACCAGTTGCAGGTGCTTGACCAGCGCGTCGCCGTCGATCGGGCGGCTGCGGAACGCGACGTGACCGTCCGGGCGGACCAGGTACAGGGCGCTGCCGGCGGCGCCGTACCCGGTGCGGAACCCGCCCGCGGCGTCGCGCAGCACCGGCGGGTCGAGCAGCCGCGGGTCCGGGGCGTCCGGGCCGAGCAGCAGGTACACGTCGACGTCACCGGCGCACTGGCGGCGCACGTCGGCGGCCAGGACGGCCAGGCCGGCAAGGACGGCCGCCCCGGCGGTGCCGTCCGCGTACAGCAGGAGGGTGTGCCGGGTGCCGTGGGTCAGGTCCCGCAGCCGCAGGTCGTGGGCGACCCCCTGGCGGCGCAGGCCGCCGACGTCGGGCGCCCGGTCGCCGGGCCGGGGACCGTCGCGCAGCGCGTCCGGCGCGGACAGCGACTCGCCCACGATCGGGCTGTCCGGGTAGCTCAGCAGCATGCCCATTTCCTGCAGGAACTGCCGGCGCAGGTCGTCGCGGTCCAGTTCGTCGGTGAAGGCCATCCGCACCGCGCGGCCGACGATCTCCTCGCCCTCCGGGCGGCGTTCGGCCTCGTAGCTGTCCAGCAGCCCGGACGCGGCGGTGCCGCGCACCGCCAGGGCCAGCTTCCAGCCCAGGTTCCAGGCGTCCTGGATGCCGGTGTTCATCCCCTGGCCACCGGCCGGCGGGTGCAGGTGCGCCGCGTCGCCGGCCACGAAGACCCGGCCGTCCCGGTACCGGTCCACGATGCCGTGGCTGATCCGGAACACCGACGACCAGCGCAGGTTCGACGCGCGGGTGCCGGGCGGGGCCAGCCGGTCCAGCGCGACCTGCAGGTCGTCGAGGGTCGGTTCGGCCAGTTCCTCGCTGAATCCCGGCGGCGCGTCCTGCCCGCCGGTCTGGGCGAAGAACCGGGGCGGAGCCAGGGTGGCGATCCGGTACCGGGACTCGCCGCGCAGCGGGACGCAGACCAGCATGCCGTCCATCCGCCCGTCGGTCTCGTGCAGGAACCGCAGCAGGTGGCCGTCGGGCATGTCCCAGTCGACGTCCACGTCGCAGAGCATGAACAGTTGGGGAAACCGGCCCAGGCCGCCGGAGAAGGTCAGGCCGAGCAGTTCCCGGACCCGGCTGTGCGCGCCGTCGCAGCCGAGCAGGTACTTCGCCCGTACGGTCGCGGTCTCGCCGGCCGCGGTGGTCACGGTGGCCGTCACGCCGTCGGCGTCCTGGGCGAAGCCGACCAGTTCGGTGCCGCGCCGCGGCCGTACGCCGAGGGTGGCCAACCGTTCGGTGAGGATCCGTTCGGTCTCGTACTGCGGCAGGCCGAGGTGACCGTAGGGCAGATCCGGCAACTCCCAGCTCATCTGGTGGATCCGCTCACCGTTGACGTACACGGTGTTCCCGGTCAACCAGATCCCGGCGTCCATCGCCTCCCGCGCGATGCCCTGGTCCGCCCAGATCTCCATGGTGCGGCAGTGGATGCCGATCGCCTTGTCGGCCTGCCCGGGCGGGACGGCCTGCTTCTCGATCAGCCGACAGTCGACGCCGCGCCGGGCCAGTTCCACCGCGACGGTCAGCCCGGTGGGTCCCGCCCCGACGATCAGTACGTCCGTTGTGGTGTGCACATCGCTCTCCTTGTCCGTACCCGGTTCCCGGCCGTCCGCGGGACGGGTCGGCGGGTTCTTCTCGGCCTGCGGCAGGTGGTGGAACATGCGGCGGCGGAACTCGATCAGGAACGGCGCGATCGGGCCGGCCTCCTCCCGGGCGTGCGCCGGGTTGCCGATCCAGCGGCGGAAGGCCGCCTCGTCGGCCCACTCGGCGAAGATGTGGTACACGTCCGAGTCGGGCTCGCGCAGCAGGTACTCGCGCCGGTAGCCGGGCACCGCGGCGACCCGGGCGGCGACCTGCGGGTAGCCCCGGTCGAACTCGACCCGCCGGTCGGCCGGCACGACGATCTCGACGTCCACGAAGACCGCCGTACCGTCGGCGTCCGCCGCCCGCACGCGGCCGTCGGGGGCCGCCGCCCGCCCTCGGCCGTCGGGGGCCGCCGCCCCTGCGCGGCCGTCGGGGGCCGTTCCGGACGGTGCCGCCGCACCCGGTGCCCGGAACTCGGCG
This sequence comes from Micromonospora zhanjiangensis, assembly GCF_042650605.1. Taxonomy (NCBI): domain Bacteria; kingdom Bacillati; phylum Actinomycetota; class Actinomycetes; order Micromonosporales; family Micromonosporaceae; genus Micromonospora; species Micromonospora zhanjiangensis. Next base: position 247,080 of record NZ_JBHSBN010000005.1, on the reverse strand, counting down.
GCGCCGGACAACACCTCGCGGAGCACGAGCTGCCCGTCGGCGTCCGCGCCGACGTCCGCCCGGGTCGGCGGCTCGCGCAGCGCGTCCAGCGCGTCGGTGAGGCAGGCGGCCACCGGCCCGTCCCGGTACGCCCGCCAGGCGGCCTCGTCGACCCACTCGGTGACGACCGTGAACGAGTACGGATCATCGGCGTCCCGCAACAGGTCGTGCAGCACGTTCCCGGGCAACGCCCCGATCCGGTCGACAACCGTCCGCCACACCCCGACCACGGCGTCGGCGCGGCCCGGGCGGACCCGGATCCGCCACATCGCCCTGATCACGTGGTCCCCCCGACCGACCCGGCGGTCGCGCCGTGCGGACCGGTCGCCGGCCGCCGGACCAGCAGGGCGCTGTTGAAGCCGTCGAAGCCACGCGCGCAGACCAGCGCGGCGCCGGTGCGCGGCGGCCGGGCCCGCCGGACGAAGTCCACCTCGCACCCGGACGCCGGCCGGTCCGGGGCGGCGGTCGGCGGCAGCAGGTCGTGCCGCAGGGCCAACAGCGCGGTCGCCACGTCCAGCGCCGCACCGCCCTGGTGCGCCCGCCCGTGCAGCGGCTTCTGGGTGGTCACCGGCGGCGGCTGCGCACCGAACACGGTCCGCAACGCGGCCGCCTCGGCGCGGTCGTACCGGGGCACGCCGAGCGCGTCCGGGAACACCGCCGCCACCTCGGCCGGGGACAGCCCGGCGCGCTCGACGGCCAGCCGGATCGCCCGGGCGTACTGCCCGGAATCGACGTCACCGTCCGTGCTGGTGGGTCGGGCGTCGTGGGTGGCGGCCCAGCCGGCCAGCTCACCGTAGATGGTGGGTGCGCCGCGGCGCAGCGCGTGCGCGAGGTCCTCCACCACGAACACCGCCCCGCCCTCGCCGGGCAGGTAGCCGTTCGCGCGGGCGTCGAACGGCCGGTACGACCGGCGCGGGTCGGTGCCCGCGCTGAGCAGACCGCCGCGCAGCTGGCAGACCAGCGCGTACGGGCTGAGCGGGCACTCGGTGCCGCCGGCCAGCACCACCGGGGTACCCCGCCGGACGGTACGGGCGGCGTGCGCCAGGCTGTCCAGCCCGCCGGCCGCCTCGCTGGCGAGCACCCCGCACGGACCCTTGAACTGGTGGTGGATGGAGATCTGCCCGACGCTGGCGGCGTAGAACCAGGCGATCGACTGGTACGCGCCGACCGTGCGGGACGGCTGGCTCCACAGCCGTTGCAGTTCCCGCTGCCCGAACAGGTTCCCGCCGGACGAGCTGGCCAACGTGACACCCCGCGCGTACGGCTCGTCGGCCACCTCGGGCAGCCCGGCGTCGGCCAGGGCGAGCCGGGTGGCGGCGAAACCGAGCTGGGTCCACCGGTCGGTCTGCACCGTGCGGCGGCTGTCGGCCCAGCGCGCCGGGTCGAAGTCGGCCACCTCGCCGGCCAGCGTGGTGGCGTACCGGTCGGGGTCGAACAGGCTGATCCGGCGGATCCGGTGCTCGCCGGCCAGCACCGTCCGCCAGTGCTCGGCGGCGCCGGTGCCGGTCGGCGCGACCACCCCGATGCCGGTGACCACCGGCACGCCGACGGTCGTCACCGGTCCAGCTCCCGCAGCCGTTGGAAGATCATCGCCGACTGGAAGCCGCCGAATCCGCTGCCCACCGACAAGGCCACCTCGACCGGGACGTCCCGGGCCGTGTTCGGTACGTAGTCCAGGTCGCACTCGGGATCCCGGTTGGCCCAGTTGGCGGTCGGCGGGACCACCCCGAACTCGATCGCCAACGCGCAGGCCGCCATCTCGATCGAGCCGATGGCCCCCAACGAGTGCCCGACCATCGACTTGATCGAGCTGATCGGCACCCGGTAGGCGGCCGGGCCGAGGGCCCGTTTGAACGCCGCCGTCTCGTGCCGGTCGTTCTGCCGGGTGGCCGAGCCGTGCGCGTTGATGTAGGAGACGTCCTGCGGGTCGACCCGCGCCTGCGCCAGCGCCGCGCCGACGGCCAGCGCCATCTCCACGCCGTCCGGACGCAGCCCGGTCATGTGGTAGCCGTTGCTGCGGTTGGCGTAGCCGGACAGCTCGCAGTAGACGTGCGCGCCCCGGGCCCGGGCGTGCGCCAACTCCTCCAGCACCAGCACGGCCGCCCCCTCGGCCAGCACGAACCCCTGCCGTCCCGCGTCGAACGGCCGGGAGGCGTGCGCCGGATCGTCGTTGTCCGGGGTGGTGGCCTTGATCGCGTCGAACGAGGCGACCGTGACCGGTGAGATCGGGCTGTCCGACGCGCCGGTGACCACCACGTCCGCCTCGCCGTCGGCGATGAGCTGGTGCGCGTAGCCGATCGCGTCGATGCCCGAGGTGCAGCCGGTGGAGACCACCATGGCCGGCCCGTGCAGCCCGTGTCGGCAGGCCACGTCGGCGGCCAGGCTGCTCGGCACCAGCGCCTGGTAGAGGTACGGCGTACCGCGGTCCGGGGCGACCAGCCACTCGGCGCCGGAGTCGCTGGCCAGCACGTACTCCTGCTCCAGGGCCATGGTGCCGCCGACCGCGGTGCCGAGCACCACGCCGGCCCGCTGCCGGGTCTCCTCGGTCAGCTCCAGCCCGCTGTCGTGCACCGCCTCGATCGAGGCGGCCAGCGCGAACTGGACGTACCGGTCGGCCCGGCGCCGCTCGCGCGGCGTCAGCCCGGCCGCCACCGGGTCGAAGTCGCACTCGGCGGCCACCTGGGACCGGAACGGCGACGGGTCGAAGAAGGTGATCCGCCGGGTCGCGGTGTGTCCCTCGACGATCGCCGACCAGAACTGCTTGCGGGTGACGCCGCCCGGCGCGACGACCCCGATCCCGGTCACCACCGTCCGCCGGGGTCTCACGTCCCGACCCCCGTCCGGTCGACCGGGCCGGTCCCGCCGGGTTGCGCGACGACCGGTGGGCCGGGTGGCGGGCCGAGCACCGCCGGTCCCTCGGTGTCCACGTGGCCCAGCTCCGGGCGGGGCGCCAACGGTCCGAGACTGAACACCACCTCGGCCCGCTCCGCGCCGGTGTTGCGCAGCCGGTGCCGGGTGTTCACCGCCACGAAGAGCGCCTCCCCGGCGGCCAGCGGCACCGGCCGGCCGTCCAGGTCGACGGTGATCGCGCCGCGCGCGACGTAGAGGAACTCCTCGCTGTACGGGTGGTAGTGCTCGTTGATCCGCTCCCCCGGCTCCAGCGCGGCCACGCCGAGGAAGCCCGCACCGCTGCCCACGGTGCGCGGACCGAGCAGCACCCGGATCTCGGCGCCCCGGCGGCGGTCCGGCGGGACGTCCCGGACGGCCACCCGGACCCGGTCCCCCGGCTCACTCATGGCCGGCTCCGGCGGGTACGTCGATCCCGGCTCCGGGCTGGGCCGGTACGCCGGCGCCGGCCTGATCCGCGGCCCGCTCGGCGGCCAGCCGCTCGATCTTGTCGCGGATGATGTCCATCTGCAGCCGGCTGTTGGTGTTGATCCGCTCGGTCATCTGCGCGTCGTCCACCGGTGCGGTGGGCCGCATCGCGAAGTCCTGCACCCAGGTCATCCGGGTGCCGCCCGGTTCCTCGGTGTAGCGCCAGTGGATCCGCATGTACTCGAACGGCCCCGGTTCCACCCGGTGCGCGTGCACCTCGTACCGGGTCGGGTCCATGGTGCGTTCGCTGACCCAGCTCCAGACCACGCCGTTGTCGTCCGGGAACATGCTCAGCCGGAACCGGACGGTGTCCCCGTGCCGGGCCAGCACGTCCACCGACCGGTACTCGGTGAACAGGTCGGTCCACCGGCTGAGGTCGTTGGTCACCTCCCAGACCAGGGCCAGCGGGGCGGCGATGAGCACGCTGTTCTCGGTGTGCCCGGGCGTGCCGTCGGTCGGGTCGTCGTCGCTGGAGCGGTCCACCAGTTCGGCGAGTTCGCCGATGCTCAGATGCCGGGCCTCGTCGGGTATCCGTACCTGGTAGCGGTCGGCCACCACCGCCTGCAGTTCGAGCAACGCCAGCGAGTCCATGCCCAGTTCCTCCAGGGATGCCTGCGGCGACCCGGCCGCCAGGTCCGCGTCCAGCCCGCAGTTGCGGACCAGGATCGCGGTGATGTCGGCGGTCGTCGCGACGTACCGCTGCTCGCTGATTCCGGTCATCTGGTACTCCTCGTGGTGTGGGAGCGGGTCATCGGCGACGGTTGACCTCGCGATCGATCCGCTGGTCACGATGCAGCCGCCGGCGTCACCGACAGGTCACCGGCCGGGCCCGGCCGGTCACGCCCTGGCGATGACGGGTCCGTGACGCGGTGGTGACGAAGAACGGGCGATCCTGTGTGAGCCCTGTGCGCCGGTCATGTGTCGATCGGGGGCGGCACACCCCGGTCGAGTCCGAAAACTGACGGTTGATTGACGAGCCGCATGGACAATAGGTACTCTTCGCCTGATTTCGGGCAGTGCTCGCTTACCGGCCAGCGGGGTCACCGGCGATATCTCCGGGACGTCCCGGTGCAGGGAGGTGAGCCGTGGCCGGTCCGATCGACGCCGGATGGCCGCAGCTGTTCCTGCTGGACGGCTTCCGGCTGCTGCGAGCCGGCGTACCGGTGCTGGTGCCACGCGGACTGCAGCGGGTCATCGCGCTGGTCGCGCTGCGCCCCGGCGCCACCCGTACCCACCTGGCCGGCCTGCTCTGGCCGGAAACCCCGGAGGACCGGGCGCTGCCCTCGCTGCGCACCGCGCTCTGGCGGCTGCGCCGCCAGGCGCACTGTCCGATCGTCACCGTCGGTGACACCATCGCCCTCGACCCCGACGTGTACGTGGACGTCGACGACCTGGTCCGGACCGCGGCCCGGATCCGCGACGGTGGTGACCCGCGCGGCGCCGACCGGATCCTCACCACCGGCCGGCACGACCTGCTGCCCGGCTGGTACGACGACTGGGTGCTGCTGGAACGCGAGCGGCTGCGCCAGTTGCGGCTGCACACCCTGGAGGAGATGGCCCGCGTCCAACTGCGCCTCGGTCGGCACGGCGAGGCCCTCCAGTCGGCCCTGGAGGCGGTCCGCGCCGAGCCGCTACGGGAGACGCCGCACCGCCTGATCGTCGAGACGCACCTCGCCGAGGGAAACGCGTACGAGGCGCTGCACGCGTTCTACGTCTACCGCGACCTGCTCCTGCGCGACCTGCAACTCGAACCGTCCGAGGCGATGTGCGCCCTGCTCGGCGACCTGCTCACCCCGCTCGGCCGCCCCGCGCCCCGGCCCACCGCACCCCGCCCGACCACCGCCGCCCGAGCGCCTCGACAACCGATCTCCCGCGCCCCGTGAACGCGGACCGGAGCGGCACCCGCGCGGCGCCACATCGAAGATGGCGTAGCTACTACGAATCCGATGTGGGCCCGAAATCAGGACCGCCGGCCACCGGGCCACCGCCGGCCACCGGGCCGCCGTCGGCCACCGGGCCACCGCCGGCCACCGGGCCACCGCCGGCCACCGGGCCACCGCCGGCCACCGGGCCACCGCCGGCCACCGGGCCACCGCCGGCCACCGGGTCAGGCCGGTCGCGGGCCGGGACCGCGCGGCGGGTGAGGATCAGGTCGGCGACCAGGGCGGTCCAGCCGGTCTGGTGCCAGGCGCCCAGCCCGGCGCCGTTGTCGCCGTGGAAGTACTCCGGGAAGACGATCAGGTCCCGCCAGTCCGGATGCTGCTGGAAGGTCTCGTTCGCGCCGAAGATCGGCCGGCGGCCGGACGCGTCCCGGCGGAACAGCGCGATCAGCCGGTCGGCCAGGTCGTCGGCGATCTCGGTCAGCGTGCACTTGCGCCCCGACCGGGTCGGGTACTCGATCCGCAGGTCGTCGCCGAAGAACGCGGCGTACTCGCGCAGCGCGTCGACCAGCAGGTAGTTGGTCGGCAGCCAGATCGGCCCGCGCCAGTTGGAGTTGCCGCCGAACAGGCCGCTTGTCGACTCGGCCGGCTCGTAGCCGACGGTGAAGTCCTGCCCGGCCAGGGTCACCGTGAACGGCTCCGCCAGGTGCGCCCGGGACAGGCTACGCAGCCCGTACGGGGACAGGAACTCCTCCTCGTCGAACATCCGGGCCAGCAGGTGGACCAGCTGGTCCGGCCCGACCATGGACAGCATCCGCTGCTGCCGGCCGTCGGCGGCCAACCGGCGGGCGGCCAGCACCCGGGCCGAGCCGGGCCGGTTGGTCAGGAACCAGCGCAACCGGTCGGTCAGCTCGGGCAGCCCGGCCAGCCGGGCCGAGCCGAGCCGGATGGTGGCGGCCAGCGGCAGCAGACCGACCACCGACCGCACCTTCAACGCCACCCGGCTGCCGTCGGTCAACCGGAGCACGTCGTGGAAGAACCCGTCCTCGGCGTCCCACAGACCCTGGTCCTGGGCGGCAATGGCGATGTGCGCGAAGTGCTCGAAGAACTTGGTGGCGATGTCGACGTAGCTGCCGTCCCGCTCGGCCAACCGCAGCGCGATGTCCATCAGGTTCAGCGCGTACATCGCCATCCAGGCGGTGCCGTCGGACTGTTCCAGCGCCCCGGCCACCGGCAGCGCCGCCGACCGGTCGAACGGTCCGACGTTGTCCAGGCCGAGGAACCCGCCCTCGAAGACGTTGCGCCCCTCGGTGTCCTTGCGGTTGACCCACCAGGTGAAGTTGAGCATCAACCGGTGCAGCACCCGGGCCAGGAAGTCGTAGTCCCGAGCGCCGTCGATCTCGAACACCCGGACCGCCGCCCAGCCGTGCACCGGCGGGTTGACGTCCCCGAACGCCCACTCGTACGCCGGGATCTGGCCGTTGGGGTGCAGGTACCAGTCGCGCAGCAGCAGGAGCAGTTGCGACTTGGCGAAACCCGGATCGATCCGGGCGATGCTGACGCAGTGGAAGGCCAGGTCCCAGGCCGCGTACCAGGGGTATTCCCACGGATCGGGCATGGAGATCACGTCGAAGCTGGTCATGTGCGACCAGGTGCAGTTGCGGCCCTGCCGGCGACCGGCCGGCGGCGGCACGGCGGTCGGGTCGCCGTCCAGCCAGCGCCGCACGTCGAAGTGGTAGAACTGCTTGCCCCACATCAGCCCGGCGAACGCCTGTCGGGCGATCGCCGCCTCGTCCGCGGTGGCGGCGGCCGGCAGCACCCCGGCGAAAAACCCGTCCGCCTCGGCCCGGCGGGCCGCCAGCACGGCGGTGTGCCCGGCGCCGAGGTCCAGCGCCGGCGCCGGGTCGGCGGCCGGCGGCGGCGCGGTCCGGGCCAACCGCAGCCGGATCTCCGCCTGCCCACCGGCCGGCACGTCCAGTACGTAGTGCAGCGCGCCCTTGGTGCCCTCACCGGCCGGGTTGACCGTGTCGGCGCCGCTCACCACGTGGTCGTTGATCCCGTCCTTCGGGTAGCGGCTGCGCCCCGCAAGGCCCCACATCCGTTCGGTGTTGGTCTCGTTGTCGCAGGTCAGTGGGGTCGGTTCACCGTCACCGGCGAGCACCAACTGGCCGAGTTCCCGGTGCCGGCCGACCAGTCGGGCGCCCTCGGCGCGCAGCACCGGTTGGTCGTCCCGGCCGGGCAGCCCCCACGCCCAGGTGTTGCGGAACCACAGCGTGGGCAGCACGTGCAGCCGGGCGGCCCGGTCGCCCCGGTTGGCGACGGTGACCAGCAGACAGTAGTCGGTGGGTGACGCCTTCGCGTAGTCGACGGTGACGGCCCAGTACCGGTCGTCGTCGAACACCCCGGTGTCGACCAGTTCGTACTCCGACTCGTCGCGGCGCCGGCGGGCGTTGACCGCGACCAGGTCGTCGTACGGGAAGGCGGCCTGCGGATAGTGGTAGCGCCAGCGCATCCACGAGTGGGTGGGCGTGGAGTCCTGGTACCACCAGTAGTCCTTGGCGTCCTCGCCGTGGTTGCCGCCGTCGCCGCCGAGGCCGAACATCCGCTCCTTGAGGATCGGGTCCTCGCCGTTCCACAGGGCGAGAGCGAAACAGAACGTCTGCCGGTCGTCGCAGACGCCGGCCATGCCGTCCTCGTTCCACCGGTAGGCCCGGGACCGGGCGTGGTCGTGCGGGAAGTAGTCCCACGCCGTACCGTGCTCGCTGTAGTCCTCGCGGACCGTGCCCCAGGCGCGTTCGGACAGGTAGGGCCCCCAGGACCGCCAGGCGACGGCACCGGAGTCGGCCTCGCCCAGCCGGATCCGCTCGGGATCCGCCCCCGGGCCGGTCGCGGTCGACACGGCGTTGATCACCTCCACGTCCTCAATCTTCTACCGGAACTTCAGCAGACTGTTGGTTGTTCCGGGGCATGGTAGATGCGACGCTCGGCAAGATCTACGGAGGTGCTCTTGATCGCGTTCGGCTTCGGCCCCGGGGTGTGCGGTCACCTGGACGTCGGCACGAGCCGGGAGTGGCTGGTCCCCGACGGCCGGGGCGGCTACGCGATGGGCACGGTGAGCGGGTTGCGCACCCGCCGGTACCACGGCCTGCTGGTGGTGCCCGGGTCCACCCCGGCGGTCCGGCACGTCGGCCTGGTCAGCCTGGACCCGGCGGTGGTCTGGCCGTCCGGGGCGCAGGCCCGGCTCGGCGCGCACGAGTGGGCCTCGGGGTCGGTCGACCCGCGCGGCTTCGAGCTGCTGGAACGCTTCGACCTGACCGACGGGCTGCCCCGCTGGCGGTGGCGGATCGGCGACCTGGTGATCGAACGGGAACTGGCGATGGCGTACGGGCGGTCCTGCGTCGCCGTGGTGCACCGGCTGCTGGCCGGCGGCCCGGTCCGGCTCGAGCTGGCCGCGGCCTGCACCTGGCGGGACGCGCACGGCGAGCGCCGGGCCGACGGGCCGCCGCCGCGGCTGGAACCGGCGGCCGGCGGGGCGATCGTCGAGGGCGCGTTCCGACTGGCCGGACCCGGCTGGGAGCCGGTGGGCGAATGGTGGCACGGGGTACGCCACCGGGAGGAGGCCGCCCGCGGACTGCCGTCCGACGAGGATCTCTGGCACGCCGGCCGGTTCGGCGCCGAGCTGGACCGGCCCGGGGACACCGTCGCCGTGCTGGCCTGGGCCGGCGATCTGGCCGCCGAGCCGGCGCCCGCGGTCGAGGTGGTCGCCGCGGCCCGGCGGCGCAACCGGGATGTGGTGGCGGCCGCCGGCCCGGCCGACGACGTCGAGCGCGCGCTCGTCCTGGCCGCCGACGCGTTCGTGGTCCGGGCCGGCGACGGCCGGCCGGACGTGGTGGCCGGCTACCCGTGGTTCGGCGCCTGGTCGCGGGACACGATGATCTCGTATGAGGGGCTGTTCCTGTCGACCGGACGGGCCGAGCAGGGCCGCGACCTGCTGCGCGGGTACGCGGCGACGCTGTCCGAGGGGATGCTCGCCAACACCGCGGACACCGGCCGGGTGGAGTACAACACCGTCGACGGGACGCTGTGGTTCCTGCACGCGGTGGGTCGGCACGTGGCCGTCACCGGCGACGACGACCTGGCCGCCGAGCTGCTGCCCGCGCTGCGCGCCGTGGTCGACGGTCATCTCGCCGGCACCCGGTACGGCATCGGCGTCGATCCGGCCGACGGGCTGCTCACCCACGGCGCCGCCGGGGAGGCGCTGACCTGGATGGACGCCCGGGTGCACGGGGTGCCGGTGACCCGGCGCGCCGGCAAGCCGGTCGAGGTGAACGCGCTGTGGGTGAACGGGCTGGCCGTCGTCGCCGACCTCGCCGCACGGGCGGGCGCGGATCCGGGCCCGGCCACCGGGGCGCACGGCCGGGCCGTCGAGTCGTTCCGCCGCCGCTACCCGGCCCCGACCGGTTGGCTCCACGACGTGCTGGACGCGCCGGCGCCGGCGTACCCGTTGGGCGGGGCCGGCACCTACGACGACGACCTGCTGCGGCCCAACCAGTTGCTCGCCTGGTCGCTGCCGGACCCGCCGCTGCGACCGGACCCGGCCGTCCTGCGCCGGGTCGGCGCGGCGCTGCTGACCCCGCTCGGCCCGCGCAGCCTTGCCCCGGACGATCCCGGTTTCGTCGGCCGGCACCGCGGCGGCCCGGCCGACCGGGACGGCGGCTACCACCAGGGCACCGTCTGGCCGTGGCTGCTCGGCCCGTACGTCGACGCCTGCCGGCGGGCCGGCCTGCCCGCCGACGGGTTGTTCGTCGGCGTCGAGGCGCACCTGGGCGAGTACGGCCTCGGTTCGGTCAGCGAGACCGCCGACGGTGCGCCGCCGCACGGCGCCACCGGCTGCCCGTTCCAGGCCTGGTCGGTCGCCGAGGTGCTGCGCGTCCGGCGGAACTGACCGGCCCGGCTGGAGACCCGACGGGCGAGCGCGTTCGGGCTGGTCAACGCGGGATCGACGACCCGCGACCGGGCCGACGGCGGCTCGTTACATCCCGGCAATGGTTGCTTATCCGCGATTTATCGCGACAGCGGAAGGATTACCGCCAACCCGACGACGTGCCTGGCGCCCCTTCCGGCGCCAGGTGGCGCGTGCGCCGGACGAGCTGGACGGCACCAACCGGCGCGTGCGCCGAACGAACCGGACGGCACCAACCGGCGCGTGCGCCGACGAACTGGACAGCAGAAGGGGGCGGGCCACATGACAGCCAACGGCCGGGTCGTTGACATCCGGACATCCCCACCGCAGCGAATCCTGATGCTCTCCTGGGAGTATCCACCGGTCCTGGTCGGCGGTCTCGGCCGGCACGTGCACGCGCTGTCGGTCGCGCTCGCCGCCGCCGGTCACCGGGTCACCGTGGTCACCCGGCACGCCGAGGGCGCACCGCTGCGCGAGTACGTCGACGGGGTGCTCGTCGTCCGCGCCCCCGAGGACCCGGTCGCCTTCCCGCTGGGCACCGATTCCCTGCTGGCCTGGACGATGGCCTTCAACCACACGTTGACCCGGGCCGCCTTGCGGGCCGCCGCCGACGACGGGTACGACGTCGTGCACGCCCACGACTGGCTGGTCGCGCACACCGCCGTCGCCCTCGCCGAGCATCTCGACCTGCCGCTGGTCACCACCATCCACGCCACCGAGGCCGGCCGGCACCAGGGCTGGCTGCCGGGTGAGCTGAACCGGACCATCCACTCGGTCGAGTGGTGGCTGTGCCACGAGTCGGACCGGGTGATCGTCTGCTCCGGCTACATGCGGGACGAGGTGTCCCGGCTGTTCGACCTGCCGGCCGACCGGGTCGACGTGGTGCCGAACGGGGTGGACGGCCGGGCCTGGCGGGCCCGGCCCCGGGAGGTCAGCTCGGCCCGGAGCCGGTTCGCCGGGGCCGGGCCGTTGGTCGGCTTCGCCGGCCGTCTGGTCTACGAGAAGGGCGCCCAGCACCTGGTGCACGCCGTGCCGCGGCTGCGCGAGCGGCACCCCGGGCTGCGGGTGCTGATCGTCGGTGACGGGCCGTACCGGCCGGAGCTGCAGGAGGAGACCCGGCGGCTGCGGTTGGAACAGACCGTACGGTTCGTGGGCTTCCTGACCGAGCGGCAACTGCCCGCCGTGCTCGGCGCCACCGACGCGACAGTGGTGCCCAGCCTGTACGAGCCGTTCGGCATGGTGGCACTGGAGGCGGCCGCCGCCGGCGCGCCGTTGGCGGTCGCCGCGACCGGCGGGTTGGCCGAGATCGTCCAACCGGGCGTGACCGGGGTGACCTTCCCGCACAGCGACCCGGGTGCGCTGGCCGGGGCGGTCGACTCGTTGCTCACCGACGAGGTGTTCGCCCGCCGGGTGGCCCGCAAGGCCCGGGCGATGGTGTCCGAGCGGTACGGCTGGTCCGCGATCGCCCACCGTACCGCCGCCAGCTACGGCCACGCCCGCGGCGGCCGCGGCGGGGACCGTCCGGCACCCGCCGTCCACGCCGGCCGGCCGAAGATCGTCATTCCGGAGGGCAACCTGCTCGCCACCGCCGCCTGCTGACCGGCACCGGCGGCTCCCCCGCCGGAGGACGACGAGCTGCTGACGAATTCATCGTTCGCCCATTCAGGCGAGCGAAAAGCGCGCGGCTGCCCTTACCCTGATTCCGCTCATCGCCACTCGTCCCCCTCAAGACGCTGGAGTCGCCATGTCCTTTGCCGCTGCCGTCCGTTCGGTCTTCTCGCAGTACGTCGGGTTCTCCGGGCGGGCCCGCCGCTCGGAGTACTGGTGGTTCCTCCTCTTCGCGATCCTCGTCGGCATCGTGGCCTCGGTCCTCGACTCCGCTCTGGGCACGAAGTTCGACGGGTCCGCCAGCTCCAGTGGCTACATCGGGCTGATCGTCAACCTGGTGTTCCTGTTGCCGTCGCTGGCGGTCAGCGTGCGACGCCTGCACGACACCGACCGTTCGGGCTGGTGGATCCTGATCGGACTGATTCCCTTCATCGGCGCGATCGTGCTGCTGGTGTTCTTCGTGCTGGCCGGCACGCCCGGCTCGAACCGCTTCGGTCCCGACCCGAAGGACCACGCCGCATAACGCCGGTCCAGCAGAGCAGGCGCCCGGCCGGCTGCCCGGCCGGGTCGCCCCGCGTCCCAGCCCCGGAGGCCACCGTCCCGCCACGCGCATCTGGTGGGGCCCCGGTCGTTGCCCGCCGTCGGTCGGCTTGCAAAGCTCACGTAGGTTTGCGGACAAGATCCTCGGGGAGGGATGCAGACGATGATGGGTCCGTCACACGCACTGTCCGGTGCGGCCGTGTGGCTCGCCGGTTCCTGGGCGCTGGACCAGTTCGCCGACTACCACCAGTCGCCGCTGGCCATCGCGGTGGGCACGGCGGTCTGCGCGGGTGGAGCACTCTTTCCCGACCTGGACCTGTCCGGCAAGGTGACCCGCAACCAGGGCGGCGCCACCGTGGCGCACACCTTCGGGGTGTTCTCGCTGTTCATCGCCGAGGTGATGGAGAAGATCTCGCTCGGCATCTACACCGCGACCCGGCTGAGCAAGGATCCGCACCGACGCAACGGTCACCGCACCTTCACGCACACCCTGCCGTTCACGCTGCTGGTCGGCTGGGGCACCACCGCGCTGTGCGCCACGTACGGCAAGTGGGCGGTGATCAGCATCCTGTTCTTCATGATCGGGCTGGCGCTGCGCGGCCTGTTCGACGAGTGGGCCAAGCGCGCCGGCTGGGTGGTGGTCACCCTGCTGTCGCTGGCCGGCGCCTACTTCACCTTCCTCAACCTGCCCGGCGACCGCGGCTATCCGATGCTGGGGCTCGCCGTCGGGGTGGGCTGTTTCGTGCACCTGATGGGCGACATCATCACCAGCGCCGGGGTGCCGATCCTGTGGCCGATCCCGATCAAACGCCGGATGTGGTTGATGATCGGCATCCCGAACAAGATCGCCGTCAAGGTGGGCGGCAAGGTGGAGGTGGTCGTGCTGCGCGTCGCGTTCACGGTCATCTCGATCCTCGCCGCGCTGGGACTGGTGGCGCCGTCGGTGCTGGAGCGGTTGAACATCGAGTTGTGAGCCGGACCGCGACTGCACCGCCGCCTTCCGCCGGGGTGCCGCAGGCCGTGGCCTGCGGCACCCCGGATCGCTTGTCAGGCGGGGCTGCCGGTGACCGAGCTTCCGGACTTGGTGATGCGGTACTTGATCTGGACACCACTCCAGAAGTGGAAGGTGAGGTTGACGGTGCCGTCGGTGACCTCGGCGAAGAAGTCGGGCTTCAGAGTGATCGTGTTGGCGGCGTAGTCGGGCTGGAAGTTGGACCAGAACTCCTTGTAGGAGGTCCAGTTGGCCGGTCCGGCCGGGCTGCCGTTGGCGTACGTGGCCTCCATGGTGGCCAGTTGGTCACCGCGGAACTGGGTGGGGATGACGAATGAACTGGTCGTGCCGTTGGCGGCCGACTGGATCGGCGGATCGGACGTGATGATGCTGATCTGCCACGCTGCGCCCTGGGAGAAGCGCGCCTCGATGGTGGCGTTGACGCCGTAGGCACGGTTGCCCGCCAGCCGGGTCAGGGCCGAGGCGGTCAGGGTGAGCGTGTTGCCGGAGATGGTGTAGTCGGTGCCCCTGACCAGGTCGGTGTTGCCCTGCCGGAGTCCCTGGAACGAGGTGCCGTTCAGGTTCAGCGTGAGCGACTTGCTGGGGATCGTGCCGGTACGGGGGAGGTAGATCTGGTCCGACGACGCGGTTGCCGAGCGGGTGGTCCAGCCGGCCTTCAACATCGCGAAGACGCCCGGGTCTCGCCACTGCAGGTCGTTGCGGTTGAGGAAGGTGCCCGCGTCCCACAGCATCGTGGTGAGGTTTCTGATCCGGGCGTGATAGCTGACGGCTTCGAAGTACTTCAGCATCTCGCCGCGTTCGATGATGCCGGGCCGGGTGTAGTCGTAGCTGAGCAGGGCCCACTCACCGACGATCACCGGGATGCCCCGGGACACCAGGGTCGTGTGCACCCGGGTGAAGCTGTCGACGATGTCCTGCTCGACGTTGCTGTCGTAGCGGGTCCCACCCGCGATGTTGACGCTGAATGGCCACCAGCCGTAGAAGTGGACTGTCGCGGCCAGGTTGGGATCGCGTAGCTGGCCGATCGTGTTCGCCAGGGTGTCCAGCTGGGCCTGGTTGGAGTTGGTGTAGAGGGTGGGCAGCACCAGCAGCCGGGTGGCGTTGTTCCCGCCGGACGCGCGGACGAGTCGGACGAACTCGGTGTTGAGTTCCTGCAGCACCGTGTCGCTCTCGGCGTCGCCGGACGTACCGGTGAACTGCGGCTCGTTGATGCTCTCGAACACCAGCTTCGACGAGCGGTCGCGGAACGTGCTGGCGATCTGCGTCCACAAGGCGGTGTATCGGTTCTTCACGTTCGTCCGGTCACCGGGATACCCGTTGATCCACATCCAGGAGTCGTGATGAAGGTTGATCATCACGTAGAGGTCCTCCGCCAGCGCCCAGTCCACCACCTCCCGGACGCGGCTGAGCCAGGTCGCGTCGATGGTGTAGCCCGGTGCCGCGCCCTGATGGTCGGTCCAGGTCACCGGAATGCGGATGCTCCGGTAGCCCTGCGTCCGAATCTGGTGCAGCAACTCCCGGGTCACCCGCGGGTTGCCCCACGAGGTCTCGTCGGGGATGGCGTCGAGCGTGTTGCCCAGGTTCCACCCGGGCTGCATCGCCGCGACCGTCTGCGCCGCGTTTCCCTGCTGCGGCGGCGTCGACGGGGAGGTGGACGGGGACGGGGACGGGGACGAGGAGGTGGACGGGCTGGCACTCGGCGTCGGCGTGCCGCCGACGTTGCCGGTGCACGGGACGTTGTTGAGCGCGAACGAGGCGGGGGCGGTGTTGCTACCGGTCCAGGACCCGTTGAAGCCGAAGGACACCGTCGCGTTCGTGCCGATGGCCGCGTTGTAGCTCATGTTCGTCGCGGTGGTCTGCGCCCCCGATGAGGTCACCGTCGCGTTCCACGCCTGGGTGACCCGCTGACCGGACGGGAACGCCCAGCCGAGACTCCAGCCATTGACCGGGTCCCCGAGATTGGTCACCTCCACGTTCGCGGTGAATCCACCCGACCACTGGGACGCGACCGTGTAGGCCACCCGGCACCCGGTAGCCGCCTGGGCGCTGGTCGCCACCACCGTCCCGGCCACCAGCAGGGCGGCCACGGCACCGGCGATCACACCGACCCGATGACGGAATCTTCGTAGACCCTGCGAATACATCAGAACTCCCCTGCTGGCACCTGCGGCTTCGCGACTCTCCACGACGACCAGTCGCGCGAAGGCGGCCAGCTGCGGTGAGTACTTTCTCGACGTGGGCGCGAAAGTTTCGGACGAACCCTACAGCTGACCACGACAGACGTCAATGTCCGCAGCGTGCTGACGGCCGTCACGGGATGTCCTGACTGCCGTTCACGGCACGGTCGTCAGTCGAGCGGCTGATAGTCGAGCCAATCGAAATGCATGGTGCCCGCCACGGCGTACAACCCGATGACCCGGCCCGTGAAACCACCGGCCACCTCGGTCGACAGGTACCGGCCGTCAAGCCGGGCCAGGACGGTGAACGCCCCGTCCGCGTCCTCCACGCCGAGGTGGATCACGTCGGGTCCCGACCGCGCGTCCAGCCGCACCGCCAGGCCGCCACGCCCTTCCCGCGTATCGGCCAGGGTCCGCACCCGGCAGGACAGGTGCTGCTGCCGGCGGCCGAGGAACGTGACGTCGGGGGCGTCGAGTGACGCACCACGCGCACGCAGGGTCAACCAGCCCGGGCGCTGCCGGGTGCCGCAATCCTCCGGGCGCCGCGACCGCGGTGAAACCCATCGCGGATGCAGCTCGGACCGGTCGAAATCGTCACGCACCGGCGACCCGGGTACCGGATGGAGTGGCCAGGACGGCGCATTCATGACGGGCGCGAGGTCGCCCACCACCGGCCAACCGTCGGCCCAACCGACGGGCGCCAGGTAGACCTCCCGACCGAGCATGTCCAGGTTCTAGCCCCGATAGTTTCGGCGGAGCTTAGCCAGCGGCGTGACCTTGGTCAATGCACCGGCGGTCGGCCCGAACGCCGCTCAGCTCGACGGCGGCGCGGTACTCTCGCGCACCGTCAGACTGGTTGCCAACTCCATCCCGAGCTGCGGCAACTCCTCACCCCGGCTCAGTGCCAGGGCCAGTTCGGTGGCCGCTACGGCCATTTCGGTCAGCGGCTGGTGGACGGTGGTCATCGGCGGATCCACCCAGGCCACGACCGGCAGGTCGTCGAATCCCACCACGCTCAGATCGTCCGGTATCCGCAGTCCGGCCTCGCGTGCGGCCTGGTAGACACCGAGAGCCTGGAGGTCGTTCGCGGCGAAGATGGCGGTGGGCCGATCGGCACCGCTCAGCAGGACCCGCGCCGCGGCGTAGCCGTCCTCCCGGGTCAGTGCCGCGGAGACGACCAGGTCGGAGGTCACCTCCAGACCGGCGGCCCGCATCGCCGTCTCGTATCCGGCGAGCCGCGCACGGCAGCACAGGACCTCGTCCGGCCCACCGATCATCGCGATCCGCCGATGTCCCAACTCGATCAGATGTCGGGTGGCGGCCCGGCCACCGCGCCAGTTGGTCGCGCCCACGAACGGGACGTCGTCCGGCAACTCGGTCGTCGGATCGAACACGACGAATGGAATGCCCTTGACCCGCAGCTGCTCGCGCTCCTCCGCCGACAACTGGGCCACCGACAACACGCACTGCGGTCGACGATCGAGGGTGTCGCCCATGGCCTGGGCAGGGGTGTCGTGCAGTCCGAACTCGGAGATCATGACCCCGACGCGGTTCTTGCGGGCCACTCGCTCGACGCCGCGGATGATCTCCACCGCCCACATGCTCTCCAGCTCGTCGAACACGAGTTCCACGATGTTGCTGCGATTCGGAGGCTTGGCGTACCCGTATTTGTTGATCAACGCCTCGACCCGGGCCCGGGTGTCACTCGATACCCCGGACCTCCCGTTGAGCACCTTTGACACGGTCGGAACCGAGACACCGGCCGACTCCGCGATGTACGCGATGGTGACCGGAGCCTGGTTGTCCACCGGCCCGCCGCGTCCGCCCCCCGGCGCTCCAGCTCGGCTCTTCGCCACAGTCACCCGACCTCACCTCGTTGTCGACCGGCCCCGCGGCGGCTACGAATGCCGACCGAAGCAGGGCCGGGCGGCGTCAACCGGCCGGTCATCCGCCCGCGTCAGCCATTCTGACATCCCCACCGACCGACCGAGGCCGCCCCGTACTCGACCCGATTCGGCCGGGTGTCGACATCGGGCGAGCCGCAACGGCACCGGGCCCTCCGCGCCCTTCACGTCCCCGTTGATCGATAGTACGGTCGGCTACGAAAGTTTCTCCGCGGCCCGAGGGAGAGCCTGGTGTCCACTCGTTACTTCGAGGACTTCTCACCCGGTTACGGATTCGCCGCGCCACGCGCGGCCTTCGCCTCGGATGCCGCCCGGCTCGACCTGAACGGCGACTGGGCCTTCCGGTTCTCGCCGACGGGGCTGCCGGAGTCGGACGGATTCGAACTGCCAAACTTCGACGACGCCGGCTGGGACCGGCTCCCGGTGCCCTCGCACTGGCAGTTGCACGGGTACGGCCGGCCCGCCTACCTGAACATCGCGTACCCCATTCCGGTGGATCCGCCGTTCGTGCCGGACGAGAATCCGACCGGGGACTACCGCCGCGTCTTCGAGTTGTCCGCGTCGTGGGCGGGCGCACCCGCGGCGGTGCGCTTCGAGGGGGTGGACTCCTGCGCGCGGGTCTGGCTCAACGGCATCGAGCTGGGGGTGAGTCGGGGCAGTCGGCTGCCGGTGGAGTACGACGTCACCGCTGCGCTGCGCCCGGGCCGCAACGTGTTGGCGGTTCGGGTACACCAGTACTCGTCCGGGACCTACCTGGAAGATCAGGACACCTGGCGGATGTCGGGCATCTTCCGCGACGTGACGCTGCTGGCCCGTCCGGCCGGCGGAATCCACGACGTGTTCGTGCACGCCGACTACGACGCCGTGTCGACCGGCGGCCGGTTGCGGGTCGAGGTGGCGGCGGACACGCCGGTGCGGGTCAGCATTCCCCGGCTGGGAGTCGTCGACGCGCCGGTCGAGCAGGAGTTCACCTTCGACTCGGTGCGGCCCTGGAGCGCGGAGGACCCGTTCCGGTACGAGGCGGTGCTGGCCACCGACAGTGAGCGGGTACGGGTGCAGATCGGGTTCCGCACGGTCGCCATCGACGCGGCCGGGGTGCTGACGGTCAACGGTCGACGGGTGTTGCTACGCGGCGTGAACCGGCACGAGTTCGACCCCGAGCACGGGCGGGCGGTCGGTCGCGAGACCATGCGCCGCGACGTGGAGCTGATGAAGCAGCACAACATCAACGCCGTGCGCACCTCGCACTATCCGCCCCACCCGTGGTTCCTCGAACTGTGCGACGAACTGGGCCTCTGGGTCGTGCTCGAATGCGACCTGGAGACCCACGGGTTCGAGTACGTCGACCGGCGACCCTGGGAGCGCAACCCCTCCGACGACCCACGGTGGCAGGCCGCGTACCTGGACCGGATCCGGCGAACCGTGGAGCGCGACAAGAACCACCCCAGCGTTATCATCTGGTCGCTGGGCAACGAGGCGGGGGACGGGCAGAACCTCGAGGCGATGGCGGCGTGGCTCCGCCGGCGCGATCCGTCCAGGCCGATCCACTACGAGGGCGATCGCCTCGGCCGGTACACGGATGTCTACGGGGAGATGTACCGCACACCGGCCAGCGTCAAGCGGATCGGGCAGGGCCGCCTGCGGCCGGGTGAGACCTTCTACCCCGCCGACGCCGGTGCCGGTGAACCCGCGGACGAGCCGCGCAACCGCATGCCGTTCCTCTTCACCGAGTTCGCGCACGCGATGGGCAACGGACCGGGCGGACTGACCGAGTACCTGGAACTGTGCGACCGGTACCCACGCCTGCAGGGCGGTTTCGTCTGGGAGTGGATCGACCAGGGCCTGCGCACCACCGACGCACGCGGCCGCGAGTTCTTCGGATACGGCGGGGACTTCGGGGAGGAGTTGCACGACGGCAACTTCATCTGCGACGGCCTGGTCCTGCCGGATCGGACTCCCTCACCCGGGCTGGCGGAA
This sequence comes from Micromonospora zhanjiangensis, assembly GCF_042650605.1. Classification (NCBI taxonomy): domain Bacteria; kingdom Bacillati; phylum Actinomycetota; class Actinomycetes; order Micromonosporales; family Micromonosporaceae; genus Micromonospora; species Micromonospora zhanjiangensis. Next base: position 227,605 of record NZ_JBHSBN010000005.1, on the reverse strand, counting down.
TACCGGAAGGTCATCGAGCCGGTACGCATCGGCGCCGGCACAAAACCCGGGACGGTGTCGATCGAGAACCGTTACGACTTCCTGGACCTGGCCCATCTGCGGCTCACCTGGTCGCTGAGCCAGGACGGAACGCGGATCGCCGACGGCGTGCTCGCGACCCCCGAGCTTGCCGCCGGTGAACGCACCGAGGTCCCGGTGCCGCTGCCCGTGGCGATGCCTCGCGGGACCGGCGAACGTTGGCTGGGCGTACGCGCCGAACTGGCCGAGGGAACCGGGTGGGCGCCCCGGGGGCACCGGGTGGCCTGGGGACAGATCCGGTTGGACGCCGAAGCGAGCGCGCCCACTCGCGTCCGGCTCGTCGGCCCGCCCGCCACCGCCACGCTCGCCGGCGGGCAGATCGCTCTCGGCCCCGCCCGGTTCGACCGGCACACCGGGGCACTGGTCAGCCTCGGCGGCCATCCGCTGCGCGGCCCACGGTTGGCGCTGTGGCGCGCACCGACCGACAACGACCGCGCCGGGGCGCAGCGCGACGCGGAGTACTGGCAGGCGCGCGGCCTGCACCGGCTGCGCGACCGCACCGTGTCCCTCGACCTGGCCGGTGAGGGGTTGTCCGTGGTGGTACGCAGCGCCGCCGCCGCCTCCGGGTGCGGCTACCTGACCACCTACCGGTGGGACGGCGACGAGCGACGGGTACGCGTGCGGGTCCGGACCGAGCCGGTGGGGCACTGGCCCGAGCGGGGCGACGTGTTCGGCGAGGCGATGGTGGACCCCGACCTGTCGCCGCAGAGGTACGCCGAACTCGTCCGTCGGGACAAGGCCCCCTCGCTGGGCCGGATCGGACTGCGCTGGCTGGTGCCCGCCGACTGGTCCCGGGTCAGCTGGTTCGGTGCCGGACCGGGCGAGGCATATCCCGACTCCCGGCGGGCGGCGTGGACGGACCGGTTCGAGACCACGGTCGATCGGTTGCAGACCCCGTACGTGCGTCCGCAGGAGAACGGCAACCGCGCCGACGTGCGCTGGGCGGAGTTGACCGACGCGGCCGGCTCGGGTCTGCGGGTCGAGGGCGAGCCCGTGTTCAACCTCGCCGCACGTCGGTGGGATGACCACCAGCTCGCCGCCGCGCGCCACCAGATCGACCTGGTCGCCGGGCCTTCCATCCACCTGTACACCGATCATGCCGTCCAGGGCCTCGGAACCGCGGCCGTCGGGCCGGGCGTCCTGCCGCAGCACCGCCTGGAGGTCAGGGCCGCCGAGTTCAGCCTGGTCCTCGCTCCCCTGTCGGCACTCCGGGACGGCACCCGCTGACCCTGGTCGCGGTCCGGCCGGCGCGGCCGAGCCCGCGGACGGACACCAATCGGAGGTGGCGATGTCCCAACCGAAGCCCCACGTCGGACCCGATCGCGTGCTGTCCTACACCCCGGACTGGTCGTCGGTCGACCAGCACGTGGCGGCACCGGAGTGGTTCCAGGACGCCAAGTTCGGCATCTACCACCACTGGGGTGTGTTCAGCGTTCCCGCGTTCAACAACGAGTGGTACCCGCGTGAGATGTACATCCCGGGAAGTCCGGTCAACCTCCACCACATCGAGAACTACGGCGACCCCGCGGCGTGGCCCTACCACCGCTTCATCGAGGGTGGCCAGGACCGGGCGGGACGCCACGTGCGGTTCGCACCGAGGCTGGCGTCGGCCGGTGGCGCATTCGACCCGGACGAGTGGGCGCGGCTGTTCGTGGCGTCCGGTGCGCGGTTCGCCGGGCCGGTCGCGGAGCATCACGACGGCTACTCCATGTGGGACAGCCGGGTCAACGAGTGGAACTCGACGGCCACGGGTCCGCGTCTGAACCTCCTGGAACTGTTCACCCGGGCCTACCGGGAACAGGGGCTGAAGGTCCTGGTGGCCATGCATCACGCGTACCACTTCACCGGCTTCTTCGACCATGTGCCGGCGCAGCCCACGGCCACGCTGCGCAAGCTCTACGGTCAGTTGGGCAGCGCGGCGGAGAACCGGCTGTGGCTGGACAAGCTCAAGGAGGTCATCGACCTCGCCCGGCCGGACATCATCTACCAGGACGTCAACCTGGACCAGGTGGACGAGGCGACGGGCCTCGAGTTCCTGGCCCACTACTACAACCGCGCCCTCGAGTGGGGTACGGACGTCGTGGCGACCTACAAGGACGGCTTCAACAACAAGGGCGAGGTCTACGACTACGAACGTGGTGGGCCCGCCGAACTGACCCATCCGTACTGGCTCACCGACGACATCCTCAGCACGTCGACCTGGTGCTACACGAACGACATCAGCTACCACTCGCTCGACCAGATCCTCCACTCCCTCGTCGACCGGGTCAGCAAGAACGGCAACCTGCTGCTCAACGTCGGCCCGACGGCCGAGGGGGTGATTCCTGACGAACAGCGCGCCCTGCTGCTGGGCATCGGGGACTACCTCGGCCGGTTCGGCGAGTCGATCTACGCCACTCGGGCCTGGACCGTCCACGGCGAGGGACCGACCGTCATGGGCGGTGGAGCGTTCACCCCGCCGGTGGCCGGCAACGAACAGGACATCCGGTTCACCCGCAACAAGGACAACACCGTGTTGTACGCGACGGTGCTGGCCTGGCCGCACGGAACGCTCACCCTCACCACGTTCGCGACCGGCCGGATCGATCTCGGTTCACTGCGCGCGATCCAGTTGATCGGCCCGGAAGCCGGCCAGTACCTCGCCCTCGACGGTTGTCGCCAGGACGAGGCCGGCCTGCACGTCGTGCTCCCGTCCAGGGCCCCGTTCCCCGCGCCGGCCTACGTCCTGCGTCTGCTGTTCTCCGGACCGATCCCGGCACTGCGCCCGTAGTCCACGACCCGGCGGACGGCGGGAACGCGGGCCTGCGGCAGCTTGACCCGTGCCGGACGCCTTGCTAGTTTCCAGAGAAAATATCGGGCAACGTCCACGAAACTTTCGAGCCGACGAGTTGTGCCAACCGTCCAAGAACGAGCGATTCACCGGGGTGCCCGGGCAGGTGCGCGAGAAGGAGCGTCTCGCACACCTGCCCGCACGTCGCGGATCGCGAATTGGCGAGGGTGCCTATGGGAAGACCTGTACGGGTTCACGGACCACGGCGACAGCGCCCGGTTCCAGGACCAGTGCGCCGCTGACCCACCTGTCGGTCAGCAGCTCGTGTCCGGTCGCGGCCACCTCCGCCACGGCGCTGCCGTGGTTGAACACGAACAGCCACGACCGGCCGTCCTCGGCGTAGCGCCGTACCGCCTCCACGTCCTCCGGTGCGCCGGGAAGCTCGGGCTCGATGCCGGCGCTGGCGAGCACCCGCCGTACCAGCCCGGCGGCCGAGTCCTCCGACAGGCTGGTGGAGACGTACCAGCCGGTACCCACGCCGTGGCGACGGCGGGTGATCGCCGGTTTGCCGTCGAGGACGCCACCACGATAGGTGACGAGCACCTCCGCCTCGTGGCAGGTGAGGTCCTCGCTCCACAACCGACCGGTACCACCGTCGGCGAGCGGCACGGTCCGCCCGGGCTCGATCGGGTGGAACTCCTCGACCCGGACGCCGAGCGCCGCCATGAGACCGCCGGGGAAACCACCGAGCCAGGCGTGGTGGCGCTCGTCGACGACCCCCGAGCAGCAGCCGACCACGAGATGACCGCCGGCCTCGACATAGCGGGCGAGTGATTCGGCCGCCGCGCGGGACAACAGGTAGAGGCTGGGCGCGAACACGACCACGTAACGGGCCAGGTCGTCGTCGATGCGCGCGAAGTCGGTGAGCACACCGGCCCGCCACAGCGCGCGGTGCGTGTCGCGCAGTGCCGGCACGTACCGCAGGTGCGACGACGGCGTGACGGGAAGCTCAAGTGCCCAGCGGGCGTCGGCGTCCCAGAGGATCGCCACCCGGGCGCGCGGCGCGCTGCCGACGATCTCGCCCAGTCGGGCGAGGGTCGACCCGAGCGCGGTCACCTCCCGGAACACGCGCGTGTCCGGACCGGCGTGCGGCACCATCGCGGCGTGGTGCAGCTCCGAGCCCGCGCGGCTGGCCCGCCACTGGAAGACCAGCACCGAGTCGGATCCGCGCGCCAGGTACGCCAGACTGTCGCGCAACAGCCGGCCAGGTTCCTTGGCCACCACCAGGTCGCCGGCCGGCCGGATCGTGCTGGTGGCCTGCTCCATGAGCAGCCACGGCCGACCGCCGTTGAAGGAACGCGCGCGGTCGGCGCCGAAGGCCACATCGACGCTGCCCGGCACGCCGGTCGCGTTCAGGTAGTGGTCGATCGCGACCACGTCGACCTGCTCGCCCCACCGCCAGAAATCCAGCATCTGATAGTCGTCCGGAAGCATGAAGTTCGTCGTGACCGGCGTGTGGGGGGTGTGTGCGCGCAGGATGTCGCGCTGTTCCACGAACGCGGCCAGCAGTTCGTCCGACCAGAAGCGGGAGAAGTCGAGCGCCTGCGTCGGGTTGGGCAGGTAGGCCGTGTCGCGCGGTGGCACCACCTGTTCCCAGTCGGTGTACCCCTGGCTCCAGAATCTGGTGTACCAGGCCTGGTTCAGGGCGTCGAGGTCGCCGTACCGCCCGCGGAGCCACCGCCGGAACGCCACCGCCGCGCGATCGCAGTAGCACGCCGAACCATACTCGTTGTGCACGTGCCACAGGACGACCGCCGGATGGTCGGCGTACCGTTCGCCCAACGCGGCGGCCACCCGGCCGGCCGCCTCCCGGTACGCCGGGGACGCCGCGCAATAGGTGTCCCGGCTACCGTGCCACAGCCGGGTGCCCTGCCTCGTCACCGGCATCGCCTCGGGATGCGCGACGGTGAACCACGGCGGTGGGGACGCGGTCGGCGTCGCGAGGATCACCCGGACACCGTTGGCGTGCAGCCGGTCGAGCGTACGGTCCAGCCACCCGAACTCGAAACGACCCTCGGTCGGCTCGATGCTCGACCACGCGAAGACGCCCACGGTCGCGGTGTTGACCCGGGCCTGGCGCATCAGCGCGTCGTCCTCGGCCCACACCTCGTCGGGCCACTGCTCGGGGTTGTAGTCGCCGCCGTACCACAAGCCGGTCACGACACGTCCAGCCGAAACGAATCGAGCCGCTGCTCCCCGGCGAGCACCAGGTACAGGTCGTAGGTTCCGGCGGGCGCGTCGACGCCCCCGCTGACCGTCGTCCAGGTGTATTGCCCACCGGTGCGACCGACCCGCAGCCGTCCCAGGACGGCGCCACCGACGGGATCGTCCCGCCGTACGGTGATGGTGGCCTCGCCCGGCTCCAGGCGGCCGACGCGCGCCGTCATCCGCAGCGCGGCCCGGTCGAGGTGGACCGCGCGGAATCGGAGCCACCCCGCGCCGGAGCCGGTAACGGCCACCGCGTCGCCCGACTCGCGGCTCGTGTCGACCAGCGCCACCCGTTCGTAGTCGTCGAAGTCGACGGCGCGTACGTCGATCCCCAGGATGTCGCGGCCGCCGGTCGGTTCACCGGGCACCAGCAGGCGGGCGCGCACCTGCGGTGCCGCGCTGGACCGGCCCACCATCAGCTCGTACTCTCCCGGCTCGACCCGGTGCCGACCCACGGCCACGTCCCAGTACGCCAGCGCGGACACGGGGAAGGTGAGTTCGACCCGGCGGCTGCGTCCGGCGGCCAGCTCGACGCGCGCGAAGGCCTGTAGCTGGCGGGAGGGGCGAACGACGGATGGATCGACCGGCCGGCTGTAGAGCTGGACGACCTCGGTCCCGTCCCGCTTCCCGGTGTTGCCGACCTCCAGCGTCACCGCCACCGTCGCGCCGTCCAGCACCACCTGCGGCGGGCCGTAGTCGAACGTGGTGTAGGTCAGCCCGTGACCGAACGGGTAGAGCGGCTCGCCCTCGAAATACAGATAGCTGCGTCTTGCCTTGATGATGTCGTACTCGAGCAGGTCAGGCAGGTCCTCGTCGCTCCGGTACCAGGTCTGCGGCAGCCGGCCTGTCGGCGCGTACCGACCGAGCAGCACGTCGGCGAGCGCGTCGCCGGTCTCCTGGCCGGCGTGGCTGGTCCAGAGGATCGCCGGGACGAGGTCGTCGGGGAACGCGTACGGGTAGCTGCTCATGACGACGAGCACGGTGCGTGGCTGCGCCGCGCCGACCACGCGCACGAGTTCCTCCTGCGCGGGCGGCAGGGCGACGGTGTCCCGGTCCAGGGTCTCCCGGGCGATGATGTGCGGGTCGTTGCCGACCACCACGACCGCCACGTCCGCGTCCCGCGCGAGTTCACGGGCGTGCGCGAGGCCGGGACGCACCATCCGCAGGCTGAACTGCTCGGCGTCCTGCGGCCGCCGCGCGGTGGCGACGAGTTCGTCGGTCTCGGCGTCGACGACCACGTACGTACCCAGCTGCGCGTGCCGCAGCACGGTCGTGCCCGCCGGCTGATCGATGAGATTAAAGGTTTCCCGGACGAACCAACCCGTCGGTTGGAGCTGCTCGGCGGTCAGCCGGTCCGCTCGCGTCCGCGGCGCGGGGGCGCCCGCCGCGAGGTCGTCGTCGGTCGGGTCGGTCTTGACGGTCACGTACCGACCGGTGGTCACGCTCCGGAGCGTGCTGAGGCCCTGCCCCCAGTCGAGCCGGTCGAACGGCTCGCCGTCCGGGCCGGGAGCGCAGGTGAGGGACCCGTCGGCGGCCAACCGGACCGGCCGCCCGGTGCCGCGGACCACCAGCACCACCCGGTCGGCCGCGTTCGTGCTCACCACCTCGCCGCCGTCCGGTGCGAGGGCTCGTCGCAGCCCGTCCGCGACCGTCGCCCGGTAGGGCATAGTGCCGCTGTACGCGTCGGCGCGCAGCTCCTCGGCGAACGGCCCGAGAACCGCGACGCGCAACCCGGTGCCCGTCGACAGGGGCAGCAGGTCACCCGAGTTCTTGAGCAGCACGATCTGCTCGCGGGCCGCCCGTCGGGCGAGCGCCCGGTGTTCCGGGAGGTTGAGCGCGGTTTCGGAGATGGCGGCGTAGGGATCGACGTCGGGGTCGAACTCCCCGGTACGGATCCGCAGCGCGAGGACGCGGGCCACCGCCCGGTCGATGTCCTCCTGACTGATCAGGGCACGTTCGAGCGCCCCGCCGAGGCGGGCCACGGTGACCGACGAGTCGGTGCCGTGGTCGGTGAAGCTGTCGACCCCGGCGCGCAGCGCCGCGGCGTGACCGGTTTCGTGATCGTCGTAGTAGTGCTCGGAGTCGACCAGGTTGCTCGGCGCCGACGCGTCACTGACCACCAGCAGGTCCCGCTCGGCCAGGGCCCGAAGCTCGCCGTTCAGGTACGGGCTCAGGTGGGCCGGGCGCCCGTTGACCAGGTTGTACGCGGGCATGACGGCGTCGACGACACCGGCGGCGATCGGCTGCGTGAACACCGGCAGGTCGTACTCGCGCAGCACCCGCGGACGCACCGTCGAGGACGTCACGTCACGCCCGGTCTCGTTGTTGTAGGCGAGAAAGTGCTTGAGGGTCGGCGCGGTACGCACATAGTACGGATGATCACCGCGCAGGCCCCGACAGTAGGCGATCGCGATCCGGGCCGTGAGCAGCACGTCCTCGGAGTATCCCTCCTCGTTGCGGCCCCAGCGCGGGTCGCGGAGCAGGTTCACCACCGGCGCCCACACGTTCAAACTCACCATCGGATCCTTCGCGTGCAGCGCGCGTACCTCGATGGCCGACACCCGACCGACGGCCTCGACCAGCTCCGGGTTCCAGCTCGCACCGAGGCCGACGGCCTGCGGAAAGACGGTGGCCTCGCCGAGCCAGGCGACGCCGTGCAGCGCCTCCGTCCCGGTGCGGAACTCGGCGAGGCCGAGCCGCGGCACCGCCGGCGCGTACTGGTGCAGCAGGGCCACCTTCTCCTGCCGCGTCAGGCGGGCGAGAAGATCCTCGACCCGTCGCGGGACGGGCAGGGTGGGGTCGCGGAAGGGATGCCGGGTCATGGCACGCTCCTATCGAGCATCTGAGTGGGCCGGCCGGTAGCGGCGTACTGCGGATGATCCGCCAAGCATCGAAGCGTTTCGACAAACTGGCATGACCGCTGGGCGCTGTCAAGACGGCCGGCGCGGCGGCACCGGCCGCCCCCCACGTCGCGGGAACGTCGCCCGCCGCCTTCTCCGGCAGCCTGTTGCACGAGGACATCCGCTGTCGTATCGTCTCGGGCAATCGAAGCGCTTCGACGAAGGCTGTCCGGCCGCGCTCCCGGCCGCACCTGCTGTTCCGCGTCGACCCGTCGCCCTCGTGTGCCGTCGCCCGACCACGGCTCCCCCCAGTTGTCGCGGCAATGCCCCAGGTATCCCGTCACGCGCATCCGCCCCACCGCGCCGGGCTTCCACGTCGGGTCCGACGCCGCGCACCGACCCAGATCACCGTCTCGACCAGAAAGGCCACCCTCATGGGAATCGGCGACACAGCGTTCACCCGCAGGAGGCTGCTGCGCGACACCGCGCTCGGCCTGGGCGCCGCAGCGCTGGCCACACCGTTGATCTCCGCCTGCGGCGACAGCAAGGGCGGTCGCGGGGGCGTCAGTTCGAACGGACTGAAGGCGGTACTGCCCCACTACGTGCCACTACAGGGTGGTGTGAAGCCCGACATCCCCAGTGTCGCGGGCGCGAACGGCACCCTGACCGATCCGGGCTACCTGAGCTACCCGACGGAGCTGGTCAAAACCGTGGCCCAGCCGCCCGGATCGGGCGGCACCTACCAGGCCATCACCCCGCTGTGGGGGGCCATCCCGCCAGCGGGCAACGCGTACTACAAGGCGGTGAACAAGGCCCTCGGCGCCAACCTCGTGGTGAGCCCCGCCAACGGCGCCACCTACGACAAGACGATCCCGACGCTGGCCGCCGGTGACAAGCTGCCGGACTGGATCCAGCTACCGGCCTGGTGGAACTCCACGTTCAACACGGGCGGCCTCACCGAAACCCGGTTCGCCGATCTCACGCCGTATCTCTCGGGCGCCAACATCCGCAAGTACCCGAACCTCGCCGCGATCCCCACCGGCGGCTGGGAATCCGGGGCGTGGAACGGCAAGCTCTACGGCATTCCGTCGTTCACCACGGCACAGTCGTTCGGTGGCACCCTCTTCTACCGCAAGGACGTCCTCCAGGATCGGGGCATCAACCCGGACGACATCAAGACCGCGGACGACCTGTTCCACCTCGGCGCCGAACTGACCGCGGCGAAGGCGAACGTCTGGGCCTTCGACGTGCTCTGGCTGGCGATCCAGCAGATCTTCAACGTGCCTTCCCCCAACGGCTTCATCGTCGACGGCGGCAAGCTGCGCAGTGCGTACGAGTCGCCACAGATCATTGTCGCGCTCGAGTACGCGTACAAGCTCGCCAAGTCCGGCTACGTCCACCCGGATGCCCTGGCGAACGACACGAGCAACGAAACCCAGCGCTTCTACAGTGGCAAGGAACTGGTGCAGGCCGGCGGCACCGGCGGCTGGAACGTGATGGACGCCCAGCAGGGTCAGGCGGCCAACCCCAGGTACACGCGCGACGCGTTCAAGCTCTTCTCCTTCGACGGCTCGACACCGACCATCCTGCTCGGCTCCCCGACCCGGCAGCTCAGCTACCTGAACAAGCGGCTGTCCAAGGAACAGATCGAGGAGTGCCTGCGGATCGCCGACTTCCTCGCGGCTCCCTTCGGGTCCGCGGAGTACACGCTGATCAACTACGGCGTCGAGGGCGTGGACTGGACCAGGGGTGCGCACGGGCCGAGCTACACGCCCACCGGCCAGAAGGAGGCCAACCAGGTCACCTACGGCTTCCTCTGCGCACCGCAGAGCGCGGTGGTCAACCCAGGCTACGAGAGCGTCACCCGCGCCTTCTGCGAGTGGTCGGCCGACGCGGTCAAGCGCGCCGTCAAGCCGGTGTTCTGGAACATGAACATCACGGTGCCCAACCGCTTCGCCAGCGCGCTGTCGGCCCAGCAGATCACCGACACCATCGTGCAGGTCACCCACGGCACGAAGACGGTGAGCGACTTCCAGACCGCGGTCAAGTCCTGGAAATCCGCCGGGGGCGACGCGATGGTCGCGTGGCATCAGACCGAGGTCCTCGACAAGTACGGCACCGGCCAGTAACGACGAACCGGTCCTCGTCCCGGGGCCTACCAACTCCAGGACGAGGACCGAACGGTGGAGAGGAGGACCCGGTGGCGACCATCACCACAGGTGGCCCGGTCGGACCCGACAGCCTGCAACCGGTCCCGGTGGACAAGGGCCGATCGAGGACCGGGCGACGCCGACGGGCCAGAAAGCCGAGCCTGAGCTGGCGCGTCCGGCTGCACCGCGACAAGAGCCTGATCATCATGACGCTGCCGGCGATGCTGCTGATCATCGCCTTCAACTACCTGCCCATGTTCGGCACGGTCACGGCGTTCCAGTACTACGACTACATCGCCGGCGTCATGCACAGCCCCTGGGCGGGGGTGGAGAACTTCCGGCAACTGTTCGTCGACCCTGCCTTCTGGCACGCGTTCGAGAACACCCTGGTGCTCAGCTTCGTCCAGCTGGTGCTGTTCTTCCCGATTCCGATCGCGCTGGCCATCATGCTCAACTCGGTGCTCAGCTCCAAGGCCCGCTCGTTCGTCCAGGCGGTGGTCTACCTGCCGCACTTCTTCTCCTGGGTGCTGGTCATCACGCTGTTCCAGCAGATGCTCGGCGGCGCCGGGGTGCTCAACCATTTCCTGGCCACGCAGGACATGTCGCCCTGGAACATCATGGCCGACCCGGATACGTTCAAGTACCTGGTCACGGCCCAGGCGGTCTGGAAGGAAGCCGGCTGGGGCATCATCGTCTTCCTCGCGGCCATCGCCGCGATCGATCCGGAGCTGTACGAGGCTGCCGCAGCCGACGGCGCCGGCCGCTGGCGCCGGATGTGGCACATCACGCTTCCCGGGATGAGCGGCGTCGTCGTGCTGATGCTGGTGCTGCGCCTGGGCAACGCCCTGAGCGTCGGGTTCGAGCAGTTCCTCATCCAGCGTTTCGCGGTCGGCTCGGACGCGTCCGAGGTTCTCGACACCTACGCGTACTACTACGGCGTCGTGGCCAACAACTTCGGTCTCGGCGCGGCAGCGGGCCTCTTCAAGGGGGTCGTCTCGCTCATCCTCATCTTCGCGGCGAACAAGCTGGCCCACCTCCTCGGCGAAGACGGCCTGTACAGGAGCAGCAAATGACCATCCCACCCCCCGTCCGGGCCCGCACCGCGACCACCGGACGCCGTCCGAGACGACCGGTGTGGGAGGAGAAGCCCACCCTCATCGGCCAACTCGGAAAGGCGCTGAGCCTGGCCGTCATCCTCGCCCTCATCCTCTTCCCGCTGTACTGCGTGGTGATCACCAGCTTCTCCACCCAGGGTTCGATCAACATCGCGGGAGGCATCGTGATCGTGCCGCACGGCCTCACCCTCGACGCGTACCGCGCGATGCTCAGCGGCGAGGTCGTCACCCGCGCGCTGGTCATTGCCCTGCTGATCACCCTCGTCGGCACCGCGGTCTCGATGGTCGTGTCCGTGCTCTGCGCGTACGGGTTGTCCCGGCAGGGCTCCCTCGGTCACCGGACCATTCTGTTGACGTTCATCGCCACCATGTTCTTCAGCGGCGGCCTGATTCCGACCTTCATCGTGGTGGCGAACGTCTTCCACGGCTACGACCAGTACTGGGCGCTGATCCTGCCCGGCGCCGTGTCGGTGTTCAACATCCTGATCATCAGGGCCTTCTACATGAACACGGCGCGCGACCTGATCGACGCGGCCAGAATCGACGGTGCCGGCGACTGGCGGATCCTGGTATCGGTGGTGCTGCCCACCTCCAAGGCGGTGAGCGCGGTGATGGCCCTGTTCTACGGGGTCGGATACTGGAACAGTTGGTTCAACGTCATGCTCTACATGCCTGCGGACAGCCAGAAGTGGCCTATCCAGTACGTGCTCTACCAGTACGTCAACCAGGGCGCGAGCATGCCGGGCGTGGCTGCCCACGAGGTGGCCGGCCACTCCAAACCGGCGCCGCTGTCGCTGCAGATGGCCGTGGTCGTCCTGACGCTGGTGCCGGTCGTGATCGTCTACCCGTTCGTGCAGAAGCACTTCGCCAAGGGCGCCCTGACCGGCGCGATAAAGGGCTGACGGCTCGGGCGTCCCGGTTGCGCCGCCGATCCGTCCGGGTCAGCCGCCGAGCCGCTGGGTCGGGACGCTGAGTCCCCAGAGCGCCATCAGTTCGGGCGAGTCGACCCGGCTGCCGTCGGCGACCGTGTCGCAGGAGATGTCGACGATCTCGTCCTTGTGCGCCAGCAGGTAGGGCCGGGCACCGACGTCCGCGTTGGCCAGGGTGGCGATGCCGGCCCAGTGCCGGCGGCCGAACAGCATCGGGTAGCCGCGCAACCCGTTGTAGGTCGCGCAGACCAGCACGTCCGGGTAGGGCAGCGCGGCGACCCGGTGGATCGCCGCCGCGGTCAGGCCGGGCATGTCCACCGGTACGACCAGCACCGCCTCGACGGTGTCGTCGGCCAGCGCGTCCAGGCCCATCCGCATCGACGAGCCGATCCCGGTGCCCCAGGAGGCGTTCACCACCACCCGGGCGCCGGACAGGTCGGCCTGTTCACGTACCTGGTCGGCGCCGGCACCGAGGACCAGGACCACCGGGTCGCAACCGGCGCCCGCGACGGTCCGCAGCATCTCGGTGACCAGCGGAGTCTCCCCGTGCCGCAGCAGCGCCTCCGGCCCGCCGATGCGTCGCCCGCCACCCGCCGCGATGATCATGCCGGCGACCCGCCTCAGTGGGATCGCCCCCGTCGTACCATCGGTCGGCACGGCAGCGGGGGCGGGCCGCTCGGCGAGCGCGTCGACCGCGGAGGTCCGCCGTGTGGTCGCGGAGCCCGCCGTCTGGTTGGCGCCGCGCGAGCGGCGCGCCGTGACCTTCGATGTCGCGGCCTTCGATGTCGCCGCCTTGGCGGTGGCAGCCTTGGGCGTCGTAGCCTTTGATCGCACACCGAACCCAACGATCCGCCCCGCCCCGAGTGTCGGCCAAAACGGGCTATTCTGGACGCCGGATCGGCTATCCGACGCGACCTGCCCGGCGACGTCGCCGCCGGTACGTCAACGCGCCTCTGGACCGCACATCTTCCAGTCACCGTCCGGTCGCCCCACGGGGAGGCTCACCGCACGGGTCGAACCGTTCGGGTAGCCGATCTCGGCGATCACATTTCGCAGGGTCGGTGCCTCGCCCGCGGCCCGGATCTCGGGCTCGTCCCGGAAGTCCTGGCGGTAGAGGTAGTGGGCGCCGACCCTACGGATCTCCGGCAACCCCGGAGCACCGGCCGGGTCCGTGACGTGCCCACCATCCGTTGAACAGGCCGTGCGCAACCTGGTGGCCCGCCTCCTGCGGGACGAGCGCGCCCGGTACCTCACGGTCGGCGCCGTCACGTCGGGGATCTTCTACGGCATCTTCCTGGCGCTGTGGCTCGTCGCCGGTGACCGCCGGCCTGCTCACTGAGCACCTTCGCGGCCCGGTCCCACAGCCCGTTCACGTTGCCGACCAGCCCGAAGCCGCTGGTCAGGACACCGGGCACCGGCACTGACAATAGGCCGTCCCTGCCCCTTGGCCTAGACGCGGTCGAGAGCGCTCGACCCCAGCGTCACCAAGAACTTGGACCATGCGCGCTTGGGCAAGACCAAGGCGGGACCTGCCGGGTCCTTCGAGTCGCGGATCGCCATCCCGCTCATTAACTCGGCCACCTCAACGCAGTTGGAGTTGGAGCCACTGCGACTGGACTTGCGCCACGCCAGATCGGTCGTCGAGTCGCGCGTGGTCACAACAGCCTCACTCTCGGTCGAACGTCCTGACAATCTGAGCGATGAGCTTCACCGACTCGGTCGGGCTCGATGCTACGGCGTCCAGCTTATCGATCTCCTGACGGAAGTATGAGACCTGCTCAGGCTCCTCCAAGAACAGGCCGGAGATCTTGTGTTCGAGGTGAACGATGGACTGGTTGCGTCGAAAGTCCAAAATGGCAAACGGGCCGTCCAGCCCGGTGTAGCCACCTACCGCCAACGGGATGACCTGGACCGTGACGGTAGGCCGATCGGCGGCGTCCAGCAGGTGCCGTAGCTGGCGGGCCATCACCCAAGGACCACCCAGAACCCTCCGCAGCGCCCCCTCGTCGATGATCACGCGCAGCTCAGGAGGCTCCTCACGGGCGAGGATCGCCTGCCGCCCAAGGCGTGCCCTCACCCTGCTCTGCGCATCTTCGTCATTGACACCGCACGCCTGCATCACGGCTCGTGTGTAATCCGCAGTTTGGAGCAGGCCAGGCACAAGCAGGGGCTCGAAGTTGAACACCCCAGTCGCTTCCGCTTCCAACTGGATCAAGGTCCGGGACTCCACCGGTAGACCAGGAAGCACCTCCCACCAGCCCGGTTCGGAGCGCTCTGACATCGCCAGCAGCCGCTCGCGTTCGTCACCCACCACCTCGTAGACCACCAGCAACGCAGCGACATCCTCGATCCGGATGCCCTGTCGGCCGGTCTCGATCCTCGACAGCTTCGACGGCGGCCAGCCAAGCCGGTCGGCCACACCCCGCACGCTGAGGCCCAACGCTTGGCGCAATGCCTTTAACTCCCCAGCAAGTCCGCGTACGGCGATCGTCGGTCGACTCCGACTTGGCATCACAACTCCTCGCATCGACCATGCTTGACACAGGCGGGCACCACTGCCATTGTCGAGGCAACGTTGCCCTCACATCAGCTACAGCACTCACGGAGATGGTGCCATTATGTTGATGACAGTCAAGCCGTACGACCCGGCGGACAGTCCCGGTCCGATCCCATCGGTGGTGGAACGGTTCCGGCCACGGCGTACCGAAGAGGATACGAGCACTGGTGCAGCGGCCGAGATCGAGCGCTACACGGTGGTGCTCGTTCCGCCGGAGACTGCGGAGGCAATCGGCCTCCTGCGGGACGACCCTGGCCTGAAGCTCTACCTCGACAACGATTGGGACTGCGACCTCGCCAGCTTGGACGAGGCCGCCAGACTGATCAAGCAAGAGTGCGATGTCGCGGTGACGCTGGTTGAGCACCACGCCGACCTCACCTACTGGACCGCGCGTCTCCGCGACCCTGCCGATGTGTCGTGTGAGAGACCTCGGTCAAGCTATGCGTCGATCTGATTCCGCTGCCCCTACCCCGACTACCGGCAGCGCCACCGCCGATGAAGAAAGGGCTGCCCTCGCCGGGCCGCCGAGGAGACCGCCGCCCACTACACCCGGCCCAACCTGCCCACCCCGCCTACCACACCGACCGCCCTGGCGATCACCGCCGCGACCGGTGCCATGGACGACCTGCGGGACGCCGCCCTGGCCGTCCAGGCCGCCGCCGACCGGGCTGCCGCCGACCGGGCTGCCGCGCTCGCCGTCGCCGTCCGGCTGCGCCTCACGGTGGCCGAAGACCGGCTGCGCCGTACCGGAACGCCCGCCGCAGTGGTCGCGGCCCGGCGGTGGGGCGCGGCGATCGCCCGCCTCGACCTGGTCGCCGCGCGGCTCGCCGTCGGCGGCGTGGCCCTGGACCGGTACGCGGCGGTGATCGCCGCGCCCGGCCCGACGCCCCCGCCGCCCGTGCCGGCCGCCGCGCACGTCCGGGCCGCGGCGCCACCGGCGCCCGTGGTCCGCCGCCGGGCCGACCTCGCCCCGGGCGCCGCCGTCGCGGGCCGGCTGGTCGCCCGGTGCCGCCGCACCGCCCCACCCGCTGGACCCGGATACGACACGAGCTGCGCAAGGAGACACGATGGTGAACGACCCGAAGGCTGCCCTGCGGGACCTGCTCGACGGACACGTCCGCGGCTACGACCGCCGGCTGCGGCACTTCTCCGAGCCGGGACTGGCAGCGCTACGGCGACCTGCTGTCCGGGGTGTTCCTGCTCGCCGTGCGGCGCCGCTTCCGGGCCGGCCAGGATCGGGCGCCGATCACCCGGTTCGTCGCCACCGTCCGGGAACGCTACGACCACACCGGCCACGACCTTGACCCGGCCACCGCCGAACGGCTCATCTGGGCGGCGCTCGGCGAGGCCGAACCGTCGCCGGTGGTCGGACCGGCGGTGGCGGCGCAGACCCTGCTGGTGCTCGGCCTGCTGGAGGACGAAGGCATGCCCCGGTCGGAGCTGGACGACTTTCTCACCGCCGCCGAGAACCTGGCCCGACGACAACCGGCCGTGCCCGCCGCCGGGTTGGTTCCGGATCCCGCCGACGAACCAGTCCCGGACCCGGCGCCGTGAGCCCTGTCGGGCAAGCCATGCGTGGGGCCGGAGCCCTCAAGGCTAAGCTGCGGACATGCTGACGCGGCTGGAGGTGCAGGGCTTCAAGAACCTGGTGGACGTGGCGATCGATTTCGGACCCTTCACCTGCATCGCCGGTGCGAACGGCATGGGCAAGTCCAACGTCTTCGACGCCATCGAGTTTCTCTCCTACCTGGCGGCCGAGCCGCTCGTCGAAGCGTCACAGCGGGTCCGGGGGGCGTCCGGCATGCGGGGCGGTGACCCGAGGGACCTGTTCTGGGACGGTTACCGCGACCACGAGCACCGGATCAAGCTCGCGGCCGAGATGATCGTGCCAACCCAGGTGGAGGACGACCTGGGCGCCCCGGCGAAGCCGACCACCACCTTCCTTCGCTACGAGGTCACCCTCGGCTTCGAGCGACCGGTCAATGCCAGCAGCCTGGGCAGGCTGAGCCTGCTCGGCGAGGAACTCCGGCACATCCGGCGGGGCGAGGCGGCACACCATCTCCGGTTCGGGCACAGCGCCGGGAGATTCCGCGGCACGGTGATCTCCGGTGACCGTCGCTCGGCTTTTCTCTCGACGGAGCATCGTGAGGGTGGCACGGTTATCAACGTCCATCCCGACGGTGAAAGTCTCGGCAGGCCACACGCCCGAGCCGCAGGTCGGGCCGGCCGCACCGTGCTGAGCACCGTCACCACCAACGATTACCCGACCATCCTCGCCGCGCGGCGCGAGATGCAAAGCTGGCGACGACTGGCACTGGAACCGACGGCGCTGCGCACGCCCGACGGCCTCGGCGACCCCCGCACGCTGGGCACCGACGGCCGGCACCTAGCCGCCGCGCTGTACCGGATAGCGCACGGCTCCACCAGTGACGGGACGGATGTCGACCCGGAGGCGGTCTACGCGAGGGTGGCGGGCAGACTCGCGGACCTGTCCGGCGTGGGCGTCGAAGGGCTCACCGTCGAACTGGACCCGGTCCGCGAGGTCTTCACACTCCTGCTCGAAGAAAAGGGCGACCTGCGACTGCCGGCCAGGGCGCTCTCCGAAGGGACTCTCCGGTTCCTGGCTCTCTGTGTGCTTCTGGAGGACCCGACGTTCACGGGCCTGATCGCGATGGAGGAGCCGGAGAACGGCATCCATCCGGCCAACCTGCCCGCCATGGTGGAGTTGGTGCGGGACCTGGCGGTGAACCCCTACGAGGCGCCCGATGACGACAACCCGTTCCGGCAGGTCATCGTTAACACCCATTCCCCCGGGGTCGTGCAGCTCTGCAAGGGCGACGACCTGTTGCTCGCTGAGGTCCGGGCACGCCGGACCACCGACGGCGGGATCGCCCGTGCCCTCTCGCTGCTGCCGTTCCGAGGGTCCTGGCGGGCAAAGTCCGGAGAGCCCACCTTCTCCGAGGCGGACGTGGTCGCCTTTCTCGCCGCCCCGCCTGGAGCACAGCTACGCCTGCCGCTGGATATGGTCGGATGACCGCCCGTACGTACAGTGGCCTGTTCGTCTCGGAAGGCACCTCGGACCTGCCTTTGGCGGATCTGATCGAGGCGCTTTTCCTGGACCGGGGAGTCAACCTCTTCCTCAGCCGCCCGGACTTCGTTCTGCTCCCTCGGGTGGCCCGCGACGTGCGGTCCAAAATCCACGCTGGCCTACGCCTCACCGGGCCGGTGGACGTCGTGGTGGTGCACCGGGACGCCGACAATGCCGGTGCCGAAGAGCGACGCCGGGAGATCACCGAAGCGGCTTCGGCCGTGGCCGGAGACAGCAGTTGCCTGCCGGTGATCCCGGTACGGATGACCGAGGCTTGGCTACTACTCGACGAAGGGCTGATCCGACAGGTGGCGGGCAACCCGCGTGGCCGCGGTGACCTCCAGTTGCCCCGGCCGCACGAGGTGGAGTCCCGCGCCGACCCGAAACACGTCTTGCAGCAGTGCCTGCTGCGGGCCGCCGACGTGACCGGCCGAAAACGGGAAAGCCTCCGCAAGCGTTTCCCCCAGCACCGCCGCCAACTGCTGGAACGGCTCGACCGGTTCGGCTCGGTGACCACACTGACCAGTTGGAAACAACTGACGACCGAGATCGACGCCGTCACGAACAGGTGGAGTGAGGAATAGTGCGGTCACCGGGGCGGGCGAGCCCGCGCCCAGCATCCGAGGTTCGACGATCCGTGCACTTTGGCTCGTGTCACTTCGCGTCGGCGTAGCACTCGACGGCGGCGATATCGAGCGGGAAGCGTACCGGCGTATCGCCGAAGAGCAGTCGGGTCGCCGTCGCCCCGGCCGCCACCACCGCCTCGGTCACCGCGTCGGCCTGCTCCGCCGGGCAGTGCACCAGCACCTCGTCGTGCTGGAAGAAGACCAACTCGGCGGGGGTCCCGGCGAGGCCGCCGCGGAGCACCGCGAGCAGCGTCGCCGCCCACTCGGCGGCGGTCGCCTGGATGACGAAGTTGCGGGTGAACCGGCCGCGGGCCCGGGCCGCCGCCCGGGCCCGCGGTCCGAACGGGTCACCGTCGCCGGCCGCCTCCACCTCGGCCGGTTCGCCGTCCGGGTCGCGCAGGCCGACCGAGCCGGCCGGGCTCGTCCGGCCCAGCCAGGACCGCACCAGGCCACCCGCCTCCCCGGTACGGGCAGCCGCCTCCACGTACTCGAAGGCGGTCGGATAGCTGCGGCGCAGGACGGCGAGGGCCGGGATCGCCGAGCCCCCGGTCTGGCCGTACATGGCGCCGAGCAGGGCCACCTTGGCCTTGGCCCGGTCTCCGGCGAAGGAGTCGGCGGCCAGGGCCGCGTAGAGGTCACCGGCGGCGCCGGCGGCGGCGAACCGGGCGTCGCCCGACATCGCGGCCAGCACCCGGGGTTCCAACTGACCGGCGTCGGCCACCACCAGCCGCCAGCCCGGGTCGGCCACGGCGGCGCGGCGGATCACCTTGGGGATCTGCAACGCTCCCCCGCCCCGGGTGGCCCACCGGCCGGAGACCACGCCGGACGGGACGTACTCCGGGCGGAACCGCCCGTCGTGGACCCAGGCGTCCAGCCAGTTCCAGCCGTGCGCGGTCCAGATCCGGTAGAGCTCCTTGTACTCCAACAGCAGCGGCGCGGCCGGGTGGTCCACCCCGCGCAGCACCCAGGCCCGGGTGTTGGGCAGGTCCACCCCGACCTTGGCGAAGGCCCGCAGCACCTCGGCCGGGGAGTCGGCGTGCACCTGCCGTACGCCGAAGGCCTCGGCGATCCGGGCGGACAGCTCACCCAACCGGCGCGGCGGCCCGCCCACCGGGGACGGCTCGCCGAGCAACTCCACCAGCAGTGCCCGGTGGACGTCGGCCCGCCAGGGCAGACCGACCGCGCCCAGCTCCACGGCGATCAGCGCGCCGGCCGACTCGGCCGCCACCAGCAGCCGGAACCGGCGGTCGATGGCCTCGATCCGGCGCTGCTGGTCGGCGTACACCCGGGCCAGTTCGGTCAGGCCGAGGTCCGGGGCGGGCGGGGACATGTCGAACAGCGTGTCCTGCCGGTGACCGGGCGGTGCGGCGGTCCGGGCCGGCGGATCGGGTGGGACCGGGCCGCCGGTGAGCCGGCCCCAGGCTGCCGCGAGCGCCCGCGGTTCGCCCCATCGGCCGGCGTGGGCCAGCAGCAGTCCCTCGGTCATCTCGACGTCGTGGCAGCGGTCGATCCGGACCCCGGCCCGGTGCAGCGCGGGGTAGATCTCTGCGGTCGAGGCCCACAGCCAGCGGGGGCGGTCCGCGATCTCCCGGTCCCGGACGGCGGCGACCAGGTCGGTGACCCGTTCGGCCGGGCCGGCCGGCGCGCCGCCGGGCCGCAGGGGCCGCAACTCGCCCCCGCCGCCCTCTTCCGCCCGCACCGCCACCAGCACGCCGACGATTCTGCCCGCCGACACCGACAGGTTCTCAGCTTCGGTCAGGCCGCTCCGGCGTCACCCCGCGGGCACGCCCTGGCCCGGCGTCGTCCCTTATTCCAAGATCTCGTCGATGGAGCCGGCGGTGATGGCGCGCCGGATCCAGGTCTCGAGTTGCTCGGGGTCGGTGCACTCGGTGATCCGCTTTCGCGCCGGGTCGGGCACCGCGATGCCCCGGGTCGCGAGCACCGTCAGCAGCGCGGCGGCCTCCCCTTCCGCTTTGCCCTCCGCTTTGCCTTCCGCCTTGCCTTCGGTCTTGCCCTGGTGGAAGTAGCGGCGGGCAAAGTCGCTCTGGTATTCGTAGGTCGCGCTGGTCATCAGAGCCTCCAGGTACTGCCGGGCCGCCTTCGGGAGTGCGGCGAGCACGACACGCTTACTTCTGCGTCGCGGGGGACCCGGTGAATCGGCGAATCAGGCGGATCGACAGTCGATGATGGCAAGGCCAGGAAAGCCCTCGAAGTGCCGACGGTTCAACGTCAACAGCGGCGCGTCGTGGTAGATGGCGGTGGCGCAGATCCACAGGTCGTTGGTCTGCGCCACTTGGCCCAAGGCGTGACCGGCGGACTGGGCCTGCGCCTTGAGCCGGCCCCACAGCCGGGCCAAATCCTGATCGTAGGGAGCTATCACATAACGCCGCACGGCCTCCTCCAAGGCCAAGACGCGGCGGTCGCCCCACCGCGCCTTTGCGGCACCATAGTGCAGCTCGGCGACCGTCGCGAAGCTGAGGACGGGGATCGCACCCACCGGTTGCTGCGCGATGTGGTCATCCGTTCCTTGCCACACGACAAAAAAGCATCGGTGTCGACAAGAATCCGCTTCACGCGTCTTCGTCCTCACCCCTGGCCGAACGCAGTGCCGCCAGGAAATCGTCCATCTCACCTACCGGCAGGCCCCGCAGCTCGTCGATCGAACGAACTGGTCCCACACCCTGCGCCCGGGCCAGGTCAGCCAAGCTCTTCGGCGTCACGCTGTCGATTCTTCGAAGGCTGGAGAGGTGCAGGATATGGATGGTCGCGCCGTTTGGCTCAAGCTCGGCGACGCCCTCCGCCATCACCACCTCGTCCATCGCGTCAAGCACCGCATCCCGCAGATCGGAGTCGAAGTCGCACAGAATGCTGCCGGCGTACGTATCGATGCGGCAGCGCAGGGTCGCAGGCGAAAAATCACCCATGTGGAGCCGTCCGACCACGGTCGATTCCTGGGCGATTTTTTCGAACGACGTTCGGCGGACCGCCCGCTGCAGCGCCTCATCGATCACGAACCTCGCCCGATCCTTCTGCCAGAGTTCCACCCGGGTGACATTCCTGGCACTTATGCCTCCGGTCAGGCTTCTGAGTTGGTTGAGCACCTGGGGACCGAAGTAGGGCGGGAGGACGTCCGGTCGTTCCCGAAGGCTGTTCGTGCCCTCCTCGAGAGCCGTCAGCGCCTGGTCCAACAGCCCTTCGTCGAGAGACAACTGTCCGGTCCGAGCGATGTCCAGCACAGCCGAGCCGGCCCGGAAGCCCACGAAGTCGAGCCGTACCGCGTCGACTATCTCGCGGGGTCTCCTTCCAGGACCGGCGGCCTTGCCGGCAATCCCCAGGGCCAGCAGTTCCAGGGCTGCCTGCAGCCCACTGGTCAGGCGGGACAACTCCGCGAGTGGAAGGCGGCCGCCCTCGGTGGCCGGTCCGACCGCCCGAAGCGTCAGGTCGACAATGGGCGAATCGTCACTCACCATCATCACCACCCTGACGCTGCGTCACCGCTGACCTCGAACAGACTACGCGTTCGGGGACTGGTTCGAGGCACCGCACTCGCCGTGTGAGCGGGCGGGATTTCCAGACCGAGCCGAATCCTCCTAGACGGCGGGGCGGCAGTCGAGGATGACGAGGCCGGACGCGGTCGTGCGGACGTCGGTGGTGGTCAGCCCGGCAGCCGCCACGAGCGCCCGGTAGTCCTCGACGGTGCGCTCCCGCCCGCCGGCGATGACCAGCATCCGCAGGCTCATCTCGGCGAACATGGCCGGGTCGTCGCCAGCGGTGCCGTGTGACTCGACGACGACCACCCGGCCGGTGTCGCCGGCGGCCTCCGCGCAGCGGCGCAGGATCGCGACGGCCGACTCGTCGTCCCAGTCGTGGATCACGGCGCTGAGCAGGTAGACGTCACCACCCGGGGGCAGCGGGTCGAAGAAGCTCTGCCCGGCGAACTCGCACCGCCCGGCCAGCCCGCGCTCGGCCAGGAACTCCCGGCCCCGGGCCACGGTGTCGGGCAGGTCGACCAGGGTGGCCCGGATCTCGGGATCGGCCCGCAGCACCTCGGCCAGCAGCGCGCCGGTCCCGCCGCCGACGTCGAGGACGTGACGCACCCCCGACCAGTCGTACGCGGCGGCGGCCGCGGTCCGCGAGGAGCCCGCCATCATCGCGTCGAACGAGGCGGCCAGGGCCGGGTTGGCGCTGAGATAGTCCCAGTAGGGTGCGCCGAAAGCCTTTTCCCAGGCGGGTCGGCCGGTGCGGACGGTGTGCATCAGCTCGGTGAACACCAGGTCCATCCGGCCGCCGAACCCGTCCAGGTCGAACGCCGCCCGCATGCCGGCCGGGTGGTCCGACCGGAGCAGGTCGGCCGTCTCGGTGGTGGTGAACCGACCCGGCGACGGCTCGGTGAACACCCCGTGGCAGGTGAGGTGACGCAGCACCCGGCCGAGCGCGTCGGCGTCGGTGCCGGTCCGTTCGGCCAGCTCGTCGACGTGCTCGACGCCCTCGGCGATCAGGTCGGGCAGCCGCAGGGTGGCGGCCACCCGGACCGCCATCGGGGTCACCAGGTCCGTGATCGGGAGCAGCCGCTGCCAGGCCGATGCCTCGGTCTCGTTCGCCGTCATGGCGTCAGGCTAACCAGTGCCCCCGACAACGAACGGGCGTCACTTCACCGCGCCGGAGGTCAGCCCGGACTGGATCTGACGCTGGAAGATGGCGTAGACGACGATCATCGGCAGGATGGCGATGGTCAGGGCGGCGAACAGGCCGGACCAGTCGGCCTCGTAGCCGGCGCTGACGGAGATGTCGGCGATGCCCTGGGTGAGCACCCACTTGTCCTTCGCGCCGCTGGAGAGCAGCACCAGCGGCAACTGGTACTGCGCCCACTGGCCGATGATGTTGAAGATCGCGATGCTGATCAGGCCCGGCTTGGCCATCGGCATCATCACCTGGAAGAACAGCCGGGTGTGCGAGCATCCGTCGATCATCCCCGCCTCGGCCACCGAGGTCGGCAGGGTCTTGAAGAACGCCGCCAGGAAGAACACCGTGAACGGCAGCGAGTACGCGATGTAGACCAGCACCAGGCCGGTGTGCGTGTCCAGCAGGCCCAGGTTCTTGACCACGAAGAAGAGCGGCACCAGGGCCAGGAACACCGGGAAGGCCAGCCCGGAGACGAACAGGTAGTAGATGATCCGGTTGCCCCAGAACTTGTACCGGGCCAGCACGTAGGCGGCCATCGAGCCGAACAGCATGGTGCCGGCCGTGCCGAGGCCGACCACCAGGACGCTGTTGAGGAAGTACCGGCCGATGTGCGCCCTGGTCCAGGCCCGGCCCCAGTTCTCCCAGCGCAACTCGGCCGGCATGGTCCACGGGCTGCTGAAGATCTCGGTGGTGTTCTTGAACGAGGCCAGCACGGTCCACAGGATCGGCGCGATCACGATGAGCGCCCAGACCGCCAGCGACACGTGGCCGAGGCCGGCCAGCAGGCGTACCTCCGAGCGGTGGGTGGCGGCGGGCCGCGACCCACCGGTCGGCTCGGGCCCGGCGGCGGCCGGCGCGGCGGTTTTCCCGGCCCTGTTCGTCGTCCGCACGTCCATCAGTATTCGATGCTTTCCCGCTTGGTCACCCGCAGGGCCAGGGCCGCGAAGGTGATGGTGAGGAAGAACAGCGCGACGCCCAAGGCCGAGGCGTAGCCGTACTTCTGGTAGGTGAAGGCGTTGCGGTAGATCTCCACGGCGAGCACGGTGGTCGCGCCGTCCGGGCCGCCGCTGTCCACCGACAGGACGTTGACGATGGCGAACGCGTCGAACGCGGCGATGCCGAGGTACACCCAGGCCACCTGGAGAGTGTCCCAGAGCAGCGGCAGGGTGATCCGGAAGAACAGCACCACCCGGGAGGCCCCGTCCACCTCGGCCGCCTCGTAGATCTCCCCCGGGATGTTGGCCATCCCGGCGGAGAACAGCACCACGTAGAAGCCGACCGCCTGCCAGACCAGTACGCCGATGATCGACCACAGCGCCAGACCCGGCTTGATCAGGAACAGCACCGGATCCAGGCCGAGTTTCATCAGTACGCCGTTGATCAGCCCGGACTCGTTGGGGCGGTAGACGGTCTGGAACAGCACCGCCACGATCGCCACGGCGAGGACCTGGGGGAAGAAGAACACCACCCGGTAGAACTTCGACCCCCAGACACCCCGTCGCACTCCCCCGCTGGCCCGCCCGCCCACGTTCAGCAGGAAGGCGAAGAACAGTGCGATGCCGAGCGTGATCAGGGGCAGCGCGACCAGCAGTACGCCGTGGTGTTCGACCGCCTTCCAGAAGCTGCCGTCGTCCAGCAGCTTCCGGTAGTTCTCGAAGCCGATCCACTTCGGCGCGCCGATGCCGCGCCAGCTGGTCATCGAGATCTGGAAGGCCTGCACGTACGGCGCGATGACGAACACGACGTACAACGTCACCGGCACGAACAGGAAGCCGATCACGAACAGGTACTTGCGTAGCCGGATCACTGCCCCGCTCCGATCAGCGCTTGAACTTGGTGACCGACGAGTCCTTCTTGATCGCGTCGGCCTGCTTCTGGATCCGCTCCGCCCACGCCTCGGCCTTGATCCGGCCGAACATCAGCTCGTTGGTGGCGGTACGGGCCTCCTTGTCCAGTTCCTTGTACCACCCGTCGAAGAACAGGTTCACCACGTTCTGGCCGGCCGCGGCGAGCGCCGCCTGGGAGCTTTTCACCCCGGGCGGGAAGGCGTAGTCGCCGGCCCCGCCGACGACGGTGGTCGCCGAGCCGACCGTCTCGGTGAAGCCCTTCGCGCCGGCCTTGGAGAGCATCTGTCGCATGTACTCCATGCCGCCGCGCGGGTTCTTGCTCTTGGCCGAGACGAAGTAGCCCTCGGCCGCGGTGGCCCGTACCGCCGTGGCGGGCAGCTTGTCCGAGGCGGACAGGCTCGGGATCGGCATCATCTGGTACTCGAAGCCGGGCGGCGTGTCCTTCTTCTGCTCGTTCTCCAGCCAGTCACCGCTGGGGTAGAAGCCGACCTTGCCCTGGTTCTGCTGCAACTGCACGTCGGTGTGCTTGAGCCCCTCGAAGCTCTTGCTCATGTACTTCGCGCCGATCTCCGCCCACGCCGTCGCCGCCTGGATCAGCGGCTGGGCCTTCCAGGCGCCGTCCTCCAGGTTGTCGATGTTCTTCAGCACCTCCTCGCCGCCGATCTTGGCGGCGTGGGTGAGGATCACGTTCCACTGGTAGTACGCGGCGTTGGCGCCGGCGTAGCCGAAGGGCGTGATGCCCTTGCCCTTCATGGCGTCCAGCAGGGCGGTGAACTCGGTCCAGGTCTTCGCCGGCTGCCAGCCGTTGGCCTTGAACAGCTTGCCCGAGTACCACAGACCGAAGACGGTGGAGACGTAGTACAGGACGTACGGCTTGCCGTTGAACGAACCGACGTCGACGGTGCCCGGGACCACGGTGTCCCGGACCTTTTTCGACGGGTCGTCCACCGACGGGGCGTCCCACAGATCGGTCAGGTCCTGCAACTGTCCGTCGGCCACCAGCGCGCCGAAGTCCATCGACTTCTCGCCGGAGTTGTTGACGAACTCGGGCGGCTGGCCGGAGGCGAACCGGGGCTGCAGCACGGTCGAGATCGCCTGCGAGGACTGGTGCTTGATCTCCGCCTTGGGAAACTTCTTCTTGTACAGCGGCTCGTGCACGTCGGTGGCGTACTTCTCGCCGTACCCGCCGTTGAAGATGACCACCTCCAGCGGCGCGTCCTCCTTGACGCCCAGCGGGTTCTCCGCGCTCTTGGTGCCGACGGCCTGGTCGGTGGACTTGTCATCGTCGCCGCCGGTGGCGCAGGCGCTGAGCAGGCCGGCGGCCGGGGTGACCAGCAGACCGGCCGCGGCGGCCCGGCCCAGCAGCGTACGGCGGGGCAGTTCCGCCGGTCGGTCGGGAGTGACGGACATCGGGTTCTCCTCGGATGGTTGGTGGTGGATGCGGCCTGTCGGGTGTCGTCTTCAGGTGGGGCGGCCGGCCGACTTGTGGCCCTGGACGGCCTGCGCGGTGCGTTGGAACGCCGCGTGGGCGCGGTCGTGGGTGCGCTGGGCCACCGCGATGTAGAGCAGGTCCAGCACGACCAGTTGGGGATGCCGGGCGGAGAGCGCGTCCGGCCGGAAGGTGGTGGCCTGGCTGGCGGTGAGCAGCACGATGTCGGCCAGTTCGGCCAGCTCCGAACGGGGAAAGCTGGTCAGCGCGACGGTGGTGGCGCCGTGGCTGCCCGCCTCGGCGAGCAGTTCGATGGTCTCCCGGGTCTGCCCGCTGTGCGAGACGCCGAGCGCGACGTCGCCGGGACGCAGCAACGCCGCGCCGGCCAGTCCCTCGTGCACGTCGCTCCAGGCCCAGGCGGCCACCCCGATGCGGTGCAGGCTGAACTGCATCTCCTCGCCGACCAGGGCGCTGCCGCTGGCGCCGAAGATGTTGACCCGGTCGGCGCCGG
This sequence comes from Micromonospora zhanjiangensis, assembly GCF_042650605.1. Lineage (NCBI taxonomy): Bacteria > Bacillati > Actinomycetota > Actinomycetes > Micromonosporales > Micromonosporaceae > Micromonospora > Micromonospora zhanjiangensis. Next base: position 200,714 of record NZ_JBHSBN010000005.1, on the reverse strand, counting down.
CGATCGCCTCGGCCGCCCGGGCCACCTCGTCGAGGTCGAGCAGGGCGGCGGTGTCGTGCATGGCCCGGGTGTCGGCCGCCATGATCTGGTCGAGTACCCGGTCGAGCGGGTCGCCGGGCTGGATCTCGCGTCCGATGTCGACGCTCCAGCCGGCGGACCGGGCCCGGCCGGTCTCCGCGGCGATGCCGAGCCGCAGCCCGGCGTAGCCCTCGAAGCCGAGCGCCCGGCAGAACCGGGTGACGGTCGCGGGCGACGTACCGCTGCGCTCGGCGAGTTCCACGATGGTGGCCCGGGCCGCGCCGGCCGGATCGGCGAGCACCTGGTCGGCGACCCGTTGCAGGGCGCCGGTGAACTCGGTCAGCTGGGACCGGATGCGGGCCAGCACGCTGTCCGTCGGCGGCAGCGGCGCCCGCCGGTCGACCGGGATGGCGTCGATGCCCGCGCCCACCGCGCCGGTGCCCATCCCGTGCTCAACCATCGAAGGCCCTTCATCACGAAAGAGTGTTAACTGTTAGTGGTAAAAGTTCTTACTGAACCCCCCTCCGTGTCAACGGCGGTGGGCGAAGTTTTCAAACTGTGACCTGGAGCGGCGACCGGACCGGGCCGGCACCACTTGCCCGGCAAAGCCCGGCCGACCAGCATGGACGGGACCTGTCCGGGTGGTGGGAGGAGGCGCGGCGGATGTCCGACACGGTGGTGGTCGGCCTCGACGTCGGCGGCACGTCGACCCGGGCGGCGGTCGTCTCCCTCGACGGTGAGCGGCTCGGCACCGGACGCGCCGGCGGCGGAAACCCGACCAGCCACGGCGCGGACCGGGCCGCCGAGGCGCTGCGTACGGCGCTGGAATCGGCGTTGGTCGGCGTCGATCCGGGCCGGGTCGGCGCCGGTCTGATCGGGCTCGCCGGGGCCGGCCGGTTGTCGGCCGACCCGGCCGGCCGGGTGGCGTTCGACCGGGCCTGGCGGGAGGCCGGCCTGCGCTGCGACTACCAGGTCCGGGGCGACGCCCTGGTCGCGTACGCGTCCGGCACCGCGGCGTCGAGCGGGACCGTGCTGATCGCCGGCACCGGGGCGATCGCCGCCGAGGTCCGGGACCTGGCCCTGGGCCGGGTCGCCGACGGGCACGGCTGGTTGCTCGGCGACGCCGGATCCGGCTTCTGGCTGGGCCGGGAGGCCGTCCGGCGGACCCTGGCCGCCCTGGACAGCGGTCCGGCGGCCGGCCCGTTCGGCGCGGCCGTGCTCACCGAGCTGCTCGGCTCGGCCCGGGTCGCCGACCGCCCCCGGGACACCGTCGACGCGCTGGTGCAGACGGTCACCCGCCGTCCGCCGGTGGAGCTGGCCGAACTCGCGCCGCTGGTGGTCCGGGCCGCCCGGGACGGCGACCCCACCGCGGCGGCGATCGTCACCGACGCCGCCGGGCAGCTGTCCGACAGCGTGGCCCGGATCCGGCCGGCCGAGGCGACCGGGCCGGTGGTGCTCGGCGGCGGGCTGCTCACCGGGGGCACGCCGTTGGCCGAGGCCGTCACGCTGATGCTGGGTAACCGGTGGCCGGCGGCGCCGCTGGCCGTCGCCGGGGACGGCGCCGTCGCGGCCGCCTGGCTCGCCGCCCGTACGCTGCCCGGGGTCGACGCCGAACGCGCGACGCGCCTGCACCGGCGGCTGCTCGGCCCCGGGTCCGACCGGGACACCGCGGCGAGCAGGGTCTGACCGGGCGGACGGCTGACCGGGCGGACGGCTGACCGGGCGGACGGCTGACCGGGCGGACGGCCGGACGCGGAGTCAGGACCGGTGGCCGCCCGGGCGGCGGATTCCGGCGGCGCGCAGGGACACCGCCGCGGTCAGCGCCCCGGTGACCGCGGCCCAGCCGGGCCAACTGCCGGCGCCCAGGACGGCGGGCAGGTGCCCGACCGAGATGCTCGGCACGATCACCCCCGCGGCCCATGCCGCCGCCAGTCCGACCGCGGCCCGGTCCACCCCCACCAGCGCGCCCAGCGCCAGGCTTCCGGCGGTGAAGGCCAGGCACGGCAGCAACCACAGCGCCGGGGAGTGCCCGGTCCCCCACCCCGCCGCCGCCAGCACCGGCAGCACCACCGCCAGCACCGTCAGAGTCCGCCGCAGCAGCAGGCCCAACCCGTTGCGGGGCGTGCTGACCAGCAGTTCCCAGGCGGGATCGGTCCGCCGGCTCCAGGCCGCGGCCACCGGCAGCAGCGGCGCCACCGGCGCCACCAACAGCACCAGCGACGGCAGGTCGGGGTAGACCTTCTCGAAGCCGACGGCCGCCAGCATCAGGCCCGCGGCGACCGCCAGCCAGGGCAGGGACCGGCCCAACACACCGGTACGCCGCCACGGGCGACGGCGCACCGGGGCGGGACCGACGGCGATTCCGGCGGCGACGGTCCGCGCCACCCGGTCCAGCAAGTCCTGGGTCGGCGGGTCGACGGCGTCGACGAGCAGGGCCCGGCAGGACGCGCAGGACTCCAGGTGCGCCTCCACCGCCCACCCCGCGGCGTCGTCGAGTCCGACGTCACCCGCGGCGTACCGGGAGATCAGGTCCGGTCGGGGACACGGGCTCATGACAGCGCCTCCCGCAACGCGATCCGGGCCCGCCGGGCCCGGGTCTTCACGGTGCCCTCCGGCATCCCGAGCAGCACCGAGGTCTCCCGCACGGTCAACCCGTCGAGGACCATCGCCCGCAGCACCTGGCGCAGCTCCGGCGGCAACGCCAGCAGGGCGCGTTCCAGGTCGCCGTCGAGTCGACCGGCCAACGCCTGCTCCTCGGCCGCGGGCGCCACCGCCTCGAAGGTCCGTACCGCCGGGACGCGCTCCCGGCGGGCCCGGCTGCGGAACGCGTCGACCAGGCGGTGGGCCGCGATCGTCCACAGCCAGCCCAGCGCGCTGCCGCCGGCCGCGGCGCTCGCCTGGCTGCCCGCGGACCGCCACACCGCCAGGTAGGTCTCCTGCAGCACCTCGGCCACCACGTCCTGGTCGGCGCAGCGTCGCCGCAGCCGGACCGTCAACCAGGGAGCGGTACGCCGGTACAACTCGTCGAACGCGCGCCGGTCGCCCCGCGCGACGCGGCGCACCAGCTCGCCCTCGTCGAGCTCGTCCAGACTTCGTCTCACATCAGGCAGGACGACATGATCCCGCGCCGGGTTCTCCGTCGTCGGTGACCTGGATCACACTCCGCCGTCGATCCCGGGTGGTCGGACTACTTGAGCTGCCCGGCGGTCAGGCCGGACTGGATCTGACGCTGGAACATCACGTAGACCGCGAGGACGGGCAACATCGCGATGGTGAGGCCGGCGAACAGGCCGGAGAAGTCGCCCTGGTAGCCCTGGCTGACCGCGAGCGCGGCGAGGCCCTGGGCCAGCACCCACTTCGACTCGTCGCCCTGCATCAGCACCTGGGGCAGGATGAACTGGTTCCAGTGGGTGAGGAAGTTGAAGATGGCCACGCTGATCAGCCCCGGCCGGGCCATCGGCAGCATCACCCGGAAGAACACCTGGAAGTGTCCGCACCCGTCGATCAGGGCCGCCTCGGCCACCGTGCTGGGCAGGGTACGGAAGAACGCGGTCAGGAAGAAGACCGTGAACGGCAGCGAGTAGGCCGCGTAGACCAGCATCAGGCCGATCCAGTTGTTGAACAGCCCGGCGTTGCGCACCACGAAGAACAGCGGCACCAGGGCGAGGAAGACCGGGAACATCATCCCGCCGACGAACAGGTAGTAGGCGAACTGCCGGCCGCGGAACTCGTAGCGGGCGAAGACGTACGCCGCGGCGGCGCCGAGCAGCATGGTGAGGGTCAACGAGCCGGTCACCACGATCACGCTGTTCAGGAAGTACCGGCCGATGTGCGCCTCGGTCCAGGCCCGGGCCCAGTTATCGAACCGCAGCGCGCCGGGCAGGCTCCACGGGCTGCCGAGGATCTCCGCGTCGTTCTTGAACGAGCCCATCATCATCCACAGCAGGGGCAGCACGGTCAGCGCCGCCCACAGCAGCAGGAAGCCGTGTGAGAAGGCGTTCGCCACGCCCAACTCGCGGCGCGGCGGCCGGTCTCCCGAGCGGGCCGCCGGGGCGGCCTCGGCCTTGACGTCCACAGTGGTCACGAGTACTCGATCCGTTCGCGCCGCGAGGTGCGCAGTGCCAGCACCGCCACCGACAGGGTCATGAAGAACATCACCACGCCGATCGCCGAGGCGTAGCCGAACTTGGTCTCCGAACCGAACGCGGTGTTGTACATCCGCAGGCCGATCACGTCGGAGGAGAAGTCGGGTCCGCCGTCGGTCATCTGCTGCACCAGGATGAAGCCGTCCAGCGCGGCGATGGCGAGGTAGATCCAGGCCACCTGCACGGTGTCCCACAGCAGCGGGATGGTCACCCGTCGCAGGGTCACCCACCGGGACGCGCCGTCCAGCATCACCGCCTCGTAGATGTCCCGGGGGATCGCCGACATCGCGGCGCCGAACAGCACCACGTAGAAGCCGACGTTGCTCCAGACCATCACCACCAACACGCACCAGAAGGCGGTGTCCGGGTCGCCGAGCCAGGCCGGGGTGGCCAGGCCGACCGCCCGCAACGCGCCGTTGAGCAGGCCGCTGTTCGGGTTGTAGACCTCCTTCCACAGCAGTGCGATGATCACCACCGAGAGCACCTGCGGGAAGAAGTAGACCAGCCGGTAGAACGCCGAGCCACGGACCCCGGTCACGCCGGCCCGGTCGCCGCGGCCGCCCATGTTGAGCATGGCGGCGAAGAACAGGCCGAGGAAGATGGTCACCACCGGCACCACGGCAAGCATGATCGCGTTGTTCGTGATCGCGTTCCAGACGTACCCGTCCCGGAACAGCCGGGTGAAGTTCTCCCCGCCGACGAAGTTGGCGTTCGGCGAGTAGCCCAGCCAGTCGGTGGTGGAGATCTGGAACGCCTGCAGGTACGGCGACAGCACGAAGACGCCGTACAGCAGCAGCGGCGGCACCAGGAAGGTGATGATCAGCGGATATTTGCCGTGTCGCACGGGACGACGCTCTCCTCAGGCGTTGCGCTTGTACTTCTTGACCGAGCTGTCCTTGGCGATCGTGTCGGCACCCTGCTGGCACCGGTCGAGGAACTCGTCCGGGCCGATCCGGCCGCCGAAGAACTCCCCGCAGGCCGCGTCCACCAGTTCCCGCTCCAGCTTGCGGTAGAAGTTCGGGTACACCCAGTTGAAGCCGTTGTCACCGGAGGCCGCCAGGGCCTTGGTCACCGTGGACAGGCCCGGCGGCAGTTCGACGCCGTCGGTCGAGCCGGCCACCACGGTGAGGCTGGAGACCTTCCTGGTGAAGTCCTGCGCACCCTTCTTCGACAGCATCACGCGCAGGTACTCCAGGCCGCCGGGCAGGTTCTTGGCCTTGGCCGGCACCACGAACGGCTCGCCCGCGGTGCCCCGCAGCGCCTCGAACGGCAGCTTGTCACCGGTGCCCAGGCCGGGCGTCGGCGCGACGGTCATGGCGAACCCGGCCGGGGTCACCTTGGCCTGCTCGTTCTCCAGCCACGAGCCGCAGGAGACGAACGCGGCCTTGCCCTGGCACCAGGCGGTCTGCGACTGGACGTGGTCCAGGCCGGCCGACCCGGGCAGGATGTAGCCGTCCTTGACGATCTGGTGCCAGGCGTCGGCGGCGGTCTTCATCGCGTCCGACTTCCAGGCGTTCGGCTCCAGGTTGTCGATCGCGGTGGCCACCTGCTTGCCGCCGAACTTGATCGCCGTGGACAACACCGGCCAGCTCATGTAGCGGGGGTGCTTGCCGGGGTACGTCCACGGGGCGATGCCGGCGGCCTTGATCTGCTTGCACAGGGCGATGTGCTCGTCCCAGGTCTTCGGGTACTGCCAACCCCGGTCGGTGAACAGCTTGGTCGAGTACCAGATCCCGTACACCGTGTACGTGTAGTTGAGCACCAGGAACCTGCCGTCGTAGGTGCCGACGTCGGCGGCGCCGGGCAGCAGGGTGTCCCTGACCGTCTTGCCCGGGATGTCGAGGCTGGGCGCGGCGAGCAGCTCGTTCAGATCACCGAGGGCACCCTGGGAGACCAGGCCGTTCGGGTCGATCTGGCCGGCGCCGGAGTTGTTCAGCACGTCCGGCGGGGTGCCGTCGACGAACCGCGGCTGGACCGTCTTGTTGATCTCCTGGGTGGCCGAGTGCCTGATCTCCGCCTTGCCGTACTTCTCCTTGTACATCGCCTCGTGCGCCTTGGCGTACTCCTCGCCGAAGCCGCCGTTGAAGATGACCACCTCCAGCGGCAGGTCCTCCTTGACGCCGAACGGGTTCTGCTCGCTCTTCGGACCGCGGTTGTCGCCGCCGCCCTTGTCGTCGCCACCGCCGCCGAGGGCACAGCCGGACAGCAGCCCGGCGGCCGGGGTCGCCAGCAAACCGGCCGTGGCGGTACGACGCAGCAGGTCACGCCTGTTCATGATTTCTCCTCGGATCGACGGAAGCGCGGGGAGTGATATGTGTTGCTCGTCTTCAGGTCACAGAATGTTGTTGAAGAATTTCTACGGCAGCCGGCCGGGATCATCAAGACCCGACGGCCGAACCGTTATCACCTTGCGCGGGCGGTGCACTCGATAGCCTGACCAGATGGGCCGGCTCGGACGGCTCGCGGCCGGCACGCCGGCCGGGCGCGAGCGGTACGTCGATCTGCTGCGCGCGATCGCCATCGTGCTGGTGGTGCTCGGCCACTGGTTGATCATCGAGGTCACACACCCCTCCGGGGGCCGGCTCACCGGTCACTCGGCGCTCGACGCCATCCCCTGGGCACCGCCGCTGACCTGGCTGTTCCAGGTCATCCCGGTCTTCTTCCTGGTCGGCGGGTACGCCAACGCGGCCTCGCTGCGCAAGGCGTACGACCGCGGCGGGCGTACCGGGAGAACCGCCCTGGACTGGCTCACCACCCGCAGCGGCCGACTGGTCCGGCCGACCACGGTCCTGATCGTGGTGCTCGCGGCGGCCGCGGCGGGGGCCACCCTGGTCGGAGCGGCCGGGGTCCAGACCCGTCAGGTGGTCTGGTTCGCCACCATCCCGCTCTGGTTCCTCTCCGCCTACCTGGCGGTGGTCCTGCTGACCCCGGTGATGTACGCCCTGCACCGACGGTTCGGGCTGGCCGTGCCGCTGGTGCTGGTGGGCCTGGTGGGAATCGGCGATTTGGCCCGGTTCCGCGGACCGGAGTCCCTCGCCGACGCCAACTTCCTGTTCGGCTGGCTCGCCATCCACCAGGTCGGCTTCGCCTGGCGGGAAGCCAGCGCGCCGGACCCGGCGGAGCGGACCGGGCCGGCAAAGGCCGGTCGGGGCGCCCGGACCGGACGCGACGGGTCGACCCGCACCCGGCTGCCGATGTCGGGCCGGGCCGGCGTCGTCCTGGTGACCGTCGGGCTGGTGGCGTTGGTGCTGCTCACCGTGGTCGGGCCGTACCCGGTGAGCATGCTCGACCTGCCCGGCGAGCTCCGCAACTCCGCCCCGCCCACGCTGGCCCTGCTCGCCACCGCGACCTTCCAACTCGGCGTCGTGGTGCTGCTGCGCGGGCCCGCCGAACGCTGGCTGCGCCGGCCCGGACCGTGGCGGGTGGTGGTGGGGGTCAACGCGGTCGTGCTGACCATCTTCCTCTGGCACGTCAGCGCCACCATCCTGCTCGTCGGCCTGCTGGACCGGCTCCATCTGCTGCCGACCGTCGCACCGAACACGGCGTTCTGGTGGCTGCTGCGGTTGCCGTGGCTGGCCGGGCTGCTGGTGCTGCTGGCCGGACTGGTCGCGGTCTTCGGCCGGATCGAGGCACGCGGCGACCGGCGACCGGACACCCCGCCGCGCTGGCTGCCCGCCGCCTGCCGGACGGCGTCCCGCACCGCCCCGCGGGCCGGGCTCGTCGTCGGCGGGTACCTGGCCACCGTAGCCGGGCTGCTCGGCAACAGCCTGACGGCGAACGACGAACCCGCGGCGCTCGGCCTGCCCGCCGCCGCCCTGGTCGCCTACCTCGCCGGAGCCGCGGCGCTGCGGCTGGTCCGGGTGCTGCCCACCGCGCCGACCCCGGACCGCCGCTGAGACCGGGCCACGACCCGGGAAGCCGCCGCTCGGGAAGCCGCCGCCCGGGAGTCCGCCGCCGGCCACGGATTATCAGGTCCCCGCCACCGAGGCGATCGCGTCGAGCAGGATCGCCAACCCCTCCCGCGCCTCCTGTTCGGTGAGCGTCAACGGCGGGCCCATCCGCAGCACGTTGCCGTACAGGCCGCCCTTGCCGACCAGCAGGCCACCGCGGCGGCACGCCTCGAAGACCCGTACGGTCGCCGTCGGGTCCGGCTCCCGGCTGCCCGGCTGGACGAACTCGACGGCCAGCATCAGCCCCTTGCCGCGCACCTCGGCGACGATGTCGTACCGGTCGGCGGCCTCCCGCAGACCGGCAGGTCATCGACGGCACCCCTTCGGGAGGGAGGGACGGGTGCCTGCACGCTGCCACCCCGGCCCGCCCCGGGCAACACCCCCGCCCGCGGGACACCGGCCGGTACGCCGGTCGGCGGATAGCATCCGGGCGTGTCCGCAGCCCACGTCCCGCTGCCCCCGGGCGGCCCGCCGCACGCCGTCGCCGCCGGGGTCGACCGGTGGGTCACCGCCGAACCGGTACGCGACCTGGTGCACGCCTTCGGCGGCCGGTGGCCGGCCGGCGGCACCGGCGCGCTGCTGCACTGGCTGGACGAGTTCACCGCCCGGCACTGGGACTTCCGGGCCGGCCGGGAACGCCACGAGGCCGCCGAACCGGACCTGCACCCGCACGTCGCCGACCGGGTGCTGGCCGCGGCCCGGGCGCTGGGCATGGTGCACGCCGCCCGGGCGCCCCGGCGGACGTACCGGCATCTGCTGGTGCTCGGCGGCCTGGCGCACGCCTGCGTCCGGCGCGCCGGCTACGCCGCCCACCTGCTGCGCGCGGGCGTCGAGGTGACCGGCGAGGTCGCGGTGCTGGGCAGCTTCCGGCCGCTCGGCCCGGCCGAGCGGCGGACCCTGGCCGACGCCGGGATCCACGGCTGCCGGACCGAGGTGGACGCGCTGGACCAGGGGGTACGGACGGCGTTCGCGCCGGTCACCCTCGTCGATCAGGCCGGCCACACCGGCGCCGACCCGCACGCCTCCTGGTCGGTCCGCAGCTACCGGACCGCCGACGACACCACGGTACGGGTGCTCGCCGCCCCGTCCGGCGAACCCGCGGTACGCCGCGCGCACACCGCCGACACGCAACGCTTCTGGGCCGGCCGGGTGACCCTGTCGGCCGCCGACCGGGTGCTGATGGTGACCGCCCCGATCTACGTTCCGTTCCAGCACTGCGACGCGCTGCGCACGCTCGCCCTGCCGTACGGGTGCGGGATCGACACCATCGGCGTCGATCCCACCCTGGACCTCGGCCCGCTGCCGGAGCCCACCCTGACTCCCGGGCGTTACCTCCAGGAGGTCCGCTCGGCGGTCCGTGCGATGCGCGCCCTGCACGCCGAACTGGTCGATCACCATCGCTCGACGCGTCAGCGCGCAACCGGGTGTGAAGAGCCGACAAGGGGGTAACCGGCGCGCGTCAGCACTGGACACCGAGAGGGGATTGCGGTGGAGAGCCGGGCCAAGGCCATGGGGCACGCCATACACCCCATGCTGATCGTCTTCCCGTTGGGGTTACTGGCAACATCCGTGATCTTCGACATCCTGTACCTGATCACGGACCGGACCGGCTTCCAGATCGCTGCCGCGTACGCCATCGCCGCCGGCGTGATCGGCGGGCTGTTCGCCGCGTTGTTCGGCGCGATCGACTGGCGGGCCATCCCGGCCGGCACCCGGGCCAAACGGGTCGGGGCCGTCCATGGTCTCGGTAACGTCGTGGTGGTGCTGCTCTTCGCCGTGAGCTGGCTGTTGCGGCTGGGCGCCGACAACTGGGAGCCCTCTGCGGGGGCCTTGATTCTGAGCTTCGTCGGCGTCATTCTGGCCCTTTTCACGGCATGGCTCGGTGGGGAACTGGTCGAGCGGCTGGGCATCGGAGTGAGCGCGAACGCCGCCGTCGACGCACCGAGTTCGCTGTCCCACTGACCGGACGGAGCGTGGGCGACCGTCCGGTCGCGGGCCCTGCTCGAGGCCCGTTCAGTCGGTCGCTGCCCGGTGGCCGTCCTGGCCGGATCCACCGGGTGCGTCCCGGATCGCGAGGGCGGCCTGGATGAGCGCGGCGTGGGTCAGGGTCTGCGGGTAGTTGCCGAGGTGGGCGCCGGTCGTCGGGTCCATCTCTTCCGCGTAGAGGCCGAGTGGGCTCGCGCGGTCGAGCAGCGCCCGGAACAGCTCGACCGCCTCGGCACGTCGCCCGGTGCCGGCGAGGGCCTGCACCAGCCAGAACGAGCAGGGCAGGAACGCGCCTTCGGTGCCGGGAAGGCCGTCGTGTCCCGGCGGGTAGCGGTAGAGCAGCGGTCCGCCGGCGGAGAGCCTGTCGCGGACGGCGTCGACGGTGCCTCGTATCCGGGCAGACCCGGCGTCGTCCAGGCCGAGCAACGGCAGGACGAGCAGAGCCGCGTCCAGCTCCGTCGAGCCGTAGCTGCGGACGTAGCTGCCCGTCACCGGGTCGAAGCCGCGCGCCCGGACATCGGCGGCGATGGCGTCCCGGACGTCCCGCCATCGGCGGCGTTGTCGGTCCGTGAGCGGATGGGTCTCGGCGATGCGCAGGGCCCGGTCCAGCGCGAGCCAGCCCATCAGCTTGGAATGCACGTGCTGGTCGGGTTCGCGCACCTCCCAGATGCCGGCGTCGGGCTCCTGCCAGCAACGGACGACCTGCTCGGCGAAGCCGCGCACCGCCCGCCACGTCTCGGCGTAGAGGGGTTTCTCGGCCTGCGCGAACGCCCAGGCGGCGTCGACCACCCAGCCGTAGCCGTCGAGCTGGTGCTGGCCCGCGGCGCCGTTGCCGATTCGCACCGGCACGCTGTCGAGGTGGCCGACCCAGCCGGGCAGTTCCCGTTCGGGTGGCACATGGCGACCGTTCAGGGCGAACAGCGCCGGCAGGCGTGGCCGTTGCAACCGGCTGGCGTGCAGCAGCCAGGCGAGGAAACCGCGCGCCTCCTCCGGTTTGCCGACGCTGAGGAAGGCATTGGCGCCGATGCTGGCGTCCCGGGGCCAGACATAGCGGTAGTCCCAGTTCCGTACCCCGCCGGGATCCTCGGGCAGTGACGTCGTCGGTGCGGCCACCAGGGCCTGCGAGGGCGAGTAGGTCAACAGCCGCACGGTCAGCAGGCTGCGTACGACGTGCTCCCGGAAGGGCAGCGACCCGTCGATCTCGGCGGTCCAGGCCCGCCAGCGGCGTTCGTCGGCGAGGAGGAGTTCCCAGGCCGCCGCCGGCTCGACGTGGACCAGCGGTTCGCGGTGCGCCACGGCCAGCACGAGGATGACCGGGCGACCGGGCCTGACCGTGACCGGGGTGGGCCGCCCCGGTTCGACGGTGAGCCCGGGCGTGCAGCTCAGGGAGACCGCGAGCGCCCCCCATTCGCACACCAGGACCCCGCGCCGCCGGCGGACCCGGGGCGGCCGATGCCGTACGCCGAGACGGGGGTCGAACTCGACGACGGCGCCGGCGGTTCCTCCCTCGGCCGACAGTCGTCGCACGATCAGCGTGGTGGGCAGCAGGCGGCCGCCGACCTCCGCCACCATCGCCTCGGTGAGGGTGAGTCGGCAGCCGTTCACCGCCCAGGTCGTCTCCAGCGTGGCGGTGTGCTTCCGATAACGTCGCCGGACGACCGCGGCCGGTCGGCCCGGCCCGGTCCGGAAGGTTCCCGCCAGCGGGCCGCCGACCAGCCGACCGAACAGCGGCTCACCGTCGAAACGGGGCACGCAGAGCCAGTCGATCCCGCCGTCGGCGGCGACGAGGGCGGCGGTACGGGTGTCACCCAGCAGCCCGTAGTCGACGATCGGCGACGGTGGCCGGGGGCACGTCTCGTCGCGGCCGTCGGTCATGGAGAACCCCCGCCGACCGGTGGCGCGGGGCGTGGCCGGGACAGACGCGTCGGACCAGACCGGTCGCGGGGGTGGGCGCGGGGGTGGGCGCGGGTCAACCGGCCCGGAGGAGCAGTCCGAGGACGGCTCCGTAGACGAGATGGACGGCGATCGTGACCCCGGGCGTCTGGATGCCGTAGTTGAGCGCGAGCAGGCCCGGCGGCTCCAGCACCGCGGTGCTGGCCGGCCCGGCCCGGAGCGAGGCCATCCGCGGGTGGACGCCCGGGAGCAGCGGCAGCAGCACCGTCAGCGCGATGGTGGCCTGGAGCAGGCCGAACAGCGCACCGAGCCACCAGGTGGCCCGGTGCAGCAGGGTGAACGCGGCCGCGTACCCGAGGGCGAAGCCCTGCCCGGCGACAAGGTGGATGACGAACCCGACGACCCGGGCCCGGTCGGGGTCCTCGGCGACGAGGGTCCCGAGCACCAGGGGAAAGTCGATGCGGGTGAGCCCAGCCAGTTGAGCGGCGATCATCGCCGCGGTGAGGGCGGCGGTGGCGACCAGTCCGAACAACGCCCATCCAGCCCAGTCCATCTCATCGCCCCCACACCGACATGCGCCGTCGGTCGTGCCAGGCTCACCCTAAGCCACCAGGCCGGCAAAACCGGGCGGCTCGCCGGGCGGGACGACCTCACCGCCCGGCGTCGGACGCGGGAAGGGCGGCGCTCTCCGCGTCCGGCGCGCTGTCCCGGATGGCAGCGGCGTAGACCTCGGAGCGGTGCTCGTAGTTGCGGAACCGGCCGTAGCTGGGCGCCGCCGGGGACATCAGCACCACCCCGCCGGCCGGGGTCAGCTCGCGGGACAGCCGTACCGCCGCCGGCAGGTCCTCGACCAGTTCGGTGCGTACGGCCGGCAGGTCGCGCAGCGCCGCGACGATCCGTTCGCCGCTGTCCGGGATCCCGATCACGGTGACCGTCCGGTCGGTCAGGTGCTCGCGCAGCGGCGCGTAGTCCACCCCCCGGTCGTTGCCGCCGACGATCACGGTGAGCGGCCGACCCGCGTACGCGTCGATGGCGTGCATGGTGGCGTACGGGCTGGTGGCCAGGGTGTCGTCGACGAAGGTCAGCCCGGTCGGGTCGACGATCTCGCTGAGCCGGTGGTCCAGCGCGTGGAAGCCGGCGACCGCGGCGGCGACGGCGTCCCGTTCGGCCACGCAGTCGATCCCGAGCGCGTCGAGCACCGCCAGCGCCACGCACAGGTTGCCCTCGTTGTGCCGGCCGACCAGCGGGAACACCGCGCGCGGGAAGATCGGCCGGTCGACGGCGTGCAGCCAGGGAGTGCCGTCCGGGCCGGGGGCGACGTGCCAGGAGTCGGGCCGGCCCGCGCGAACCGCCGGCAGGTCGCCGACCTCGGCGGCGAGCCGGGGGTCGGTGCCGTTGAGCACGACCGTCTCCGGCTGGTGGGCGAGCAGGTTGAGCTTGTCCCGGTAGTACTCCCGTTCGCCGCCGTGCGCGTCCAGGTGTTCCGGGAACAGCGCGGTCACCACCGCGACCCGGGGCGAGTCGACCAGGTCGCTGCACTGGTAGCTGGACAGCTCCAGCACGTACAGGTCGGCCTCGGGCAGGCCCAGCAGCGGCACCCCGATGTTGCCGCCGAAGACGTTCGGCCGGCCCAACTCGGTGAGCAGGTGGCTGATCAGGCTGGAGGTGGTGCTCTTGCCCTTGCTGCCGGTCACCCCGACGGTGCGGGCGGCGTGGTCGGCCATCCAGAGCGCCGTACCGCCGGTGATGGTGACGCCGCGTCGGCGCAGCTCGATCACCCACGGGTGGGTCTGCGGCACGCCCGGCGAACGCACCACGACGTCGGCCGCGGCGAGCTGGTCGAAGCCCTCCGACCCGCCGTACAGCGGGGCGGCGGCCGCGAGCGGGCCGTCCCAGGGCAGCGACAGGAAGTTGGCGCTGTCGTCGACGGCGACCAGGCTGGCCGGTCCGGCTGCTGCGACGGCGGTGACGGCGGCCCGGCCCTCCCGGCCGGTCCCCCAGACTGCCACGCTACGTCCGCGCAGGTCAGACAGGCGCACTGGTGATCTCCTCACTCGCCGACGGCCGGGCCGGGACTAGTATGGCGTGTGCTCAACGACCAGCTTCGGCAGATGGACGCCTTCTCGTTCCCGACCTATTCGTTGGATCTTGCCACTGGCGAGGCCACCTTCGAATACGCCCTCACCGGTCCCGCCGGTGAGCTGCGGTTCGCCGAGAAGATCACCCTTCCGGTGCCGCCGGAGCCGCCGTCCGAGGCCACCCTGGCCACCCTCGACCGGGTCCTGCAGATCCTGCACCTGCTCGCCGGGGTGAGCTACTACAAGGCCGCCGCGCCGCGCCGGCTGGTGGCGCCGACACCGCTGGGCGACGCCACCGTCGCGCTGTTGCGGGCCATCTACACCAAGGGCCTCGCCGAGTACGCCTACCGCAACGACCTGCCGCACGTGCTGGAACTGGTCCCCGAGGTGCCCGGCGGCGTGGTCCCGCCCGCGGACCCGGTGGACACCACCGACCGGCGCCCGCTGTCGGCGGTGGGTGGCGGCAAGGACTCCATCGTCACCCTGGAGGCGCTGCGCGAGGCCGGGTTGGACCCGGTGCCGTTCTCGGTCAACCCGAACCACGTGATCGTCTCGGTGAACGAGGCGTCCGGGCTGACCCCGCTGGCCGCCCGACGCAAGCTCGACCCGGCGCTGTTCGAGCTGAACGCGGCCGGCGCGTTGAACGGTCACATCCCGGTCACCGCGATCAACTCGCTGATCGCGGTGGCCACCGCGGTGCTGCACGGGCTGGGCCCGGTGGTGATGTCCAACGAGCGGTCCGCGTCCGACCCGAACCTGATCTGGAACGGTCACGAGGTCAACCACCAGTGGTCCAAGGGGGTCGAGGCGGAAGGGCTGGTGCGGGCCGCACTGACCGAACACGCCGGGCTGGTAGAACCGTACTTCTCGCTGTTGCGCCCGTTGTCGGAGCTGCACATCGCGCGGCTGTTCGCCCGGCACGACCGCTACGACGACGTGGTGACCAGTTGCAACCGGGCGTTCAAGCTGCACGACCCGAGCGCCCGGTGGTGCGGCGACTGCCCGAAGTGCCGGTTCGTCTTCCTGGCCCTGGCGCCGTTCATGCCCCGGGAGCGGCTCACCCGGATCTTCGGCAAGGACATGCTGGCCGATCCGGCCCAGGTGCCCGGTTACCTGGAACTGCTCGGCATCGACGCGCACAAGCCGTTCGAGTGCGTCGGCGAGGTCGAGGAGTCCCTGGTGGCCCTGTCCCTGCTGGCCGACCAGCCCCAATGGCGCGACGCCCAGCCCCTCCAAGCGATCCTGACCGCCGTCCCCAAAGAAGCCTGGCCCGCCGCCACGGCCTCCGACGTCTTCACCCCCCACCCCACCCACCACATCCCCCCTCACTACCTCAAAACCCTCCCCGCCTAACCGCCTAACCGGTGGCCCCGGGGGCGGAGGGGCGGGTTAGGGGTTTTGGATGGCGTCTCGGGCGCGGAGGGCTACGTGGAGGGAGAGGGTGGCCTCTACCGAGTCGAGGTTGGCGCCGGTGATCTTCGCGATGCGGGTGAGGCGGTCGTAGAAGGCGGGCCGGGACAGGTGGGCGGCGGCGGCCGCCGCGGACTTGTTCCGGCCGTGGTCCAGGTAGGCCCGCAGGGTGTCCAGGAGCTGGTCGCGGGGGTGTTCTGCGTCGTACGACAGCAGGGCGCCGAGTTCCCGCTCGACGAAGGTCTGCAGCCGCGGCTCGTCGCGCAGCAGGTGCAGCAGCCCGGCCAGGCCGACGTCGGGTAGCCGGAACACGACGACGTCCCAGCGTCCGCGCCGGGCCGCGTCGGCCACCTGCCGGGCCTCGATCAGCGACCGGCGGGCCTCCCGGGCGGTGGCCACCCCGGAACCGGCCGCGACGATCACCGCGCCGGCCGGGGCGGGGCCGGCCGGGGGCGGCGCCGCGCCGAGGCGTACCCGGTCCAGGGTCGCGGCGAACGCGGCCAGCGCCGCCCCCTCGACCTGTTGGTCGTGCAGCGTGAGCAGCACCCCGACGGCCTGCTCGTCCAGGGCGGCGACCAGGCCGGCGAGGCCGGCCTCGCGCACCGCGTCGCTCACCGCCTCGCTCAGGTCGCGCAGCCGGACCTGGGCGGCCTCGCTGCCCGGTTCCGGGCCGGGCTGGTCGGCCCGGTGCCGGACCACCACGCCGACCAGCCACCGCCGCTCCAGCGGTACGCCCAGCGCCCGGGCCCGCAACGCGACCTCGTCCACCGGGCGGGCGTGGTCGAGCAGCGCGGTCAGCAGGTTGCGGTGCAGCTGGCGTTCCAACCCCTCCGCGTCGCGCCGGATCAACCTCCCCAGGGCGAGCGTCGAGGCGGCCCGCTCGACCAGGATGACCAGCCGGGTCGGCGCTGTGACCTGCCCGGACGGCGGCGTGGCCACACCCGACGGCGGCATGTCGTGGGGTGCCGACGAGGTGTCCGGCCCGGGCCAGCGCAGCAGCAGCCGCCCCCAGTCCTGTCCGCGCGCGCCGACCATGGTGACCAGCCAGCCGGTATCCGGGTGGTAGCCGGTCCGGCCGTCGACCCGGATCCGCCGGGAGTGCCGCTCCCAGCCGTCCAGCAGCCGGCCCGCGCTCTCCCCCGCCGCGTCGTAGGCCAGCACCTGCCGGGACAGGTTCTCCAGCACCATCGGGCAGCCGGCCAACTCGGCGGCCTGCCGGACCACCTCGGCCGGTTCCGCCCCGTCGACGGACAACTCGGTGAACCGCTGGTGGATCTGCTCGCTGGCCCGCAACTCGGTGAGCTGGGCGTCCACGATCAGCGCGTGCACCGCTTCGGTGATCGGCACGAACGGGGTGGGTCGGCGCAGTTCGACGAGCGGCAGGCCGCGCCGTTCGGCGGCGACCACCATCACCCGGGGAACGCTGGCGGCGTACCGGCGGCCCAGCTCGATCACCAGGCCGGAGATGCCGACGTCGGCCAGCCCGGTGACGAACGCCCGCAGCCCGTCGTCGTCGGCGGGCAGGCCGATGCCGGTGGTCAGCACCAACTCGCCGCCGCCGAGCAGGGTGGCGATGTCCGGCACCTCCGCGACGTGCACCCAGCGCACCAACCGGTCCAGCGCGGCCTCCCCCGCCACCACCCGCGGCGCACCCACCCGCACCGGTTCGAGTGCCAAGACCTCACGCACCGTAGGAAACACCCCCGGAAGGCTACCCTCCGTGACGTCGTGCGGCGGGCCGGGGCGGATCTTGGCGCGGAGCCGCCAAGCCAGCAGGGCCGGCACGCGCCAAGACCTCTTCGAAGCCACCGACACCGCAGCTGCCGCTGGCGATGGGAGCAATGGCAGGGCGCATCGGCGACCCGCCATTGTTATACGCGTTATACGCTGGCACGGTGGTGGAACGGGAGTACGGATGGACCGACGCCGGTAAGGCCAGCGCGGCACGGCACGGCGTCTCCGAACGGGAAGCGGTCGAGGCGCTCTACTCGCCACAGCGGATTGAGAACCACATCGAGACGTTACTGCTGGCAGTGGCCGGCCTGGCCGAGACGGCCCGCGTGATCATGGTGTTGTGCGAACGGGTCGGCAAGGTCAACAGCTACGCGATCCTGGCGGTACGGGAGGCCACCCCCGAGGAGGTCAAGCAGTGGATGGAGGGAACTTCATGACCAGGAAGCGAAATCCGCGAACGATGAGTCGCGAGGAACTGGTGGCGTACTTCGACGGCGGCGGAGACATTTCGGAGCTGCTCCGCGACGCGACCAGCGGCCCCGATCTGGGCCCGGCGCCCGCCCCGGAGAGCGTGCCGATGATCGTGACCGGCGTACGGCTGTCCTCCACCGCCGTACGCCGGCTGGACGAACTCGCCGGCAACGACAAGGGGGGCCGCTCGGGCCTCATCCGTCGGGCGATCGACGAGTTCCTCGCCCGGCATACCGGCGAAGCCGCCTGAGGCGCTCAGTCGGATCCGGGGCGTAGGCCGCGGAGGAGGGCAGCGAGCCCGAGGCGGAACTCGTCGGCCGGGGCGACCTGCCGGGCGTGGGCGGCCGTCGCGGCGAGGTGCGGGAAGGCGTCGACGGGCAGGGCCGCCATGGTCTCCGTACCGTCGCCGGGCAGCGGGCCGAGGTGGTCCAGCAGCAGGGTGCCGAGCAGGTGACCGATCAACGCGCGCTGTGCGACCACCCGGTCCGTACCGGTGAAGCCGGCCTCGGTCAGCACGGCCAGCATGGTCTCGATCAGCCGCAGTGACGACGGTGCGGCATGCCGGTGGGTGAGCACGAGCGGCACGACCGCCGGATGGGTGACCACCGCGGCCCGGGCCCGGTCGAGCAGCAGTTCGATCCGGCCGGCCCACGGCAGGCCCTCGGGCAGCGCCAGGTCGACCCGGCTCAGCACCCGTTCCACCACCCAGCGTTCGAGCTGCCCGCGGTCGTCGACGTAGCGGTACAGAGCCATCGGGCTGGTGCCGAGCTCCCCGGCGACGGCCCGCATGGTCAGTCCGTCGGTCCCGGCCCGGTCGAGGACGGCCAGCGCGGCGTCGGCGATCCGGTCCTGGCTGAGCGAACGCGGTCTGGGCACGGCTTGACAGTTTACGCCGTACGCCTAGCCGGGGGCCGGCAGCGAGTGGGCGGCGACGGCAGGGTCACGCCGTCGCCGCCCGCCCGTCCCGACCGGTCGGTCAGTCGACGCCGAACTCCATCGCGGCGCGGTCGAGCGCCTCGTCGTCGGCCGAGGAGACGCCCCGCGAGGCGATGGCCTCGGCGCCGCCCTGCGGCATGGCGCCGATCAGCCCGGTCGAGGCCGCCTGCGCGGCGCCCACCATCCGCGCCGGGGTCGCACCGCCGACCATGCCCAGGTTCGCGTACTGCTCCAGCTTGGCCCGCGAGTCGGCGATGTCCAGGTTGCGCATGGTGAGCTGGCCGATCCGGTCCGCCGGGCCGAACGCCGAGTCCTGGGTACGCTCCATCGACAGCTTGTCCGGGTGGTAGCTGAACGCCGGACCGCTGGTGTCCAGGATCGAGTAGTCCTCGCCCCGGCGCAGCCGCAACGTCACCTCGCCGGTGACCGCCGTGCCGACCCAGCGCTGCAACGACTCGCGCAGCATCAGCGCCTGCGGGTCCAGCCAGCGGCCCTCGTACATCAGCCGGCCGAGGCGGCGACCCTCGTTGTGGTAGTTCGCCAGGGTGTCCTCGTTGTGGATGGCATTGACCAGCCGTTCGTACGCGGCGTGCAGCAGCGCCATGCCGGGCGCCTCGTAGATGCCCCGGCTCTTGGCCTCGATGATCCGGTTCTCGATCTGGTCCGACATGCCCAGGCCGTGCCGGCCGCCGATGGCGTTGGCCTCCAGCACCAGGTCGACCGGGCTGCCGAACTCCTTGCCGTTGATCGTCACCGGACGGCCCTGGTCGAACCCGATCGTGACGTCCTCGGTGGGGATCTCCACCGCCGGGTCCCAGAACCGGACCCCCATGATCGGTTCGACCGTCTCGATGCCGGTGTCGAGGTGTTCGAGGGTCTTCGCCTCGTGCGTGGCGCCCCAGATGTTGGCGTCGGTGGAGTACGCCTTCTCGGTGCTGTCCCGGTACGGCAGGCCGCGTTCGAGCAGCCACTCCGACATCTCCTTACGCCCACCCAGCTCGGTGACGAAGTCGATGTCGAGCCACGGCTTGTAGATGCGCAGTTGCGGGTTGGCCAGCAGGCCGTACCGGTAGAACCGCTCGATGTCGTTGCCCTTGAAGGTCGAGCCGTCGCCCCAGATCTGGACGTCGTCGGAGATCATCGCCCGGACCAGCAGGGTCCCGGTCACGGCCCGGCCCAGCGGGGTGGTGTTGAAGTAGGCCCGGCCGCCCGAGCGGATGTGGAAGGCCCCGCAGGTCAACGCCGCCAGGCCCTCCTCGACCAGGGCGGCGCGGCAGTCGACCAGGCGGGCGACCTCGGCGCCGTAGCTGAGCGCGCGACCGGGCACCGAGGCGATGTCGGGCTCGTCGTACTGGCCGATGTCGGCGGTGTAGGCGCACGGGACGGCGCCCTTGTCGCGCATCCAGGCGACCGCGACCGAGGTGTCGAGGCCGCCGGAGAAGGCGAGGCCGACGCGTTCGCCGGGGGGCAGGGAGGTGAGAACCTTGGACACAGGAAGATTATGCGCCAGTCCGCATCATCATGCAAACAGGCTCACCGGGGATCGTCCCGGCCGAGTTCCCAGAAGGCCACCGCGGCCGCGGCCGCGACGTTCAGCGAATCCACCCCACGCCGCATCGGCAGGACCACCCGGACGTCGCTGGCGGACTGGGCCGCCGCGGTGAGGCCGGGGCCCTCGGCCCCCAGCAGCAGTGCCGCCCGCTCGCGCTGCGCCGGAGTCACCCGCTGCATGGGTACGGCGTCCGGCGCCGGGGTCATGGCGAGCACCGTGAAACCGGCCTGCCGCACCTGCGCCAACCCGTCCGGCCAGCCGGTGAACTTGGCGTACGGCACCGCGAACACCTCACCCATGCTCACCCGTACGCTGCGCCGGTAGAGCGGGTCGGCGCAGGTGGGCGACAACAGCACCGCGTCGATGCCGAGCGCCGCGGCGCCCCGGAAGATCGCGCCGAGGTTGGTGTGGTTGTTGACGTCCTCCAGGATCACCACCCGCCGGGCGGCGGCCAGCAGGTCCGGCACGGTGGGCAGCGTCCGCCGGTGGAACGACGCGAGCACCCCCCGGTGTACGTGGAACCCGGTGGTCGCCGCCAACACGTCCTGGCCGGCGGCGTAGACCGGGGCGTCCCCGGTGTCCAGATCGCCGAGCTGGTCCACCCGCTTGGCGTCGACCAGGAACGACCGGGGCGGGTAGCCGCCGCGCAGCGCCCGTCGCAGCACCAGCTCCCCCTCGGCGATGAACAGGCCGTTCGGCGGCTCCCACCGGGTCCGCAACTCCACGTCGGTGAGCGCCCGGTAGTCGGCGATCCGCTCGTCGTCCGGGTCGGTGATCTGCTGAATGGGCACCCGCCGATTCTGCCGGCCCGCCCGACCCGCCCCCGTGGCGGGACGGGCGGCGAGGCCCTACGTCGGTTCGGCGATCACGCTCCCCGGCGTCCGGAACCTCGTCCGGCGCGGCATCGAACGGCAGAACCGGTGACGAACTCCCCGAGCCCGTCGAGGGAGGCTAGCAGCGCCGTACGCCTTCCTCGGTGGCCTTGCCGAGCTGCCGGGTGACGTGACAGGCGATCTCCCGCAGCACGTCGACCTGTTGCTCGGTGAGCCCGTCGATGACAAAGCGTCGCACCGCCGCGACGTGGCCCGGCGCCGCCGCCACCACGACGTCCCAGCCGGCGTCGGTCAGCACTGCTCTGGTGTAGCGGGGGCTGTCCGGGTCCGGCTCACGGCGGAGCAGGTCCCGCTGCTCCAGACGCTTGACCACGTTCGACAGCCGGGACAGCGAACTGCCGATGTTGCCGGCCAGGTCGCTGAGCCGCAGCGTCCGGTCCGGTGCCATCGACAGGCCGCTGAGCACGAAGTAGTCGAACAGGGTCAGCTTGCTGTCCCGCAGCAGCTGCGCGTCGAGCATTCCGGGCAGGTTGAAGACGAGCTTGGCGAGGGCTATCCAGGCGTCGCGCTCATCGTCGGTCAACCACCGCGGCTCGTCCGGCATGCCGCAAGCCTACGACCTGCCTTTAGTCGTGAAGTGAGCCCCGCCACAATCACTTCAAGCTTGAAGCTTGACGGACATAGGGTCACTTCAAGCTTGAAGCTCACCTCTAGGAGCAATCGTGACCCTGTTCCGGCTGGACGCCAGCATCCGTACCCACGGCTCCGCGAGCCGCGAGATCGCGGACATCGTCGAGAAGGAGTGGCTCGCCGCCCACCCGGGCGATTCGATCGAGCGCCGCCACATCGGCGTCGACACCCTCCCCGCGACCGCATGGGCGGCGGCGGTCGGCGCCGGCATGACCCCGCCGCAGGAACACACCGACGAGCAACGGCAGGCCGTCGCCCTCGCCGCGACGCTGGTGGACGAGTTGCTGGCCGCGGACGCGATCCTGTTCGCCGTGCCGCTCTACAACTTCGGCGTTTCCCAGCATTTCAAGGCGTACATCGATCTCGTCTGCACCGACCCGCGCGCGTTCGGCACGCCCTTCCTGGCCGGCAAGCCCGTGGTGCTGGCCACGGTCCGCGGCGGCGCGTACGGCAGCGGCACGCCGCGCGAGGGCTGGGACCACTCCACCCCGTACCTGCGTCGCATCATCGCCGACAGTTGGGGCGCCGACCTGACCGTCGTCGAGCGGGAGTTCACCCTGGTCGGGGTCAACCCCGCCCTGGACGCGTTCACCGAGCAGGCCGCGCAGCTGCACGCCGGGGCACTGGAGGCGGCCCGGGAGGCCGGCCGGGCGCTCGCCGGGGCGCCCGTCGCGGCCTGACGCCGCCGCTGCCACCCACTCACGACGGCGGGCCCTCAGCTTCGCGCCGAGGGCCCGTCATTGGCCCCACTCACGTGCCTGAAAACCACCCACCACGTACGTCGCCCCCCACCCGCGCCTCGCCCGAACGCTCGGCCGCGTGAGTCTTGGACAGTTTCTGTTCAGTCGGAACAGAAACTGTCCAAGATAGATTGCTTTCGGATCCGGGGGCTTCGGTTTGGGCCTTCCCATCGCCTTCTGACGTCAGTGCCGCTTGACGAAGTCGACGAACGAGCGCCAGCCGGCCGGGCTGAACACCAGCGCCGGGCCCGCCGGGTCCTTGCTGTCCCGCACGGCGACCACCCGAGGCAGGTTGTCGGCCACCTCAACGCAGTCGGTGTTGCCGCTGCGGGTGGCCTTACGCCAGGCTGCGCTGCTCAGGTCCATGACATCACCACTTCCTTCAGGAGGTCCAGTGACTGCTGGCGGGGCAGTGCTTCGTTGCGCACGGTCTCCCATCTCGCCAACAGCGTAGCCAGCCGGGCCTCGCTGTCGATGACTCCACCTCCCAGTTGGCTTTCCATGGTGCCGACCCAGCCGCCGTCATCGCTGCGGGCCAACGTGAACGGCCCGGACAGACCGACATGCAGCCCGACCGAAAGTGGGATGACGTGGATGCTGACGTTGGGGCGCTCGGCGCAGGCCAACAGATGCTCCACCTGCCGAGTCATGAGCCCCCGGAAGCTCTCGTTTCGCCGGTGTAGGGCCACCTCGTCGAACAGGGCGATCAGTTGCGGCGGTTCTGGTTGGGCCAGGACCGCCTGCCGGTCCATCCGGGATGCGAGACGCTTTTCCACTTCTTCGTCGCTGAGCATGTCGTCGCAGCGGATCACCGCGCGGGCGTAGTTCTCCGTCTGGAGCAGGGCCGGGACGAGGGTGGGATGGAAGCACCGGAGCTGGCGGGCGGCGGCCTCCGCGTCCAGCCAGGATCGGAACCAGCTCGGCTGTCGCTCCCGCTCCATCATCTTGAACAGGGAGACGAGTAGGCCGCCGGAGTTGAGTACCTCGTCGGCGCGGGACAGGAATGGGCGGTCCAGTGGCCGCACGCCGGTCTCGACGGCCGACACCATCGAGGCCGAGTAGTGCACCAGCTTGCCGAACTCCTCCTGACTCAGGCCGGCGCCGGTACGCAGCCGGCGAAGCTGTGCGCGGATCAGGTCGGCGGTCGATTCCTCCACAGTGCCTCCACAGTGTCGACGCGATTCCTCTTCGGAAGTGCGCTCGCCGCGTCCGGGCGCCAGCGACCCACCGCGACAGCGCGAAAAGACTTCTCAGAGTAGCGCCGCTCTCACCAGACTGTGACCCCAGCGGGACCGCTCGGGTCTGCCAGAACCACGGACCGAACTGCGAACGGGCGGAACCGTGCGGGGTCGGTCCACTCCCCTCGTGGACCGGCCCCCATCCACCACGACCGTGAAGGAGCCAAAGCGATGAATGACCCGGCTGCCCGTACCGCTGAAAGACCGGTGATGTTCCCGGACCCGGCGCCGCTCGCGGCGCATCAGCCCCGGCGGCCGATGTGGTCGTGCCGGGCGTGCCCGCAGCCGTGGCCGTGCGCCAGCGCGCGGCTGCACCTGAAGGGACGGTACGACAGTGACCCGGTCGGGCTGTCGATCCGGATGGCGGCGGAGATGGCCGAGGCGATGAAGGACCTGTACCGGCTCAACCCGGACGACGCGCCCGGTCCGCGGGTGATGTTCGACCGGTTCCTGGTGTGGCCGCCGTTCAAGCGGCCGGCGATCCCGACAGCGGACCTCTAGCTGTTCTCCCACCCGAATGGACGGGGCCCCGGCATCCCGGCGGCAACCGGGAGCCGGGGCCTCGTCCGCGCCGAACGCCGGATGACGCGGTTCGGACAGCTCACCAGCCGGCCGGTCGATCGTGGCGGTGGCGGTGGCGGCTTTGGCGCCACATCAAAAATGTTGTAGCTACTACGTTTTTGATGTGGCGCCGAAATTTGTACCGCCACCCGACGCCGGTGCCCGGTCGACGTCGCATCCGGCGTCGATGTCCCGCCCGGCGTTCAGCACCGCATCCACGGTCGGCACCGCGCACCCAGGGTCGGTGACCGGCGGATGCCGGGCCCGCTTCCGGTCGGTCGATCTGTCGGTCAGGCGGCGGCGCGGTCGGTGACCGGGCGGCGGCGCAGCGCGGGGTCGGTCAGCGACCGCGGCGGCGCGAGGGCGTTCGGGTCGTAGAGGTTGGTGCCGGGCGGCACGATCTCGTCGATCCGGTCGAGGGTGGCGTCGTCCAGGGTGAGCGCGGCGCCGGTGAGCAGATCCTCCAGTTGCGGCATGGTCCGCGGTCCGATGATCGCCGAGGTGACGGCGGGGTGGGCCACGGTGAACGCGATGGCGAGTTGCGGCAGGGTGCAGCCGATGTCCGTGGCCAGTTCGATGAGCTGTTCGACGGCGTCCAGCTTCGCGGCGTTCGCCGGGGTGGTGGGGTCGAACTGCGCCGGCCGGATCGCGGCGCGCCCGGTGGACAGGTCCGCGGGCCGGTCCTTGCGGTACTTCCCGGTCAGGAATCCGAAGGCCAACGGACTCCAGACCAGCACACCCATCCCGTAGCGCCGGCAGACCGGCAGGAGCGCGGCCTCGATGCCGCGGGCCAGGATCGAGTACGGCGGCTGCTCGGTGCGGAAGCGTCCGAGGCCGCGCCGTTCGGCGACCTGGTGCGACTCGACGATCTCCTCGACGGGGAACGTCGAGCAGCCGAAGGTACGGATCTTGCCCTGGCGCACCAGGTCGGTGAGGACCGAGAGGGTTTCCTCGACGTCGGTGCTCGGGTCGGGGCGGTGGATCTGGTAGAGGTCGATCCAGTCGGTGCCCAGCCGCCGGAGGCTGTCCTCGACCGCACGGACGATCCACCGCCGCGAGTTGCCGCCCCGGTTGGGGCCCTCACCCATCGGGAAGTGCACCTTCGTGGCGAGGACCACGTCGTCGCGGCGGCCCCGCAGCGCCTTGCCGACGATCTCCTCGGACTCGCCCCGCCCGTACATGTCGGCGGTGTCGACGAAGTTGATCCCCTGGTCGAGCGCCGCGTGGATGATCCGGACGCAGTCGTCGTGGTCGGGGTTGACCTGCGACCCGTCGCCGGCCTGGAACATCATGGTCCCGAGGCAGTAGGCGCTGACCTCGATGCCGGTCCCGCCGAGGGTGCGATAGCGCATGATCTGGTTGCTCCCTTGCTCGTTCACGTCGCAGGCGACCCTAGGATCTAGAGTCGGCTCTAGGTCAACCCCGCTATCCTCGTCGCCATGGCCGAGCCCACGAACAGCTTGAGCATCGGGCAGGTCGCCGAACGCACCGGCCTGAGCGTCCACGCGCTGCGCTTCTACGAGAACGAGGGACTCTTCGTCGAGCCGGTGGGGCGCGGACCGGGCGGGCGCCGCGTCTACACCGAGGACCACGTGGACTGGCTCACCGTCTGCATCATCCTGCGCGCCTCCGGGATGCCGCTGCCCGCGCTGCGCCGGTACGCCGAGCTGGTCCGGACGGGCGACGGGACCGAGCGGGAGAGGCTCGCGCTGCTGCGCGAGCACCAGACCCAGGTCACCGGCCAGATCGGCAAGCTCACCCAGTGCCTCGACCTGATCAAATTCAAGATCGGAGTGTACGAGGACCTGATCGACCGGAACGGTACCTGCCACCCGACACAGGTGTGACCCCCACCCACCCCCACGGTCGCTCCCCCGAAGGGGGGAGGAGGGTCCCCGGTAGGGGGCAGGACGGCGGTCGCCGGGGCCGGGACGATCGACGGGTGACGGCAGCGGCGCCGATCACCTGGCCAGCCTGCCGTTCTGGTCCGGCTAGGGCGCCGTCGGGCTGGCGTTCCTGCTTCTGGGCCTGGCCGTCGCGCTCCTCGAGCTGGCGGTGCCGCCGCTCGCCCCGTCGGTACGGGCGGACCGGTCGACCTCGACCGACGCCACGGGGACGTACCGGCGGGCAGCGACGGATCCGGCGGTGTCGGACCACGCCACCTGGTGGCGTACGGCCTGCTCGGCGCGGCGACCTACCACTACCACCGGCTGACCCGCCGCCGCTGCCCGCTCTGCGATCCCCCGGGAGGGCAGGGGTGCGGATAGGGCGGGACGCGTTGGCCCGGGCGGGAACCCGGGTCAGCCGCAGCGGAAGTCGCCGGCGACGGTGTTGTCGCCGAACGGCCGGCTGGCCTGGAAGCCGAAGCCGGCGCTCTGGCCGGGAGCGAGCGTGCTGTAGTAGGCCGGGCGGTAGGTGACCTTCTGCCCGGTCTGCACCAGGCTTCCGTTCCACCCGCCGGAGACGAACTGCCCCGCCGGCAGGGTGAAGGTGACGCCGCTCCAGGTGAACGTGCTCGCGCCGGTGTTGGTGACGGTGACCTGCATGAGGTATCCGCCGGGCCACTGGGCCAGCACGGCGGCGGTGACGGTGCAGTCGTCCGACGCGGTGTCCACGACCACGGCCGGGGCGCGCGTCGAGACGACGGCGGAGGCGGGCGCCGCCGTCGCCACGGGGGCGGCGAGCGCCGCGGTCAGGGTCAGTGCGGCCAGGGCGGTGAGTCGGCGCGGTACGCCGGAGACGCGGTGATGCGCCATCGTCTCTCCTTCTCCAGGTACGGCTTCCCGAAACGATCGAGAGTTGGCTACGTACGGGGTGCCGTGGCGCTGTCCCGCAGCACGAGTTCGGTGGCGAGTTCGACCCGTGGGCTCTCGATCTTTTCCCCCTGGGACAACCGCAGCACCGTACGGGCGGCGAGCATGCCCATCTCCGCCAGCGGTTGCCGGACCGTGGTCAGCGGCGGCGAGCACCAGCGGACCTCGGGCAGGTCGTCGAAGCCGACCACGCTGACGTCGTCGGGCACCCGCAGCCCGCGCCGGCGTACGGCCTCGTAGACACCGAGCGCCATCTGGTCGCTGGAGGCGAAGATCGCGGTGGGCGGTTCGGGCAGCCCGAGCAGTTGCGTGCCGCCGGCGAACCCGGCCTCGTGATAGAAGTTGCCCGGGTAGATGAGCTTCTCGTCGACCGCAATGCCGGCCGATTCCAGCGCGGCCCGGTAGCCGTCGAGCCGGGCCCGGCTGCACATCAGTTGCGGCAGGCCGGCGATGAAGCCGATCCGGCGGTGGCCGAGGCCGATGAGGTACTCGGTGGCGCGCAGGCTGCCGGCCCAGTTGGTGGCGCCGATGGTGGGCGCCTCCTGCGGCGGCACCCCGGCCGGGTCCACGATGACGACCGGAATGTTGAGCCGGCGCAGCTCGGCCTGCAGCGGCGGTTCGAGGGTGGAGGTCACGAAGATGACGCCCTCGGTGGACCGGGTCCGCATGTTGTCCAGCCACTGCTTCGCCGAGGAGGTCCGGCGGTGGATGGCGGAGATCACGGTGCCGATGCCGGCGGCGTGCGCGACGTCCTCGACGCCGCGGATGATCTCGACGGCCCAGGGGCTGTCCAGGTCCGGGAAGACCAGGTCGACCAGGCCGGAGCTGGCCCGCATGCTCGGCGGACGGCGGCGGTAGCCGTGCCGGGTGAGCAGCTCCTCGACGCGTTCCCGGGTCTGCGGGGCGACGTCCGAGCGCCCGTTGATGACCCGGGACACCGTCGGCACCGACACGCCGGCCAGGCGCGCGATGGTCGCGATGGTAACTTTCCGGCTGTCGCCTACCACGGGTCGCCCCTTTCCATCAGTCGAGCCTACGGCGGCTGATTTCCGGTACTTCTTCCGGTACCGGAAGCCCCTGGACGCCGCCGTCGGCCGGCCCGCCGGCACCGGTGCCGGTCGGCACCCGCGCCCACACCGGTCAGCCCTTGACGCTGCCGGCGAGACCACCGACCAGTTGCCGTTCGGCCACCGCGTAGAAGGCCAACGCCGGCACCATCGACAGCACCACGTACGCCAGCACGCGGCCGGTGTCGTCGGAGTACTGGCCCTGGAACTGCTGGACCCCGACCGGCAGGGTCCACCAGCTCTGGTCGGTGAAGACGACCAGCGGCAACATGAAGTTGTTCCAGCTCGCCACGATCGCCAGCACCGAGACGGTGGCCAGCGCGGGGCGGGCCATCGGCAGCAGCACCCGCCAGAAGAAGCCGAACGCACCGCAACCGTCCAGGGTGGCGGCCTCCTCCAACTCCCCCGGCACGGTCCGGAAGAACTGCCGGAGAATGATGATCGTCACCGGCAGCCCGAAGGCGGCCTGGGGCAGGATCACCCCGAACGGGTTGTCCAGCAGTCCCAGGCCGCGCAGCAGCACGAACAGCGGCAGGATCGCCACCGCGAACGGGAACATCAGACCGATGGCGAAGAGCGTGAACAACAGTTCCCGGCCGCGGAAGGCGAACCGGGCGAACACGAACGCCGCCATCGCCGCGGCGCCGACCATCACCACCACGGTGGCCACGGCGATGAACAGGCTGTTGGCGAGCTGCCGCCAGAAGATGTCGGAGGCGAGGATGCCGGTGTAGTTGCCCGGCTGCCACGGGTGCGGCAGGCCGAGCGGATTGCTGGACAGCTGGCCGTTGTCCTTGAAGCCGCCGAGCACGCCGAACACGATCGGCACCACGATCACGGCGGCGACCGCCACCGAGATGAGGTGCAGAACCCCGTTTCGTGTCCGGACGGCCGGACTCCTCCTGCCGGTCATCCCTGGACCCCCCGGGTGGTGAGCGCGCCCTCGACGTCGCGGCGCAGGACGAAGCGCTGGTAGAGCAGCGCGAAGACGAAGCTCAACAGGAACATGACGATGCTGATGGCGCTGGCGTACCCGACCTCCATGCGCCGGAAGCCGTACTGGAACATCGTCACGGCCATGGTCTCCGAGGCGTGGATCGGGCCGCCGCCGGTGAGCACCCAGACCATGTCGAACAGCTGGATGGTGCCGATGACCGACAGGAAGACGCTGATCCGGATGGTGGGGCCGAGCAGCGGCAGCGTGACGTGCCGGAAGGTCTGCCAGGCGGTGGCGCCGTCGGTGGCGGCCGCCTCGGTCAGCTCGCGCGGGATGGCCTGCCGCCCGGCCAGATAGAGGATCATGTGCAGGCCGAAGTACTTCCAGGAGACCACCAGGAACAGCGCGTAGAGCACCGTGTCCGGATCGGCGAAGATCGCGCCGGCATCGGCGCCGAACAACGACGCCATTGTCTCGCCCAACCCTCGGTTGGGCGAGAAGACCAGGGTGAACAGCACCCCGGTGGTGACCTCGGAGAGCACGTACGGGGCGAAGAACACCAGCCGGTAGACGCTGCGCCCGGCCAGCCGCTGGTTGAGCAGCATGGCCAGGCCCAGCGACACCGGTAGCTGGATCACCAGGGAGAGCACGAGCAGGATCGCGCCCCGCCACAGGTCACCCAGGAAGGTCGGATCGTCGAAGGCCCGGGTGAAGTTGCCCAGGCCGACGAAGTTCTCCGGCAGGCCGAAGCCGTTCCACTTGAAGACGCTGCCGTACCCGGCGATCAGGATCGGGGCGATGACCAGCAGCAGGAACAGCACCAGGGCCGGGGCGAGGAAGACGGCGACGGTGCCGACGCGTACCCGCCGGGGCCGGCGCCTGCGGGCCGCGACCGGCCGGTCGGCCAGCGGCTCCCCGCGCGGTGGCCCGGCCACCGTCGATGAGGTCGTCATGTGCGCTCCGCTCGTTCCTCGTCCCCGGCTCCGGTGCTCGCTCTCACTGGGTCTTCGCCACCTGGGTGATGTCCTTGACGATCTGCTCCGGCGACTTGGAGCCGGCGATCAGCTCCGCGACGCTGTCGTTGACCTGCTGGCCCACCGCCGGCGGGTACGCCTGGTCCAGGTAGAGCTGGAAGCCGGTCGACGAGGCGAGGGTCTCGGCCACGATCTTCTGGTTGGCGTCGGTGATCGCGTCGGCGGCCTCCTTGACCGCCGGCAGGACCGCCCCGGTCGCGGCGGACCTGCGTTGGTTCGCCGCGTTCACCAGCGTCTTCAGGAAGTCGATCGTGGCCGGCGGCGCGTTCTTGCCGACCGCGAAGCCGTTGCCGCCGCCGAACGCCTCGGTGATGGCGCCCTTGCCGCCGTCGACGGTGGGGAACTTGAAGAAGCCGAGCTTGTCGCCCAGGCCCTTCTTGCTGGTGGACGAGGAGTTCTGGACGGTGGGCGCCCACTGGCCCATCAGCTCCATCGCCGCGCCGCCGTTGCCCATGGTGGCGGCCTGCCCGTCCGGGGTGCCGTAGTCGGCGCCCAGGAAGCCCTTCTGGAACGGCGCCAGGTCGACCAGTTCCTTGAGGCGCTGGCCGGCGGCGATGAAGTCCGGGGTGTCGAAGTTCTTGTCCTTGCCCGCCTGCTCCAGGGCGCCCAGGCCACCGATCCGCATGGCCAGGTAGGCCCAGTAGTAGTGGCCGGGCCACTTCGCCTTGCCGGCCAGGGAGACCGGCGTGATGCCGGCAGCCTTGATCTTGCGGACCGTGTCGAGGAGCTCGGCCCAGGTGGTCGGCGGGGCGGTGATGTTGGCCTTGGCGAACAGGTCCTTGTTGTACCAGAACCCGATCATGCCGGTGTCGAACGGCACTCCGTAGATCTTGCCGTCGATGGTGAACGGCTTCGTCGCGGCCGGCAGCATGCTGTCGAACAGCGGCTTGAAGTCGTCGGTGAGGTCCTTGACCAGCCCGGCCTCGGCCTGCTGCGACAGCACACCGCCGCCCCAGGACTGGAACAGGTCCGGCGGGGTTCCGCCCTGGATGGCTGGGGTGAGCTTCGCCTTGAACGCGTCGTTCTCCAGCGGCTGGATCGCGATCTTCACATCGCTGTGCGCGGTTTCGTACTCCTTGGCGATGGCCGCCCAGACCGGGAGCATCGGCTCGGTGTTCTGGATGTGCCACCAGTTGATGGTCTGCGGACCGCCCGGTTTGTTCTTGTCGTCGCTGCAACCGGCGAGCAGATAGGCGCCGACGCCGGCCCCGGCGAGACCGAGCAGCGTCCGGCGGGAGATGTGCGCTGTCATGTGCCACCCCTTCAAGGGAGTCAGAGGTGCTCGGACGCCGATCCGGGTCAACGGTGTGGAAGCCATACCGGTCTCCGAAACTTTCGGTGTCCTGCCGGTACTACATATTGATGGCGGGCACGTTACGACGTCCGTGCCCACGTGGTCAAGGGGCTGTCCAATGTCCATCGCTGCCGATACGGTGGTCGGGAAAATCGGAAGCAGCAAGGCACCAACTTCCGGAAATTGCCGGAAGCACGACCACGAGGAGCCGCCCATGTCGACCGAGACCGCTGACATCGCCGCAATCCGGTCGATCCGCAATCCGGTGCTGTCCGGATTCCACCCGGACCCGTCGATCCTGCGCGTCGGCGACGACTACTACCTGGCCACGTCGACCTTCGAGTGGTATCCGGCGGTCCGCGTGCACCACTCCCGCGACCTGGTCCACTGGCGCGCGCTGGGCGGCATCATCAACGAACGCCGGCTGCTCGACCTGCGCGGCTGCGGGGACTCCAACGGGGTCTGGGCACCGGACCTGTCGTACCACGACGGCCTGTTCCACCTCGTCTACAGCGACGTCGCCAGCTTCGCCAGCGGTTACTGGGACCCGCAGAACTTCCTCATCACCGCGCCCGACATCACCGGGCCGTGGTCGGACCCGGTGGTGCTGCACGCGCACGGCTTCGACGCGTCGCTGTTCCACGACGACGACGGCAGCAGCTGGCTGCTGGCGATGAGCGCCGACTGGCGCCCCGGCCGGGACCGCTTCGGCGGTATCGAGATCCAGCGCTACGACCGCGAAGAGCGGCGGCTGGTCGGGCCCGCGCGGATCATCTTCCGGGGTACCCCCGTGGGCCTCACCGAGGGGCCGCACCTGTACCGGCACGACGGCTGGTACTGGCTGGTCACCGCCGAGGGCGGCACCAGCTGGGAGCACCAGGTCACCGTCGCCCGGTCCCGCGAGCTGTTCGGCCCGTACGAGGTCGACCCGGCCGGCCCGCTGCTGACCTCGGTCGACCGGCCGGACCTGCGGTTGCAGAAGGCGGGCCACGGCAGCATGGTGCGCACCCAGCACGGTGACTGGTACCTCGCGCACCTGGTCGGCCGCCCGTACTCGCCGCGCGGCAACTGCGTGCTGGGGCGGGAGACGGCGATCCAGAAGGTGGACTGGGCGCCCGGCGGCTGGCCCAGCGTGGCGGGTGGCGTACCTGCCGACGAGTTCCCGGCCCCCGAACTACCCGCCCACCCGTGGCCCGACGAGCCGGCCACCGACGACTTCGACGCGCCGGTGCTGGACACCCGCTGGTCCACGCTGCGCCGCCCGGCCGGCCCGGACTGGATCGACCTGGACAGCCGCCCGTCGTACCTGCGGATCCGCGGCGGCCAGTCACCGGTCGGCAAGCAGACCCCGAGCCTGGTGGGCCACCGGGTCGGCGCGGAACGCTGCTCGCTGGAGACGGTCGTCGAGTTCGCGCCCACCGACTACCGGCACCTGGCCGGGATCACCGCCTACTACAACACGATGAACTGGTACTACCTCTACCTCACCCGGGCCGACGACGGGCGGAACGCGCTGGAACTGCTGAGCAGCAACAGCGGCCGACGCACCGCCCATCCCGAACTCACCGTCGACGCCGGCACCGCCGTACGGGTCGGGCTGCGGGCCGTCTTCGACGGGCCGGTGGTCCGGCTCGGCTACGACCTCGGCGACGGCTGGCACGACCTGCCCGTCGAGTTGGACGCCACCATCCTGTCCGACGAGCACGCCGCGATGATCATCGACGGCGAGCCGGCCGCGTGGGGCTTCACCGGCGCGTTCCTCGGTCTGTGGGTGCAGGACCTCGGCAACGACGGCATCTGGGCCGACTTCGACCACGCCACCTACCGGGAGGAGTGAACCCGACCGCCACCTGGCATACCGGTAATTCCCGGAACCTGTTGACGCTGCGGAAACACCCTGCGAACAATGATGTTCGCGAATGGATGTCCTCCAGAAGGATCGATCGCCCGCCTCCATGGCGATCGCCCCCTCGCGACACCGAATCCCGGCCTGGAGGCGAGGCCCGGTACGGCACTGTCGCTCGCGGATCTCCCACGCACCGGTCCGTCGGTGCGTACCCCCGAGAGGAGCAACAGTGTTCAGCAGATCCGCTCCCGGTGCACCACCCCGGCGGCCGTCCCGGCTCCGGCTGGCGCTCACCGCCGGCGCCGCGACCGTGCTGACCGCCGGCGTCGCGCTCACGGCGCTGGCCGCGCCGTCGGCCGCGGCCGCCGACTGCAGCGGCGGTTACGTCGGGCTCACCTACGACGACGGCCCGATCGCCGGTAACACCACCAACCTGCTCAACGCGCTGCGCAGCGCCAACGCCCGCGCCACGTTCTTCAACATCGGCCAGCGCGCGCAGCAGAACGCGGCCCTGGTCCGGGCCGAACGCGACGCCGGCATGTGGATCGGCAACCACAGCTGGACGCACCCGCACCTGACCCAGCTGAGCGCCAGCCAGATCAACAGCGAACTGAGCCAGACCCAGCAGGCCATCCAGCAGGCCGTCGGCACCGCGCCCCGGCTGTTCCGACCCCCGTACGGGGAGACCAACGCCACCGTCAAGAGCGTCGAGCAGCAACTGGGCCTGACCGAGATCATCTGGGACGTCGACTCGCAGGACTGGAACGGCGCGAGCACCGCGCAGATCGTCGCCGCCGCCAACAACCTGCGCAGCGGTGGCGTCATCCTCATGCACGACGGCTACCAGACCACGGTCAACGCCGTACCGCAGATCGTGGCCAACCTCGCGGCCCGCAACCTGTGTCCCGGCATGATCTCGCCCAGCACCGGCCGGGCCGTGGCCCCCGACGGCGGCAACCCGCCGCCCACCACCGCACCACCCACCACCGCACCGCCGCCGACGACCCCGCCGCCCACCACCGCACCGCCGACCACTCCCCCGCCCGGGGGCGGCACCGGCTGCTCGGCGTCGGTGTCGGTCAACCAGTGGACCGGCGGTTTCACCGCGTCGATCCGGGTGACGGCGGGTTCCGCGTCGATCGGTGGCTGGACGGTGACCGTCACCCTGCCGTCCGGAGCCGGGGTCGCCAACGCCTGGAACGCCAACGCCAGCGGTAACTCCGGCACGGTCCGGTTCACCAACGTCAACTACAACGGCTCACTCGGCGCGGGCCAGTCCACCGAATTCGGGTTCCAGGGCACCGGCACCGCCGGCACCCTCAACCCGACCTGCACCGCCTCGTAACCCGCGGCGTCGCGTCCCCGGTAGGGGTCCCCGCCCACCCGCGCGGACCTCTACCGGTCGGCGCTGTCCGGCCGTTCGTCATTCCCGGGAGGATCACCCATGCGCTCGTCCACCCTGGCCCGTCGGGTCCTGCGGCTCGCCGCCGCGCTCGGCGCCGTCGGCCTCACCCTCGGCGCCGCCGGCACCGCCCAGGCCCGTCCCCCGGTCGGCACCGACGTCATCGACACCACCGGCGGCACCGGGAACGTCGTCGGCTTCACCTTCGACGACGGCCCGAACCCGGTCGACACCCCACGCCTGCTGGAGGTCCTCCGCCGGCACCGCGTCAAGGCGGTGTTCTGCCTGGTGGGCGACCAGGTCGAGGCCCACCCCGAACTGGTCCGGCGGATCGTCGCCGCCGGGCACACGCTCTGCAACCACAGCATGCACCACGACGACCTGAGCGCCTGGACCCCGGAGCAGGTCGAGGCCGACCTGCGGCAGACCTCGGCCGCCATCCGCCGCGCCGTACCGCACGCCCGGATCCCGTTCTTCCGCGCGCCGTACGGCGCGTGGGGACAGGCACCCACGGTGGCGGCGTCGCTGGGGATGCGGTCGTTGGGCTGGCGGCTGGCGATCAGCGACTGGGAGCCGCCCGGCACCGACGTGCTGGTCGACCGGTTGCTCGACGGCATCACGCCCGGCGCCGTGGTGCTCATGCACGACGGCGGCGGCGACCGCAGCCAGACCGTCGCGGCCGTCGACCGGGTCATCCCGATCCTGCAGTCCCGCCACTGGCGGTTCACCCGCCCCGATCCTTGCCGCTGACTCCGCCGGGCCGGGGCGGTTCGACCGCCTCGGCCGCGGCCCCCCTCAGGGTCGCCGGGAGTCGAGCCGCGCGACCCGGCGTGGGCCGGCCGTCCGTCGGTAGCTGGCGTCGAGCAGTTCCTCGATCTCGCCCCAGTCGGTGTCACCGGTCAGGTCCACCCCGAGCCACCCGGACGGACCCAGGTAGGCCGGCACGTAGCAGCGGTCCTCCGCCAGCAGGGCGGTGCGCTCGTCCGGATCGACCAGCACGATCACCGACTGCTCGTGTCGCTGATGGACGCCGTCGACCTTCACCGACCCGCCGTAGTAGGCGAACACCTTGGTGGTGAAGAAGGCGGGATGCCCGTGGGAGACCTTCTCGGCCGCGTCCGGGAAGGCCAGGGCGAGCGCCCGCAGCCGGCCCAGGATCGGGTCGGCCTCGTCGAACATGATGGGGTGCGGCATACCAGAGGGTAAACACACGTGTGGGCGTCCGCTTCAACGTGCCGCTCGACGACGTCTTCGGGTACCCGGGCTCCGAGGTTCAGCCACCCCACCACCGCCCGATCCCGTAGTGACCCGTGGCGACTTCCCTCCGCATCCGGCCGGTAGCGGGAAGTGCAGCGTCACGCACAGCCCACCGCCGGCTCGCGGGTCCAGGCGGATCCGGCCCCGGTGGGCCAGGACGATCGCGTGCACGATGGCCAGCCCGAGCCCCACGCCCTCGCCGCCGGTGCGGCCGCCCCCGCCACGCACGAACGGCTCCAGTAGGCGCTCGGCCTCGCCCGGAGCGATCGCAGGGCCGCCGTTGGCGATGCGCAGGAACGCCTCCGTACCCTCGACCCCGGTCTCCACCTCGATGCCGTCCTCGGAATCGTTGTGGCGCAACGCGTTGTCCACGAGGTTGGCCACCATCATCTCCAGCAGCACCGGGTCACCGACCACGGGGGCGGGCCGCAGGTTTGACTCCTCCGGGACACCGACGAAGTCGGACAGGTCGACCACGCGCCGGCGTCCCGTGGCCGCCTGGCTGAGCGCCAGCGCGAGCAGCCCGTCGAGCGTCCGCTGGCTCGTGCCGATCGCCGTCCGAATGTCCTCCGCCATGGTAATCAGCTCATCTCGGCTGGGTTCACCGTCGAGGGTGACGTCGATCGCCGTGCGCATCGTGGTCAGCGGGGTGCGCAACTCGTGCGCGGCGTTGGCGGTGAACAGCTTCTGGCTGGCCACCCCGGCCTGGATCCGGTCGAGCATGCCGTTGACCGTCGCGGCGAGCGCGGCCAACTCGTCGCGGGGCTTGTTGACCGGAACCCGCTCGGAGAGGTTCTCCGCCGACAGCCGCTGCGCGGTGCTGGCGATGGCGCGGACCGGGTGCAGCACGCGACCGGCCACCAGCCAGCTCAGCAGCGCCGCGAGCGCGGTCACGACGGCGAGGGCGATTAGCGCCTGGATCAGCAGTTCATGCAGGGTCGCGTCCTGCAACCGGCCCAGATTCGGCAGGTCTTCGGGGCGCGGGGCGGTCTGGACCGTTCCGTCAGGGCCGCGAATGTCGATGCGTACCAACCGTTGTCCGAGACTGCGCCGCATGAACAGGTACGTCAGCCCGGTCAGGACGAGTCCGGCGGCGGCCACGAAACCGGTGTAGAGGACGGTGAGCCGGGCGCGGGCGGTGAGCCTGGCCTTCACGGGATCATCCGGTATCCGGCGCCCGTCACCGTCTCGATGAGTGGGGGATCGCCCAGCTTGCGGCGCAGCGTCCCGATCGTGATGCGGATGGCGTTGGTGAACGGGTCGGCGTGCTCGTCCCACACCCTCTCCAGCAACGTCTCCGCGCTGACGAGATCGCCGGCCGCCGCCAGCAGTTCCTCCAGAACACCGAACTCCTTGGGAGTCAACGAAAGCAGCCGCCCGGCCCGCTCGGC
This sequence comes from Micromonospora zhanjiangensis, assembly GCF_042650605.1. Classification (NCBI taxonomy): domain Bacteria; kingdom Bacillati; phylum Actinomycetota; class Actinomycetes; order Micromonosporales; family Micromonosporaceae; genus Micromonospora; species Micromonospora zhanjiangensis. Next base: position 163,438 of record NZ_JBHSBN010000005.1, on the reverse strand, counting down.
GGCGCGACGCGCCGGGTCGAGCACCACGTCCGCGTGCCGCAACACGGGAGGGCGCGCGGAGGTGTTGCGCCGAGCCAGCGCACGTACCCGCGCGACCAGTTCCGAGAAGGCGAACGGCTTGCCCAGGTAGTCATCCGCGCCCAGGGTCAAGCCGCACACCCGGTCCTCGACCGTACCGGACGCGGTCAGCATCAGGATCCGGGCGGTGCCGTCCCGCGCGAGCCACCGGCACACCGCATCCCCGTGCAGCACCGGCAGATCACGGTCGAGCACCACCACGTCGTACGCGGTCAGCTCGCACTTGTCGAGCGCGGACCGACCGTCGAACGCGACATCGACGGCGAACCCGTGCTTGCGTAGCCCGACCGCGATGTAGCCGGCCAGCGGCTGCTCATCCTCCACCAGCAGCACTCGCATCGGACAAGTATGCGTAGGCCAACATATGGCCCACGTATGGTCCCTCGATCGGCCGGCCAGATGCGCCCGCCGGTACACCTGTGGCTCATGACCACTACACGAAGAACGATCCTCTCGCTGGCCGGCGCGGCGCCGCTGGCCCTGGCGCTCGGGAACCCCGCCGGAGCGGACCCGGGTGGCGCGAAAGTGCCCGGTGGCCTCAAAGCCGGTGGGGAACTTGACAGGTTCGTCGCCGACCTGGCGGCCAAGGACGAGTTCTCCGGCTCCCTGCTGCTCACCCACCGCGGGCGGCCCGTGCTGAGCCGGTCATACGGTATGGCTGACAAGGCGCGGGGCATACGTAACGGGCCCGACACCATTTTCGCCCTCGCCTCGGTGACCAAGGTGATCACCGCGCTGAGCGTGGTACAGCTGGTGGAGCGGGGCAAGCTCTCCTTCGCCGCCAGGCTCGGCACGCTCCTCGACGGGTTCGCACCCGAGATCGCGGAGGCGGTGACCATCCACCACCTGCTCACGCACACGTCTGGGCTGGGCGACTTCCACCAGGTGCCCGGTTTCTGGGAGACTGCGCGCACCTGGGCCAGCGCCCAGCAGGTCATGGACGGGATCACCCAGGTCATCCGGGGGATGCCGGTGGCATTCCCCGCCGGCTCCGGACAGGCCTACAGCAATGCCGGATTCCACCTGCTCGGGGCGATCGTGGCGAAGGTATCCGGGCTGTCCTACTACGACTACGTGCGGCGGAACGTCTTCCAACCCGCCGGGATGAGCAGCTCGGACTTCTACACCAAACCGGAATGGCGTACCGATCCCCGGATCGCCCACCCCTACACCGGCCCGAAGTCGGGCGAGCGAACCGACGACATCGACAGCCGCTACTTCATCGGGACGCCGGCCGGCGAGGCCTTCTGCACCTGCGCCGACCTTGACCGCTTCACCCAGGCGCTACTGCGCGGCAAGCTGATCAGCCCGCCGTTCCTTCAGCTGTACGCCGGTGGGAAGGTACCCCTGCCACCGATGCAGCCGCCGCCCGGGTCGCCACCGCCGCCTCCGGGACCGCCGCCGGTGACGCTGCAGTGCTACGGCCCGATCGGAAGTGTCACGGGCGGTCAGTGGTCCTTGAGCCACGGCGGCGGATCCTCCGGGATCTCCACCAGCCTCGAGGTTTTTCCCGACAGCCGGTGGACCGTCGTGGTGTTCAGCAACTACGACCCGCCCGCAGTACAACCCGTCGCCGGAATGGCCCGGCATCTGATCGCCGGCCAGCGGTAGGACCGTGCCACGCCTGATGTCGTCAATGAACCTTTTTCAACCTCTCCTTGCGCTCCGGCGTCGGTCGAGGTCGAAGACGCGGCTTGCGCACCGCGCGGTTCAGGTTGAAAAAGGTTCAATGTTGTGCCTTCGGCATCAGGCGTGACACCGACACGAACTCTGTCAACTGCCGAGTCGCTGCCGGGCGAGGAACTTGGGCACGACCATGCGCCACGCCTCCGTCACCAGCTCGGTCATGTACCCGTGGTCGAGCCGGGCGACGTGGCAACACACCCAGTTGAAGCGCTGGTCGGACACGCCGGGCAGGAAGAACAGGTCCGGCTCGCCGGCGATGAGCCCGTCGCGCTGCTCCTTCGGATACCCGAAGCCCATCGTTTCCTCATCGCGGGAGAACGCGACGTACACGATGGAACCGACCCGGAACTTGACCCGGTCCCGGATCAGGTGCTCACTGCTTCGTGGCAGTGTCCGGGCCAGCGCCCGGACGTCGGCAACGGTGACCATGGGCCCAACCGTACGCATGAGGTCCGACGTCGCGTTCCCAGCTCGGTCGCCCGGCAGCAAGAAGATCTGGACGGAGCTCCGCGGGTCATCGCCCTATGACGGACCGTCGGCGGGATCGGCGCACATGCGGATCTTGACGTCGTTGTCGCCGTGCCGGGCGACAACCCGGAAGCCCAACCGTTCGTACAGGGCGTAGGCCCGGTGGTTGATCGCCAACACGTCGAGCAGCACCGATTGCCGGCGGGCCGCGCCCTCGGCGAGGAGCTGCCGGATCAGCCGGGTGCCGATGCCCCGGCCCTGGTGCTTCAGGGCGAGCTCGATCCGGGCCAGATAGATCTCGGTGGGCCGGTACTCCACCGTCAGCGCGCCGGCGTCCCGCCCGCCGACGGTGACGATCATCGTCCGGGTCGGGTCGAACTGCCGCTCATGGAAGCCGCGCTGCTCGGCCTCGTCCCAGCCCCAGACCGCCGCGACGTGATCCCGCATCGCCGCACGGTGCAACCGGTAGCAGAACTCGCTGTCCGCCGTGGTGGCCGGGCGCAACCCGATCACTGACCTCTCCTCGCCGGTCACTTGCCAGATGGTACTCGCCACCATATGCTCGTTCACGAGTAATCGTTAGCGAGGACGGTGTTCCGGGATGGCCAAGCGACGCAAGGTCGGCAATCTGCTGGCGCTGGCCGTGCTGTCCGCGCTCGCCCAGCGCCCCATGCATCCGTACGAGATCGCCACGGCCCTGCGGTCCTGGGGCAAGGACCAGGACATGGACCTCAAGTGGGGGTCCTTCTACACGGTGGTCCGCAACCTGGACAAGCACGGCCTGATCGAGGCGATGGAGAGCGTGCGCGAGGGCCGGCGGCCCGAGCGCACGGTCTACCGGATCACCGAACCCGGTCGCGCGGAGCTGATCGACTGGGCCCGCGAGTTGGTTTCCACCCCGATGCCCGAGCGCCCGCGGTTCCGCGCCGGCCTGTCGGTGCTCGCGGTGCTGCACCCGGACGAGGCGACCGACCTGTTGCGGCAGCGACTGGACCGGCTGGCCGAGCAGATCGTCGCCGACCGGGCCGCACTCGCCGAGCACACCCGGCAGGTCCCGCGGCTGTTCCTGGTCGAGTCGGAGTACGACCTGGCCCTACGGGAGGCGGAGGCGGCCTGGATCCGCGCGCTGCTCGCCGAGCTCACCTCGGGCAGCTACCCGGGGCTGGACATCTGGCGGACCGTCCACGAAACCGGCGAGCTGCCGCCGGAGCTGACCGCACTCGCGGAGAGAGGGCTTTCCACCGAGTGAAGGACGGCCCCGGCGCGGTGCGCCAACACCACACCGGGGCCACACCTCGAACCACACCTGGGAAGGCGTCCGGCCCGAGGCCGCAACCACGAGGATAGCCGGGGTCCCTCCCAGGTCGGTTCGGCACGTACCGCAACCGCACCCCAGGGAGAACGACAATGTCCAAGGTAAAGACGGCGATCGTGGTCGGCGGCGGAATCGCCGGCCCGGTGACCGCGATGGCACTGCGCCGGGCCGGCATCACGGCCACCGTCCACGAGGCGTACCCGGGCAGCACCGACGGCATCGGCGGGACGCTCGCGCTCGCGCCGAACGGGGTCGCCGCGCTGCGGCACGTCGGTGCCGACGAGGCGGTGGCCGCGATCGCCACCCCGATCCACCAGACGGTGATGCTGGTCTGGACCCGCCGGATCGAGATGCCCGGCCTGACCGACGCGCCGCCGTTGCGGGTGGTTCACCGCGCCGCCCTCCACCGGATCCTGCACGACCGGGCCGTCGCCGACGGCGTCCCCTTCGCGTACGGCAAGCGGCTGGTCGGCGCGCGGGAGACCGCGGACGGGGTCACCGCGAGCTTCGCCGACGGCAGCACCGCACACGCGGACGTCCTGATCGGCGCCGACGGCGTCCACTCGACCGTACGGCGACTCATCGACCCGGCCGCCCCCGGCCCGAGGTACACCGGAATGCTCGGCTTCGAGGCACTGGCCCGGCACGAGGTGGACGTCGAGCCCGGCACCATGACGTTCGCCTTCGGCCGCAACGCCTACTACCTGTTCTGGCGCGAACCCGGTGGCGGCACCCGATGGGGCGCCAACCTGCCGCGCGACCGGCCGATGAGCTTCACCGAGGCGCGCGAGGTGCCCCGCGAGCAGTGGCTGCGTACGCTGCGCACCGCCTACGGCGACGACGAACCGGGGCGGGACCTGGCGGACACCAGCGACGTCGAATCGGTGCGGTCGGTCGGCGCGCTGCACATCATGCCGCCGGTGCCGCACTGGTGGCGGGGTCGGATGGTGTTGGTCGGCGACTCGGCGCACGCGCCGTCGAACAGCTCCGGCCAGGGCGCGTCGCTGGCGATCGAGAGCGCCGTACAGGTGGCCCGCTGCCTGCGCGACCTGCCGGACGTACCGTCGGCGTTCGCCGCCTTCGAGCGGTTGCGGCGGGCGCGGGTGGAGCGGATCGCGGCCCGCGCGGCGCGGATCAACAACGCGAAGGCCCCCGGCCCGGTGGCCCGGACCCTGATGCCGATCATGATGCCGTTGCTGGTCCGGACCGCGATGAAGCCGGAGAAGACGCTCGGCCCCGAGCAGCGCTACGTCATCGACTGGGACGCCGCCGCGCGCTGAGGTTCCCGCCTCACGGGGCGGCGGGGGTGCCGCCGGTGGCGACGCCGGGAGTGATCTTCGGCGTGGTCGCGGCGACCGCCGCGGTCGCGGCCGACGAGACCGCGGCGGTGGCCGCCGACGCCGCGGTACGGGCCGGCGCGTCGCCGCCCAGGGTCGGGGTGGGTCGGGGCAACAGCCGGCCGGTCTTCCAGGCGATGCCCACCCCGGCCGCCAGCACCAGCAGCGCGCCGACGGTCCGCAGCACCGGCAGCAGCAGGCCGCCCAGGCCCAGCATCGGTGCGGCGATCATCAGCAACGTGCCGTCGGTCGGACCGAACACCTCGGAGCGGACCACGGCGAGCCCGCTGAACAGCAACCCGACGCTGAAGACCGCGCCGCCGACCAGGGCCAGCACCCGGGCGTGGCCGGCGTAGCCGGTCGCGTCGACGCCGACCCCGGACAGCGGCATCAGCAACGTGCCGAACAGCGCGATCAACGCCCCGGCGGTGGCCTGCTGCCGGCTGCGGGCGGTGGCCAGCAGGCAGGCCAGCGACAGCAGCGCGAGCATCCCCAGCCAGTTGGCCAGCAGCAGACCGAAGAACCGCACCGACCCGCCGACCGTGGCGATGGTGGCGAGGCTGGTGCCGCCGAAGGTGACGATGATGTAGAGGGCGGCATAACCGGGCAACAGCCACACGGCGGCCCGGGCGAAGCGGCGCAGGGACCAGGCCCAGCTCGCGTTGGTGGCCGGCTTCGCCGGCTCGGACTCGTCGAAGAACGGCAACAGGTTGATCCCCACCCGGCCGATCACCCGTACCGGTCGGGCCAGGGCGGATCGGCTCGCCCCGGTCGGTGCCGGCCCCCGTGCGGCGCCATCGGAATCGGTCATCACGCCACCTCTCTTCCGGCCGGGTTCGGCTTTCGATGAGTCTCAGAGGCCGCCGACCGGATCCGGCTGATCGGAATCGGTCTCATTTCTGATGGTGGCAGATGTGGTGACCGGGCACGGCCGGTTCACCGATTCGACCGGCCGCCCGAACCGGGCCGGCTGGAAGAATAGACGAGGGCCCATACCATGGACGGGTGCGGACACCTCTGTTAGGTCGGTGGCCGGCGGCGCCGCATCGGACGCCGGCCACCGGTTTCGACGCCTTCATCTCCTACAGCCACGCCCTGGACGGTCGGCTGGCGCCCACCCTGCAACGGGAACTGGAACGCTTCGCCAAGCCCTGGCACCGTACCCGCTCGCTGCGGGTGTTCCGGGACGACGCCAACCTGACGGCGAACGCGGGCCTCTGGCCCTCCATCGAGGCCGCCCTGGCCGCCTCACGGTGGCTGATCCTGATGGCCTCGCCGGAGGCGGCCGCGTCGGTCTGGGTCGACCGGGAGGTGCGCTGGTGGTTGGCGAACCGACCGGCGGACCGCCTGCTGATCGTGCTCACCGACGGTGAACTCGCCTGGGACGCCGACAGCGGCCGGTTCGACCCGGACCGCACCACGGCCTTGCCACCGTCGTTGCGGACCCGGCTCGGCGAGGAGCCGCGGTGGGTGGACCTGCGCTGGCTGCGCGACGCCGAACAGGTCGAACCGGCCAACCCACGGCTGATCGACTGCGTGGCCGACCTGGCCTGCGCCGTGCGCGGGGTGCCGAAGGACCTCCTGGTCGGCGAGCACATCCGGCAGCGCCGGCGGACCGTCCGGGCCGTGGTCGGGGCGGTCACCGCGCTGGTCGTACTGGCCGTCGCCGCCGGTGTCGCGGCCAGCGTCGCGGTACGCCAACGGGACAACGCCATCCGCCAGGCTCGGCTGGCGACGGCTCGGGCGCTGGCAGCCACGGCGGTGGCGAACATCGACACCCACCTGGACGTCGCGGCGCTGTTGGCCGCCGAGGCGTACCGGATGGACCAGGACGCGCAGACCCGGTCCGCGCTGTTCCAGGTGACGGCGGCGAGCCCGTACCTGCGGCGGTTCCAACCGCTGCCCGCGACGGTGGCAGCGCTCGCGGCGTCGGGTGACGGCCGGTCGGTCTTCGCCGGGAGCGACGACGGGCGGCTGCTGCGGTGGGACGCGCCGCCCGGCGCCGGCACGGGACCACCAGTCGGCCAGCCGACAGCCGGCACACCGACCGGCCGACCGGCGGCCGGTGCCACCGGCACACCGACCGCCGACGCCGGCGGTGCGTCACCGGCCGACGCGGTGATCAGCGTCCGGGCCGCCGATCGGGGGATCACGGCGCTCGCCGCGGACGACGCCGGCGACCGGGTCGTCGCCAGCGACGGGACGAAACTGTACGTCTGGCACCCCGGCGACCCGCCGCGGGCCGTGTTCGCGGGTCGGGTCGCCGCGGTCGCCGTGTCACCCTCGGGCCGCACCGCCGCGGTCGTCGGCGGGCAGGCCGGTGATCCGCTGATCCTCTTCGACCCGGGCACCGGTAAGGAACTGCGCCGGCACCGGCTGGATGCCGGTTGGGCGGCGGTCGGCCTGCCGGACGACCGTACGGTGGCCCTGGCCGACGGCACCGGGGCATGGGCCCGCCTCGACGCCGCCGACTTCGCCCGCCGGGAGGGGTCCGACGAGCAGGTGACCCCGGCCGACCAGTACTACTGCTGCGGCTACTCCCCCGACACGAGCTACTTCGCCTGGGCCAAGTACGGTCAGGTCTGGCTGACCGCCCACCCCGCCGGACCGGACGGCGCCGGGCAGCCCCGGTCCCCGGCCGAACCGGCGGCGATCCCGATCGAGGAACCGGACCGGTTCGCCGTCGCCACGGACGGTCGGGCCGTCGCGGCCGCCGGTGGCGAGGCCCTGTACGCCTATCTGACCGACGGCGGCGTCAAACGACTGCCCGGCACGTCCGGCACCCGGGCCATGGCCTTCCTCGGCACGCACCGACTGGTCACCGCCACGGCCGCCGGCAGCACGCTGGTCCTGTGGGACTTCGACCAGGTGTCCCGGATGCTCGCCGGACCGCCTACCGACGCGCCGGACACCAGCAACGCCGGGCCGGTGCCGCAGCTGGCCGTCGCACCCGACGGCCACCGCCTCGCCGTGCTCAGCGAGGGACACCTACGGATCGAACAGCTCGACGGACCAGCGCGGCCGACGGAGGCGGATCTCGACGCCTACTCCGGGATCCCGGTCTGGTTGTCCGCCGAACGGCTGCTTGTGCTCTCCGACGGGCCGCCGACCGGCTGGCCCGACCGGCCGACGTGGACGCAGCCGGCACCGCCGGGCGTACGGGCGGTCGGCCTCTCCCCCGACGGAGGGCGGCTGGTCGTGGTGACCGCCGACGGCGGCGTCCAGTGGCGCGATCCGGCCACCGGGACGGTCCGGTGGAGCGTTCCCGGGCCGGGCAGACTGCCGCCGGAGCGGCGCGCCAACACCGCGGCGGTGAGCCCCGACGGACGCAGCGCCGCGGTCGTCGCACCGGACGGCACCGTCCGGGTCGTCTCCGTCGGTACCGACGACGTTCGCCAACTAGCCGGGTCGAACGCCCGGGCGGTCGGTTACGCCGGCGACAACCTGCTCGTCGGCGGTGCGGACGGCCTGCTGGCGGTCTGGCGGACCGGCCGGGAGCCGGACCGGCTGGTCGGTCCGGGTGCCGCCTACACCGACATTCTCGCCGGCTCCCCGGACGGTCTCGCCGTCCGGCTCACCGGTCAGGGCACCCTGGTCTTCGTCGACGTCCGCTCGGGCGACGAACTCGGCCGGGTCGCGCTGCCGCTGCCGGGCCGCTCCACCGGGCTGGCGCCCTGGGGAGCCACCGGCGCGGTCGCGGACCCGGGCGGGCGGGAGTTCGTCACCGCGACCGACTCCGGCGAGGTGCTGCGCTGGAGCGTCGATCCGGCGGACTGGACCCGCGCCGCCTGCGACGTGGCCGGGCGCGACCTGACCAGGGCCGACTGGCGACTGTTCGTGGGAACCGCCGCGCCGGACGAACTGTCCTGCCCACGCTGATTCGGCGGTCGCCGTCCGGCCGGGCGGCCCCCCGACCCGTCCGGACGGACGGCGACGCCCCGGCGCCTGATCTGAGATCGGGCCGTCACAGCCGATCGTGTCAGGGGCCGGGGCGTCGCGCGGCGGTTTGCCGAGTTTTTCTCACCTCGGCGCGGCCGGGAGGGCCGCCGGGCCGGATCAGTGCAGGCGTTCGGTGCGGTCCGGGTCGGTGGTCCGCAGGACCGCGGTGCGCTCCGGATCGTCGTCCCCCAGCACGGCGGATGGCGGGACCGGATCGCCCTGGGTCAACTCCTGCGACTTCTTGTCCGAGCCGCTGGCCTGCGCCTCGGCGGCACGTACCTCGTTGTGCACCTCCTGCGCGGCGGCGGCAGCGGCCTCGGCCGCCTCGGCCGCCTCCCGCTCGACGGCGCCGGCGTCCACCGCCGCCGACGGCGCGTCACCGACCATGTTGCCCAGGCCGCCCAGCGCGCCACCCAGGCCCTCCAGGGCCTTGGTCAGCTCCGTCGGCACGATCCAGACCTTGTTGGCCTGGCCGTTGGCGATCTGCGGCAGCGCTTGCAGGTACTGGTAGGCGAGCACCTTCTGGCTCGGGTTGGCCTGGTGGATCGCGTCGAAGACGGTACGGATCGCCTTGGCCTGACCCTCGGCCTGCAGGATCCGGGCCTGGCGGTCACCGTCGGCGCGCAGCACGGCGGCCTGCTTCTCACCCTCGGCGGAGAGGATCTGCGACTGCTTGTGCCCCTCCGCGTTGAGGATGGCCGCCCGCCGGTCGCGCTCGGCGCGCATCTGCTTCTCCATCGAGTCGCGGATGCTGGGCGGCGGCTCGATGGCCTTGATCTCCACCCGGGTGACCTTGATGCCCCACCGGCCGGTGGTCTCGTCGAGCACCCCGGACAGGTGCCGGTTGATCTCCTCCCGGCTGGTCAGCGCCCGCTCCAGGTCCAGCGAGCCGATCACGTTCCGCAGGGTGGTGACGGTCAACTGCTCGATGGCCTGGAGGAAGTTGGAGATCTCGTAGGTGGCCCGGACCGAGTCGACAACCTTGAAGTAGAGCACGGTGTCGATCGAGACGACCAGGTTGTCCGAGGTGATCACCGGCTGCGGCGGGAAGCTGACCACCTGCTCCCGCATGTCGACCTTGGTGCGCACCGCGTCGACGAACGGCACCAGCAGGTTGAGTCCCGGGTTCAGGGTGCGCTTGTAACGGCCGAGTCGCTCGACCACGTCCTGCCGTTGCTGCGGGACGATCCGCACCGCGCGGATCAGGGTTATCGCCACTATCAGGGCCACGGCGCCGAGCAGCACCGCGATCGCAGTCCCCATACAGGTCACCTTCTCATTTCCGGTGGTTTCTATTCGGGCAGTCCGCTGGATGTCGGCTCGTCCCGCCAGACCATGGCGGTCACGCCTCTGACCTCGATCACCCGGACCCGTTCGCCGGGCTCGAAGACCTGGGTCCCGTCGTACGCGCGGGCGGTCCAGAGCTCGCCGTCGATCTTGATCTGGCCGCCGTCGGCGTCCACCCGGTCCAGCACCAACGCGTCGGCGCCTTCGATGGCCGCCACCCCGATCGGTGTGCCGTGGTCGTCGGTCGCGGACTCGAGGTGCTTCTTGATGGTCGGTCGGACGGCCACCACGGTCAGCGCGGAGACCAGGGCGAACACCAGGGCCTGCAGGGCGATCGGGGCGCCCAGCGCGGCCGCGCCGGCCGCGGCGAGGGCCCCGACCGCGAACATGATCAGGAACAGCGTGGTCGTGAAGATCTCGGCGACGGCCAGCACGACGCCCAGGACGATCCACAGCACCGGTTCCATATACAGATAGTGTCACGTCCGCGCACGTGGGTGCGACCGCGAAGATCACCTTTGTCGGTAGAGTGCGATAGCCCGTTGCCGGATCCCGTGCCCGAGGAGACCCACGACCGTGTCGCTGCTGCCGGAGACCGTACGCCGGATCGACGCCCTGGTGACCGACGCCCAGTCGGCCGGACGGGTGCCCTCCCTGATCACCGGCGTGGTCCGCGACGGCGCCCTGGTGCACGTGGCCGGTGCCGGTGTCCACCCGGCGCCGGACCCGGACATCCAGTACCGGATCGGTTCGATCAGCAAGACGATGACCGCGGTCCTGGTGCTGCGGCTGCGCGACGAGGGACGGCTGCACCTCGACGACCCGCTGGAACGGCACCTGCCCGGCACGCCGGTCGGCGCGGTGACCCTGCGCCAGCTCCTCGGCCACGCCTCCGGCCTGCAGCGGGAACCCGACGGTGACTGGTGGGAACGCAGCGCGGGCGCCGACCTGCCGACCCTGCTCGCCGGGCTGGGCCCGGAGAAGCTGGCCCACCCGCCGCACTTCACGTACCACTACTCCAATCTGGGCTTCGGGCTGCTCGGCGGGGTACTGGAGAGGCTGGTCGGCGAGGCGTGGTGGGACCAGGTCCGGACCCGGCTGCTGGCACCGCTGGGCATGCGCCGCACCACGTACCAGGCCGAGGAGCCGTTCGCCCGCGGTTACGTCGTACACCCGTGGCGCGGGACGCTGCGCGAGGAGCCGCGCACCGACACCGGCGCGATGGCCCCCGCCGGGCAGCTCTGGTCGACCACGGCCGACCTGGCCGCCTGGGCGGCCTTCCTGGCCGACCCGGACCCGGCGGTGCTGCGGCCGGAGACGCTCACCGAGATGACCGTCCCGGTGGCGATCAACGACACCTGGACCGGCGGGCACGGACTCGGCGTGGAGCTGGCCCGCTCCGGCGAGCGGATCTACGTCGGCCACGGCGGCTCGATGCCCGGCTACGTCGCCACCGTCAGCGTGCACCGGCCGTCGCGCACCGGCGTGGTCGGCTTCGCCAACGCGTACGGGTTCCGCGCCGGCCACCTCGGCGGCCTGGGCGTACGCCTGCTGGACACCGTGCTGGACACCGAACCGCCGCCGGCCGTGCGACCCTGGCGTCCGGTCGACGGGCTGCCGGCCGACGCCGCCGAGCTGGCCGGCCGCTGGTGGTGGATGGGCCGGGAGTACGAGACCGAGTGGGACCCGGACACCGAGGAACTGGTCTTCACCCTGCTCCGCCCGGCGCGCGGCGTGCCGTGGCGGTTCGTCCGCGAGGGCACCGACCGGTGGCGCGGTCGGGCCGGCCAGAACCGGGGCGAGATCCTCACCGTCCGCCGCGACGCGGCCGGTACCGTGGACACCCTCGACGTCGCCACCTTCGTCCTCACCCGCGACCCCGACCGGGTCGAGTGAGGCCGGTCAGCCGACGTCCGGTGTGGTGGTCACGAAGTCGATCAGCCGTTCCACGGCGTTGATGAGCGGCGTCTCGACGTCCGCGAAGCTGTCCACCTTGGACAGGATGTGCCGCCACAGCACGGCCGGCTCGTCGACGCCGAGGGCCGCGCAGACGCCCTCCTTCCACGGCCGTCCCGGCGGGACCACCGGCCACGCCCGGATGCCCAGCGCGGCCGGCTTCACCGCCTGCCAGACGTCCACGTACGGATGGCCGGTCACCAGCACGTACGGCGAGGTGACGGCGGCGACGAGGCGGCTCTCCTTGGAGCCGGGCACCAGGTGGTCCACCAGCACGCCGAGCCGGCGGGTCGGCCCGGGCGCGAAGTCACGCACCTCGCCGGCCAGTTCGTCGATGCCGTTCAGCGGCTGCACCACCACGCCCTCGATCCGCAGGTCGTCGCCCCAGATGCGCTCCACCAGGGCGGCGTCGTGCACGCCCTCCACCCAGATCCGGCTGGCCTTGGCCACCTGGGCGGGTACCCCGTCGACGGCGATCGACCCGGAGGCGGTCCGTCGGCGGGCCGCCGGGGCCGCGGTCGGCGCCGGCCGGCGCAGGGTCACCGGCTCGCCGTCGAGCAGGAAGGCCGCCGGCAGCAGCGGGAAGTTGCGCCGCCGGCCGTGCCGGTCCTCCAGCACCACCGCACCGGCCTCGAACCCGACGACCGCGCCGCAGAAACCGGAGTCGGCGTCCTCCACCACCAGGTCGATCTCGGCGTCGACCGTCGGCGTCACCTTGCGCCGCCGCCAGTCGCCGGCCAGCACGTCGTTGCCGTATCTCCCCATCCGGCCGACGTTAGTGCGTCGGGGCGTCCCGGGCACGGTGGCGCGCCGCTTCGGTCCGGGGTCGAGACACGGCCGCGGGGACCACGTACTCTTGCCTGCATGTTCCCAGCAGTGGGCGCCGTGACCCTCGCTCCCCGCCGGTCGAGCCGGTTCGTGACCTGGGTGCGCGCGTGGCGTGCCGGGCTGGTGCCGTACGACGAGGTGGCCGAGCAGATCGCCGGCGACGAGGAGCATCTGGTCGCCGACGCACCGGGCACCTGGACCGACGTCCCGCTGCGCGAGGCCCTCCCCACCCTGTCCAAGATCACGCCAGACGACGTCCGGCTCAGTCTGCCCGCCCCGGGCGACCCGCGCGGCCTGCCCGGCCCGGGTCCGTTCGCCGGCGCGGCGCTGCTGGCCGGCGAGGCCGTGCTGGCCGGCGACCTGGGGCTGGTGCCCGAGGTACGCAGCCACACGTCCGGTTCCGGGGACACCTTCGAGACGGTGCTGTGGACGGTCTACCCGCTGCCCGAGCGGCGCGGCGCCTACCTCGACCCGGGCGCGGCCGAGGCGGAGGCCGAACTGGCCACCGCGCTGGCCGAGGCGACGGCCGCGCTGACCCGGCTCGACGTCGCGGCCTGGCGGCCGGAGCTGGCCGGCGCGCTGGCCGCGCTGCGCCGTCCGGACGGCTCGACCGACCTGCCGCCCGGGTTCGACCCGCGGGCCCGGCGGCTGTTCGCCCGGGCCAGCGTCCTGGACCAGGTGCTGGCGCTGGCCGAGCACGCGGCACCGGGCGGCGCGGTGAACACCTACGAGGCGCAGCAGCGGGACGCGGCCCTGCGCCCGCTCACCGCAGCCTGCCGGCGGGCCCTGGTCGCCGCCTGCAACGCCCCGATTCGTCCCTGAACCGCCGGTCCCGGGTGTTGTCCCACCTGACGGTGCCGACCGCCCGGATTCTGGACCGCCCGACCCGGTCGCGGCCGACCGCCCGGTCCGGCGGGCCCACCGGCCGGACGGGTCAGATCTCGTCGATCAGGTCGGCCACCGAGTCGACGATCCGCGACGGCCGGTACGGGTACCGCTCGGCCTCGGTACGGGTGCTGATGCCGGTGAGCACCAGCACGGTCTCCAGCCCGGCCTCCAGGCCGCAGAGGATGTCGGTGTCCATCCGGTCGCCGATCATCGCCGTGGTCTCCGAGTGCGCCTCGATGGTGTTCAGCGCCGAGCGCATCATCATCGGGTTGGGCTTGCCGACGAAGTACGGCTCCACCCCGGTCGCCTTGGAGATCATCGCGGCCACCGAACCGGCCGCCGGCAACGCCCCCTCGGCCGACGGGCCGGTCGGGTCCGGATTGGTGCAGATGAACCGGGCGCCGTCGTCGATCAGCCGGACCGCCTTGGTGATCGCCTCGAAGCTGTAGGTGCGGGTCTCGCCCAGCACCACGTAGTCCGGCGAGTAGTCGGTCAGGATGTAGCCGACGGCGTGCATCGCGGTGGTCAGGCCGGCCTCGCCGATCACGTACGCGGTGCCGCCCGGCCGCTGGTCGGACAGGAACTGGGCGGTGGCCAGCGCGGCCGTCCAGATGGCGTGCTCGGGCACCTCGAAGCCCATCCGGGTGAGCCGGGCCCGCAGGTCGCGCGGGGTGTAGATCGAGTTGTTGGTCAGCACCAGGAACGGCTTGCCGGAACCGCGCAGGCGGTTGACGAACTCGGGCGCGCCGGGCACCGGCTGCCCCTCGTGCACCAGCACACCGTCCATGTCGGTGAGCCAACTCTCGACCGGTTTCCGGTCTCTCATCTGAACATCTCCTCGCCGGGGGCGGGGTCGTGGGCGGCGTCGGGTCAGGGGCAGCGGCGGGTCAGGGGCGGCGGCGGGGCGGCGGGCAGCAGTCCGCCGGGCAGGTGTCCCAGACTGGGAGGCTACCCAGCCCGGGTTGCGGGCGCGTGTCGGCCGGGTTGAGCCGCTCGGTGACCAACTCCCGGATCATCGACACGAACCGCGGGTCGGTGCCCGGCGTACCGGCCCGGACGAAGTCCAGGCCCAGCCGCTTCGCCGTGTCGGCCGCCTCGTTGTCCAGGTCCCAGACCACCTCCAGGTGGTCCGAGACGAAGCCGATCGGGCTGACCACGACCGAGGTCACCCCGTCGGCGGCGAGCGCGGTCAGGTGGTCGTTGACGTCCGGCTCCAGCCAGGGCACCTGCGGCGGGCCGGACCGGCTCTGCCACACCAGGTCGTACGGCAGGTCGGGGGCCGCCGCCGCGGCCACCAGGCGGGCCGTCTCGCGCAGTTGCGCCTCGTACCGACCGCCGGTGGGACCGGCGGTGGCGGCCATCGAGGTGGGGATCGAGTGGGCGGTGAAGACCAGCCGGGTGGTGGACCGCCGGGCCGGGTCCAGGGTCGCCGCCGCGTGGCGTACGGCGTCGGCGTGCGGCTCGACGAAGCCCGGGTGGTCCCAGAACTGCCGGATCTTGTCGATCACCGGCGCGTCCGCGCCGACGGCGGCCCGGGCGGCGGCGATGTCCTCCTGGTACTGCCGGCAGGAGGAGTAACCGCCGTACGCGCTGGTGACGAAGGCCAGCGCGGAGCGCACCCCGTCGTCACGCATCCGGCCGACCGTGTCGGCCAGCATCGGGTGCCAGTTCCGGTTGCCCCAGTAGATCGGCAGGTCCAAGCCGTTCGCGGCGAAGTCCGCGCCGAGGGCGGCGAGCAGGTCCCGGTTCTGCTGGTTGATCGGCGACACGCCGCCGAAGTGCTGGTAGTGCTCGGCCACCTCGGCCAGCCGCTCGGGCGGCACGCCCCGGCCCCGGGTGACGTTGGCCAGGAACGGCAACACGTCCTCGGGTCGCTCCGGGCCACCGAACGAGACCAGCACCACTGCTTCGTACGACATGGTTCCCATTCTTCCCGCCCGGCCGGCCGGCCTCACCGCCGGCCGCCTGTTACCTGCCCCACCGGCGCCGCCGGCACCGGTGGCACCGCTCGACGTCGGGGTCAGGCACCGAGGGCGTGGTAGCCGCCGTCGACGTGGATGATCTCGCCGGTGGTGGCCGGGAACCAGTCGGAGAGCAGGGCCAGGCAGGCGCGGGCGGCCGGTTCCTGGTCGGTCAGGCTCCAGCCGAGCGGCGCCCGGTCGGTCCAGGTCTGCTCGAACTGCTCGAACCCGGGAATCGACCGGGCGGCCATCGTACGCAGCGGTCCGGCCGAGACCAGGTTGCTGCGAATGCCCTTCGGACCCAGGTGCAGCGCCAGGTAGCGGGACGCGGACTCCAGCCCGGCCTTGGCCACGCCCATCCAGTCGTAGACCGGCCACGCCTTGGTCGCGTCGAAGGTCAGCCCGACCACCGACGAACCGGCCCCCATCAGCGGCAGCGCGGCCATCGCCAGCGACTTGTAGGAGTACGTCGAGACGTGCACCGCGGTGGCCACGTCCTCCCACGGCGCGTCCAGGAAACCACCGCCGAGGCAGCTCTGTGGCGCGAACCCGATCGAGTGCACCACCCCGTCCAGCCCGTCGACGTGCTCGCGGACCTTGTCGGCCAGACCGGCCAGGTGGTCGGCGTTGGTGACGTCCAGCTCGATCACCGGCGCGGGCTCCGGCAGCCGCTTGGCGAACCGCTCGACCAGCGACAACCGGCCGAAGCCGGTCAGCACGACCTGCGCGCCGTTCTGCTGCGCGAGCCGCGCCACCGAGAAGGCGATCGACTGGTCGGTGATGACGCCGGTGACGAGCAGCCGCTTGCCGGCCAACAGTCCAGACACGTGTGGATCCTCCGTACTCGCGAGATGACCGGTTCCGTCGGCGGCCGGGCCGGCCGCGGGCGGTGCCGGGTGTCAGTGACCCGGGCCGCGGGGGCCGGGTGTCAGTGGCCCATGCCCAGGCCGCCGTCGACCGGGATGACGGCGCCCGAGACGTAGCCGGCGGCGTCGCTGGCCAGCCAGGTGACCACGTTCGCCACCTCCTCCGGCTCGGCGAACCGACCGGCCGGGATGGACTTCTTGTACTCCGCCTTGAGGCTGTCGGTCAGGTTCGCGGTCATGTCGGTCTCGATGAAGCCGGGCGCGACCACGTTGGCGGTGATGTTCCGGCTGCCCAACTCGCGGGTGATCGACCGGGCCACCCCGACCAGACCGGCCTTGCTGGCCGCGTAGTTGACCTGGCCGGCGCCGCCCAGCAGGCCGACCACCGACGAGACGAAGATCATTCGCCCCCAGCGGGCCCGGAGCATCTTGCCCGACGCGCGCTTGGCGCACCGGAACGCGCCGGTGAGGTTGGTGTCGACCACGGAGGTGAACTGCTCCTCGGACATCCGCAGCAACAGCGTGTCGTCGGTGATGCCGGCGTTGGCCACCAGCACCTCGACCGGCCCGAACTCCGCCTCGACCGCGTCGAACGCGGCGTCCACGGCGGCCGAGTCGGTGATGTCGCACCGCACGCCGAACAGCCCGTCCGGCGCGCCGCTGCTCCGGTGGGTCACCGCCACCCGGTCGCCCTGCTTGGCGAAGGCCTGCGCGATGGCCAGCCCGATGCCACGATTACCGCCGGTCACCAGCACAGTACGGGCCACGGGTCCCCCTCTTCGACGTACCACCCGGCCGGCTCGGCGGGTGCGGACACTGCGGTTGGAGATTAGGCGCTACCGGCAGGTAACGACGAACCCGGGGGGTGGTGTCCCTGTGGGTTTGGTCAAAGGGCTGTCGCTGGTGAGATGGCCCGTCTGGCACTCTGGCAGGCATGGAAGTCGATCCGGCGACGGGAGTCTTGGAGAACGAAGACATGCGTCCCTGCGACTTCTGCGGACACCCGGTCAAGATGAAATCGGTCGATGAATACGACTGCCCGGTGTGCGGGGACCCGCCGGAGGCCGGTTCCGCGGTGAGTGAGCCTGAGTAGTCGTTGCCTCTCGGGTCGGTCAAGCAGCCAGTGCGAGCTCTTCTGCCGGTTTGTGCTGGTAGAGGGTTTGGGCGCGGAGCATGGCATGGAGGACGTCGACGCGGCGGCGGGCGAGGCAGATAAGGGCGGCACTGTGTTTCTTGCCCTCAGCGCGGTTGCGGTCGTAGTAGGCCCGGCTGAGTGGGTCGACCAGGGCCTGGTCACGCTGCTTCAACAGCTCACGCAAGCTGTCGGCCAGCCTCGGGAGGATGGTCTCGGCCGCAGTGCTGCCGGGAACTACCACCGTCTGGGTGTCCAGGGCGGTAAAGACCTGCTCGACCAGACGGTCACCCATGCGTGGAGCTCGGGGTCTGACGATCTGGGCGAGTTTCGACCCGCCGGTCTTGCGCAGCCCGGCCGGCCCACCGCACCGCGACAATGCCTCCAGCACGGCTGGGTGCTGCACTTTCGGGCCCAGGACGGGTTCCAGCGGTGGATGGATCTGGGTGAGCAGGCCGCGGATGCGGTTGCTGATGCGGTGACCTCGCCGGCAAGGTCGTCGTTGTAGCCGACCATCATCTCCAGCTCGGCGAGGGTGTCGTCGCCGGTGTCGACGCGGCGCAGAGTGTGGGCGGCGTCGGCGATCACGTAGGCGTCACGGGCGTCGGTTTTGGCCGTGCCGGATTGCAGATCAGCCAGCTGGCGCATCACCAGGCCGGGCAGGTAGGCGATCTGATGCCCGCAGGCACGAGCGACCGCGACGGGCAGTGCGCCGATTGAGGCAGGTTGGTCGACCACGGCCAGAATCCGGCCGTGCCGGCCGAGTTTGGCGAACAGTTTCTGCAACCCGGCCTCGGTGTTCGGAGTGCCGCGTCGTGCAGCCGCTTGCCTGCCGGGCCCAACGCGACCGCATGATGGTCGGTCTTGCCGACATACAGGCCCAGGAAAACGCCGTACTCGTTGTCCACGCCTCGCCTCTCCAACGGTCTAAATGGGCTCGGCCGCTGGTCAGAGCGTTGGACTGCGGCAGCCACGTTACGGAGAGACCTACCCGAGGGTGGCCGGGTCCCTATCAGCGGTCCGCCGACGCCACGCGGCCCGGAGACAACACCCCCAGATCATGCGTGCGACAGGGGCGATAAGTCATACCGGACCGAGCGATCGAGCAGTCCGCGGTGGGGACGATCAAAAAGGTAACGGGTGTCAACTGCTGTCGTTTGAGTGAGCTTTGGTGTTCGGTGGTTCGTTTTGGTGTCAGCGGCGCGGGTGTGCCGGCGGGAGTGTCGTACACCTGCCCGATACTGATCGTGATCGCTGGGGGTGGTGGGTGTGCGGGTGGTGCAGGCGTACCGGTTCGCGCTTGATCTGTCCCCGGCTCAGGAGCGTGCCGTCCTGGCGCATGCCGGGGCTGCCCGGTTCGCGTACAACTGGGCGTTGGCGCGAGTGAAGGCGGAGTTGGACCAGCGGGCGGCTGAACGCTCCTACGGCGTCCCCGAGGAACTGCTTACTCCGACGATCGGGTGGTCATTGCCGGCGTTGCGCAGGGCGTGGAACGCGGCGAAGGCCGAGGTTGCGCCGTGGTGGAAGGAGTGTTCCAAGGAGGCGTTCAACACCGGCCTGGACGCCCTGGCCCGCGCACTCGGGAACTGGTCGGACTCGCGGGTCGGTAGGCGGGCCGGTCGGCGGGTGGGGTTTCCGCGGTTCAAGGTGAAGCACCGCACAGTCCCGTCGGTGCGGTTCACCACCGGGACGATCCGGGTCGAGCGGGATCGGAAGCATGTGGTGTTGCCTCGGTTGGGTCGGTTGAAGTTGCACGAGTCGGCCCGTAAGCTCGCCCGCCGCCTGGAGGCCGGCACCGCGCGGGTCATGTCCGCGACCGTTCGTCGGGACAGTGGTCGGTGGCAGGTGGCGTTCACCGTCGAGGTCGACCGCCCCGACCGGGCCCCGGCCCGGCCGGACGGTGTGGTCGGGGTGGACGTCGGGATCCGACACCTCGCGGTGCTGTCCACCGGCGAACTGATCGACAACCCACGCCACCTGACCGCCGCCCGGCAGCAGCTACGGCGGCTGAACCGGGCACTGTCACGCAAGACCGGCCCGGACCGGCGCACCGGACGGCAGCCGTCGCGGCGGTGGCAGCGCGCGTCCGCCCGCCTCGGCCGGGCGCACGCCCGGGTGGCGAACCTGCGCCGCGACGGTCTGCACAAACTCACCACCCGGCTCACCCGCGAGTACGGCACGGTCGTGGTGGAAGACCTCAACGTCGCGGGCATGCTGCGGAATCGGCGGTTGGCCCGGCACATCGCTGATGCGGGGTTCGCCGAGATCCGCCGGCAGTTGGGATACAAGACCGGGTGGAACGGTGGCCGGTTGATCGTGGCCGACCGCTGGTATCCGTCCTCGAAGACCTGCTCGGGCTGTGGTGCGGTGAAAACCAAACTCGCCCTGCGCGAGCGTGAATACGCGTGTGAGGTGTGCGGCCTGGTCATCGACCGGGACTACAACGCCGCACGTAACCTGGCCGCCCTGGCGGCCGAGTTCGACACCGCCGGGAGTGGTCCGGTGGCAGCACGTGGAGCCGACCAGAAGACCCGCCTACGCGGGCAGGTGGCTGTGAAGCGTGAACCCGGCACGGCAACCGCCGACAAGACCGGGACCGTCCCAACGCAAGGCGGGACTACCAACCGTGCGCTCACCACAGTGCACTGAGAGGTAACGGTACGACGTGCGACGTCACTCCCGTGCGGCACGACCGGACGGGCGGTCGGGCCGTACCCTCCGGATGGTGGACATCAAACCCGCGGACGCGCTGCGCGCCCTGCGCCGCACGCTGATCGGCCCGGACATCCCGGCGATCCGCCCCCGGAGCCACCGGGTCGTCCGGTACGCCGGCCCAGTCGGCGTGCTGGTCCTGGCCGGGTTGTTCGCGATCAACGTCGCGTACCTGACCGACCCGCACCGTTGGCCGCTGCCGATCGGCTCGGCCTGGCTGCTGAGCGCCCTCACCGTCGCCCCGCTGGTGGCGCTGCCGTGGCGTCCGCTGCTGGCCTGGCGGCTGACCGTCGTCGCGCTGCTGCTGTGCACCTTCAACGCCGACCCGCGGGCGCCGTGGCCGTGGAGTCCGCCGCTGGTGCTCCTCGCGCCGCTCGTGCTGGCCGTGACGGCGCTGCGCGCCGACCGGGGCGTGCTGGTCTGGGTGGGCCTGATCAGCGCGGCGCCGGTGCTGGTCTTCGTCAACGGCAACAACATCACTGGCGTGCTGCTGTTGCTGGCCGTGCTGCTGGCGCTCGGCCACCTGATCCGGCGCAACCGGCTGTCCCGCAGCGCACTGGTGGCGCAGACCGAACTCAGCGAGCTGGAGAAGGCCCGCCGGGCGGTGCTGGAGGAACGCACCCGGATCGCCCGGGAGATGCACGACGTGGTGGCCCACCACATGTCGATGATCGCCGTGCAGGCCGAGACCGCCCCGTACCGGCTCACCGGGCTGCCGGAGGACGCCCGGACCGAGTTCGGGGCGATCGCCGGATCGGCCCGGCACGCGCTGACCGACATGCGCCGGCTGCTGGGCGTGCTGCGCAGCGAGTCCGCCGAGCCTCGGACGGCGCCGCAGCCCGGCCTGGCCGACCTGACCGACCTGGTCGACGGCGCCCGGCGGGCCGGGATGACCGTCGAACTGACCGTCGCCCGGCACCCCGGCCCGGACTCCGGAACCGCGTCGGACGCCGGAACCGGCCCGGACGCCGGAGCCGCCGGGCCGGGGGACGACGCCGGCACCACCGGGCCGGGCGACGCGGTCGGGCTGGCGGCGTACCGGATCGTCCAGGAGGCGCTGGCCAACGCGGCCCGGCACGCCCCCGGCAAGCCGGTGCGGGTCGCCGTCCGGGTCGGCCGGCGCGACCTGGACCTGCACGTCGACAACCCGCTCGGTGGGCCGCCCGATCCGGGCCGGCCGGCCGGACACGGGCTGATCGGGATGCGCGAGCGGGCCACCCTGCTCGGCGGCGGGTTCACCGCCGGACCGGCCGACGGCCGGTTCACCGTCACCGCCCGGCTGCCCTACCACCACCCGGAGGAGGAACCCCCCCGCATGATCACGTTGTTGATCGCGGACGACCAGGCCATGGTGCGCCAGGGTTTCGGCGCGCTGCTGGCAGCCCAGGACGACATGCTGGTGCTCGGCGACGCCGCGAACGGCGCCGAGGCGGTCGCCGCCGCCCGCCGGCTGGACCCGGACGTGGTGCTGATGGACGTCCGGATGCCGGTGTTGGACGGCCTGGCGGCGACCCGGCAACTGGTCGGCGACCGGCCCGGCGCGGACCGGCCCCGGGTGCTCATCCTCACCACGTTCGACCTCGACGACCACGTCTACGAGGCGCTGCGCGCCGGGGCCAGCGGCTTCCTGCTCAAGGACGCCCCCGCCGCCGACCTGGTGCACGCGGTACGGGTGGTCGCCGCCGGGGACGCGCTGCTGGCACCCGCCGTGACCCGGCGGCTGATCGCCGAGTTCGCCGCCCGGCCCGGTCGGGACCGCCCCCGGCCCACCTCGCTGGCGGCGCTCACCGCCCGGGAGACCGAGGTGCTGCGGCTGATCGCCCGGGGCCGGTCCAACACCGAGATCGCCACCGAGCTGTTCGTCGCCGAGCAGACCGTGAAGACCCACGTCGGACGGATCCTCGGCAAGCTCGGCCTGCGCGACCGCGCCCAGGCCGTCGTGGTGGCGTACGAGTCGGGTCTGGTGGCCGCCGGCGAGTAACCCCGCCGTAGGGGGCGGACAACGGCTCCACGGTGGGCTGGGCGGCGTCGCCCGCCGGGCACCGGCGGTGCAGGCCCGGGTCGTGTACGACGCCCTGCGTAGCGCCGCACCGACCGCCCGGGTCGCGGTGCTGGCCTGGCTCGGCTACGACCCGCCCGAGGGCCTGGGCCTGACGGTGGCCCGGGACGACCGGGCCAGGGCCGGCGCGCGGGCGCTGGTCGCGTTCCTGGCCGGCCTGACCGCCGGGCGGCCGGCGGCCCGGGTCACCGTCATCGGGCACAGCTACGGCGCGCTCGTCGTCGGGCTCGCCGCGCCCGCCTTGGGCCCACAGGTCACCGACCTGGTGGCGCTCGGAGCGCCGGGCATGGGTGCCGACCGGATGGACCGGTTGGGCACCGGAGCCCGGGTCTGGGCCGCGCTGGCCCCGGACGACTGGATCCGACGGGTGCCGGAGGTCCGGATCGGGCGGCTGGCCACGGCGTCCGCCCATCGACGGTCCACTGCGGACGGCGGGTCGACCGTGACGATCATCACGCTGGCCGGGTCGGCGATCGTCCGCCGGCGCCGGACCGCTCCGTCACCCACCGGTCCGGCTGCCGGTCATGGCCGCGGTACGGACGCTGTCGGCCGTTCGGATCGGCCAACTCGAACCGGTCGGCCTATCGGGCGGGCCACCGCGACGCGGTGTAACATCGCCTCCGGTTCCATTCCGTCCGGCCGACCAGTGGAGGTGATCGCTGTGCGAGATAGCGATCCTCCCAGTCGTAGCCGGGCCTTCGGTCCGCTCCGCTGAGCACCGACTCAGCCTGAGCCGACCCAGCTTCCCACGCCCCCGCACCACCCGCGCCGGATCCTCGACGCCCGTTCCGGGCTGACCACGCGGGGTCGCGCGGCGGCGTGCGCCCGGCTGCGACTCTCTCCAGCACCCTCGTCCCGATCATCGAGTGCCTGTCACCACCGGAGAGCCGCTATGAGCCGCTACGTCGCCCCCGTGGGCTTCACCCTCGCCGCCGTCTGGGTCGTCTACCTGTTCGTGCTGGTCAGCGGGACAACCCACTGACCCACGCGCAGCCGAGGCCGGCGGACGCGCGACGCGCCGCCGGTCAGGGCAGCCGGGACGTCCACAGCAGACTCATCCCGGCCGCGCAGAGGGCCAGCAGCAGCGCGATCCCGGCGTACCACTGGGTCACCTCCCGGGGTTCGGTGCGGAACCCGATCGAGCTGCCCATGTCCTGGTAGACCTGTTTGAGCTCGGTCACCGAGGCCGCCTCGTAGAAGAACCCCTGGGTGGTCTCGGCCAGTTGGGCCAGGGCGGCCCGGTCCACCGGCACCCGCTGGGTCTGCCCGCCGATGTCGACCTGTCCCGAGTCGGTCCCGAACGCGATCGTGGAGACCGGTACGTTCGCCGCCGCCGACGCGGCGGCCGCCTCCTCGACCGAGCGTCCCGAGGTCCGGTAGCCGTCGGACAGCAGCACGATCCGGGCCGGCGGGATGCCCTGGGCGCCGTCGGCCGGGACCGAGCGGATCGCCTCCAGGCAGGTGAACACCGCCTCACCGGTCGCGGTCGCCTCGGCCAGCACCAGCCCGTCGATGGCGGCGGTCACCGCGCCGCGGTCCTTGCCCGGCGGCACCAGCACGTTCGCCGACTTGGCGAACGCCACCAGCCCGAGGTTGAACGTCGGCGGTAGTTCCGCGACGAACTGCTTCGCCGCCTCCTGCGCCGCCTGCAGCCGGGTCGGCGCGACGTCATTGGCCTCCATCGACAGCGAGACGTCGATGGCCAGCATCACCGTCGCCCGTTCCAGCGGCTCCTTGGTGTCCACCGAGGGCCGGGCCAGCCCGGTGGCCAGGACCAGCAGGGCCAGCAGCAACGCGCCGGCGGCGGCATGCCGCCGCCAGCCCAGACCCTTGGGCGCCAGGGTGCGCAGCAGGTCGACGTTGGTGAACCGCACCGCGTACGCCCGGCGGTGCAGCTGCCGCCACACGTACGCCGCGGCGAGGGCGAGCACCGGCAGCAGGGCGAGCAGCCACCACGGTTGCAGGAAACGGATCATCTCGTGGTCCCCCTGGTGCGCGCGTGCCGCTGGGCGGCCACGAAACGCACGATGTCGAGCAGCCAGTCGGAATCGGTACGTAGGCGCAGGTGCGCCGCCCCGGCGGCGCGCAGTTCGGCGTCGATCGCCGCCCGGCCGGCGGCGGCGGCTTCGGCGTACCGGCGGCGCAGCCGCGGGTCGGCGGTCTGCACCTCGTGCAGGCCACCGGTCTCCGGGTCGACCAGTTCGAGCACCCCGGCGTCGGGCAGTTCCAGCTCCACCGGGTCGACCACCTCGATCGCCAGCACGTCGTGCCGGACGGCCAGTTTGCGCAGCGGCCGGCCCCACTGCTGCGGGGGCGCCAGGAAGTCGGAGATCACTACGGCGACGCCACGCCGGCGCGGCGGTCGGTTGAGCATGTCCACCAGCGCGCCGAGGTCGCTGCGGCCCGGTCGGATCTCGGTGCCGGCCACCGCCCGCAGCAGCCCGTGCGCCTCCTTGCGTCCCGATCGGGCGGGCAGGCGCCGGACGGCTCCCGGCGTGGGTTCGGGCCCGGCCGCCGTACGGGCGCGGCGGCCGAACCGGGACCGTCCGGCGGTGGGGCCGGCGGTGGTCCCGGTGCCGGTGCCCACCACGGCACCGATCCGGTTGCCGCCGCGCACGGTCAGGTGGGCGACCGCCGCCACCGCGGCGACCACCAGGTCCCGCTTGAGCCAACGGCCGGTGCCGAAGTCGAGACTGGCCGACAGGTCCACCGCCAACCAGGTCTCCAACTCCCGGTCGGCGACGGTGCGCCGGACGTGCGGCGTGGTGGTACGGGCGGTCACCGGCCAGTCCATCCGCCGCACGTCGTCGCCGGGACGGTACTCCCGGGACTCGCCCGCCTCGCTGCCCGGACCGGGTAGCAGGCCCACGTAGTCGCCCTGCAGCAGGCCGTCGAGCTTGCGGGTGACCAGCAGTTGCAGCCGGGACAGCACGGCCTCGGCGCGGGCCGCGGTGGCCCCGGTGCCGGCGGCGGACGCGTCCAGGGCGCCGGTGAACCCACCGGCACCGGTGCCGGCCGCCGGTGCGGTCACGGCAGCCGGCCGGGCCAGTTGCTGCCCGGCTGGGGCGAGGTCGACGGGGTGGGTGTGGCGTTCTGCCGGGGCGCCACGGACGGCAGCGGGATGGTCGTCAGCACCCGCCCGATGATGTGGTCGGCCGGCACGTTGTCGGCGAGCGCGTCGTAGCTGAGCACCAACCGGTGCCGCAGGATGTCACCGGCGATGTCCTGCACGTCCTGCGGCAGGGCGTAGTCGCGGCCGCGCAGCAGGGCCAGTGCCCGGGTCGCCCGGACGATGCCGAGCGAGGCGCGCGGGCTGGCGCCGTACTGGATCAACTGCGCCACGTCGGGCATCCCGTGCTCGGCCGGCGAGCGGGTGGCCAGCACCAGCCGGACCGCGTAGTCGACCAGGGCGTTGTGCACGAACACCTGGTCGGCCTTGCGCTGCAGGGCGATCAGTTCGCTGGGGCTGAACACCGGCACCGGCTCCGGCGGGGTGACCCCCATCCGGTAGACGATCTCGCGCTCCTCGGCGTCGGTGGGGTAACCGACGAGGATCTTCATCAGGAACCGGTCCCGCTGCGCCTCGGGCAGCGGGTAGACGCCCTCCTGCTCGATCGGGTTCTGGGTGGCCATCACCAGGAACGGATGCGGCACCTCGTGGGTCTGGCCGCCGATCGAGACCTGCTGCTCCGCCATCACCTCCAGCAGCGCCGACTGGACCTTGGCCGGCGCCCGGTTGATCTCGTCGGCGAGCAGGAAGTTGACGAACACCGGGCCGAGTTCGACGTCGAATTTCTCACTCGACTGGCGGTAGATCCGGGTCCCCATGATGTCCGCCGGCACCAGGTCCGGGGTGAACTGGACCCGGGCGAAGGTCCCACCGACCACCTTGGCCATGGTCTCCACCGCGAGGGTCTTGGCCACCCCCGGTACGCCCTCCAGCAGGCAGTGCCCCCGGGCCAGCAGGGCGACGAACATCCGCTCCACCATCCGGTCCTGGCCCACGATCACCCGCTTGACCTCGAACAGCGCGCGTTCGAGCAGGGTCGCGTCCTGGGCCGGGGTGCTGGCGCCGCCCGGGGCGGCCGGCCCCGGGGTGGGCGTGGCGTCGGACGGTGTCGGGGCGTCGGGCGTGGTCGGCTGGGCCACCTGTCCTCCACGGCGGGGTGTCGTCAACGGCTGCGGTACAAGCCTCGCACGTCCCGTCCCGAGGGCGTACGGCGAGAACCGGATTTACGGCTCCGACCGGCATGATCACAAACTGGTGGCCGACACGGGTAGACAGAAGGGGGTTTTCCGCGTGTACGATTCAGCCGTCGCCGGGCGGCTCCCCCCGTGGCCGCCCGGCGCTAAAAACTTCGCCGCGCCTGGCGTCCGACCCACCGCCGTAGACTCTCCAGGCGTGACCCACTCTCCCCCACCGCTGACCGAGGCCGTCTGTTCGGCCAAGGGCTGCCGGGCCTCGGCCGTCTGGGCCCTGCGGTGGAACAATCCCCGCCTGCACGACCGGGACCGGCGCAAGACCTGGCTCGCCTGTGCCGACCACCGGCCCACGTTGGGCGACTTCCTCGCCGGGCGCGGCTTCCTACGCGAGGTGGAACCGTTCCCGCCATCGCCTACGCTCGACACGTGACTACTGCCGGGGACGGTCCGACGAGCCCGCTGGAGCCGTGGCCGGCGACCGTACGCTGGCAGGCGGTCTCCACCGACCTGATCTGGGTGGAGCTGCTCCGGCTGGCCGGCGTCCTGCTGGTGCTGCTCGGCGGGGCGGGGGTCGCCTGGGCGCTCACCGGCTACGGGTTGTTCGGCCTGGTTCTCGGGCTGGGTGTGCTGTTCGGCGGGTGGCGGGTCTGGGTGATCGTCCGGGCGGTCCGGGCCTGGGGCTACGCCGAGCGGGATCACGACCTGCTGGTCCGGCACGGCCTGCTGGTCCGCCGGTTGTCCATCGTGCCGTACGCCCGGATGCAGTTCGTCGACGTCAGCGCCGGCCCGCTGGAACGCGCCTTCGACCTGGCCACCGTGCAGTTGCACACCGCCGCGGCGGCCAGCGACGCCCGGGTGCCGGGGCTGCGGCCCGCCGAGGCGTCCCGGCTGCGCGACCGGCTCACCGCGCTCGGCGAAGACCGCGCGGAGGGCCTGTGACCGAGCCGCCGGCGCAACCCCGTCGGCGGTTGCACCCGCTGAGCCCGCTGCTGCACGGCGCCAAGTCGCTGGTCGTGATCGTCGCGGGGCTGTCCTGGTCGACCCTGTCCCGGCTGGGGCTGGGCTGGTTCGCCGCGTTGGTCGCCGTACTGGTGTGCGGGGCGGTCGTGCTGTCGGTGGTCAGCTGGTACAACACCGGCTACCACGTGGTGGGTCGGGAACTGCGGATCCACGAGGGCCTGCTGTGGCGCCGGACCCGGGCCATCCCGCTGGAGCGGTTGCAGGCGGTGGAGGTGGTCCGGCCGCTGCTGGCGCAGCTCACCGGCCTGGCCGAGCTGCGGCTGGAGGTGGTCGGCGGCGGTCGCACCGAGGCACCGCTGGCCTACCTGTCGGTGGCCGAGGCGGTGGCGCTGCGGGACCGGCTGCTCGGGCTGGCGAGCCGCCTCCCGGCCCGACCGGGCGGACCGCCCGGCGGCGTCCGGCCGGGCGACGGCCCGGTCACCGGGGCGCCGACGACCGATGGATCACCGGGCCCCGCCGGGACCGCCGCGGCTGGGCCGCCGCCGGTCGGCGTCGAGGGGCCGGCGTGGCGCCGGGTACCGGGTGCCGGGCCGGCGCCCGGCCGGCCGGTGCACGCGGTCGCCAACCGGGACCTGCTGGTCAGCCAGCTACTCACGCCACAGGCGTTCCTGCTGCCGCTCGGCGTCGCCTTCGTGATCGCGCAGTTCCTCTCCGAGGGCTCCTGGTCGTTCATCGCGGTCGCCAGCACGCTGACCGCCATGGCCGGCGTCCTGCTGCAACCGGTCCGCCGGGTGCTGGACGACTGGAACTTCCGGCTGCACCGGCTGGACGCGACGCTGCGAATCCGGCACGGCCTGCTGGAGACCCGGGCGCAGACCGTACCCCTGCCCCGGGTGCAGGCGGTGGCCGCGACCTGGCCGCTGCTGTGGCGGATGCCGGGCTGGCTGCGGCTGCGGCTGGACGTCGCCGGGATCACCCCCGGCGAGCACGACGAGCGCAACCAGGCCGACCGGTTGCTGCCGGTCGGCGGCCTGCCGACCGCGCGGGCGATCGTGTCCGAGGTGTTGCCCGGGGTGGACCTGCTCGCCCTGCCGCTGACCGCGCCGCCGCCGCGGGCCCGCTGGCTGCGTCCGCTGTCCCGGCAGGTGCTCGGCGCCGGGGTGTCCGACGCCGTCTTCGCGGTCCGGCACGGGCTGTTGACCCGACAGGTGGTCGTGGTGCCGCTGGCCCGGATCCAGAGCGTCCGGGTGGTCCAGGGGCCGGCTCAGCGCCGACTGGGCCTGGCCACCGTGCACGCCGACACCGCGGGGGGCCGGGACGCGGTGGCCCACCACCGGGACGTCCGGGAGGCCTGGGCGCTGGCCGCCGAGCTGACCGACCGGGCCCGGGCCGCGCGCGCCGCCGACGGCCGCTGATGCGCTCGACCCCGGACCACGCCGCGCGTGGGCACCGTCCCCGGCCCGCCCCAGGACCGACCGCACGGCGGCACCGAAGGAAGCTCCGCCCGGGGCGGCGTCCACCCGTCGGCCGACCGGCCACGCCCGGTCCGGATTCCCGGTACGTCCGGGGCGAGCCCCCGGCCGACGGGCGGTGCACCGCTTAGGCTGTGCGGATGGAACAGCAGCAGCGGGAGCGCACCCTCACCGCCGGGCTGACCGCCCGGGTGGAGCTGACCGTCACCGACTCGGACACCGCCCAGGCGGTCGGTTCGGGCGACGTACCGGTGCTCGGCACGCCCCGGGTGCTCGCCCTGGCCGAGGCGGCCACGGTCGCCGCGACGGCACGGGACCTGCCCTCCGGAACGACCACCGTGGGGTCGCGGGTCGAACTCGACCACCGGGCGCCCACCCCGATCGGCCGTACCGTGGTCGCGCAGGCCCGGCTGGTCCGGGTGGACGGCCACCGGCTCGAGTTCGAGGTGCGGGTCACCGAGGGGACGACGACCGTGGCGGAGGGCCGGATCGAACGGGTGCTGGTCGACCGGCACCGGTTCGTCGAACGGGCCTCGGGCACCCATGAGTGACGGCTTCACCGAGATCGGCGACCGCGTCTTCGTGCTGCGGTACCCGATCCTCGACGTCAACGTCACGCTGATCGTCGGCGCCGAGCAGGCGATGCTGGTGGACACGCTGTCCAGCACGGCCCAGGCGACCGAACTGGCCGCCGCGGTCCGGCAGGTCACCCCGTCGCCGCTGGTGCTGGTCAACACCCACCACCACTTCGACCACTGCTACGGCAACGCGGTGTTGGGCACCGACCCGCCCCGGCCGATCTGGGCGCACGAGGTGACCGCCCGACTGCTGGCCGAGCAGCCCGAGCGGCTGCGCCGGCAGGCGTACGAGGAGATCCTGCCGACCGATCCCGCGTTGGCGGCCGACCTGCTCGGCACGCCGATCGTCCCGCCGGACCGGACGGTGCACCAGAGCGCCACGGTGGACCTGGGCGACCGGCACGTCCTGCTGTTGCACCTCGGCCGCGGACACACCGCCGGCGACCTGGTGGTGCACGTGCCGGACGCCGACGTGTTGGCGGCCGGTGACCTGGTCGAGGAGGGCTCGTCGCCCTCGTTCGAGGACGGCTATCCGGTGGACTGGCCGGACACCGTGGCCGAGTTGGCGCGGCTGGTCACGCCGCGTACCGCGGTGGTGCCCGGGCACGGGGCGGTGCTGGGCACCGAGGAGCTGACCGCCCAGCACGAACGGTTGGCGAGGTTGGCCTGGCTGATCCGCGACGGGCACGCCGACGGCGCGCCGGTGGACGAACTCGTGCCGCGGGCGCCGTTCGAGCCGGGCACCGCCGAGGTGGCCGTCCGCCGCGGCTACGCCCAGCTGGCCGGGGACGGCTGAGCGGACCGCGCAGCCGTTCCGCCGCCGACCCGGGCGACCGGGGCGCGGACCGCGCCGGTCAGTCCGGGAAGCGGGCGGCCACCTCGGCCCGGGTGGGCATCGAGACCGCGCCGCCGGGCGACTCGCAGACCAGGCCGGCCACCCGCAACGCGAACGCCACCCGACCCGGCCAGCCGGCCGGGTCGGTCACCGGACCGTCGGCGAGCAGGCCGGCGATCAGGGCGGCCATCACCGAGTCCCCGGCGCCGGTGGCGTCGACCGCGTGGACCCGTGGCGCCGGCAGCGGCACCGGGTCCGCCCCGGCGAGCACCAGCGCGCCGTCCGCGCCCCGGGTCACCACCACCGCACCGGCGCCGAGCGAGCGCAGCTCCGCGGCGGCCCGTTCGACGGTGCTGCCGGGGTAGAGCACCTCGACGTCGGCGGCGCTCAGCTTCACCAGGTGCGCCCCGGCGGCGAACTCGGCCACCGTCGCCCGCAGGTCGGCCGGTGCGGCCGGGGTGGTGAGCAGGCTGGGCCGGACGTTCGGATCGAACACCCGCAGTCCGCGACCGAGCGCCCAGGCCCGCCGGGCGGCGGCCAGCGTGGGCGCGCAGAGCAGGGCGATCGAGCCGGCGTAGAGCACGTCGGCGCCCTCGATCAGGTCCGGGTCGAGGTGGTCCGGCGTGAGCAGCCCGTACGACGGCGGGTCGCCGTAGAAGCGGAACTCCGGCTCGGCGCCGGCGTAGGTGGCGACGCCGAGCGTGGTGGGCGCCGGTACGGTCACCAGGCCACGCCGGCCGACCCCGGCGGCGGTGAGGAAGTCCGCGATCCGGCCGGCGAGCGCGTCGTCGCCGAGCGAACCGACGAACTCCACGGCCGAGCCGAGCCGGGCGACGCCGACGGCGACGTTGAGCGGGCCGCCGCCGACCGCCTGCCGGTAGACCGGTTTCCCGTCGCACTCGCCGTCCAGCAGGTCGATCAGTGCCTCGCCGAGCACCGCCGCGTACCCCATTTGATCTCTCCTTCACGTCACCGTGGCGACAAGCATGCCGCATCATCCAGCAAATCGAGCGCTGCCTATTGAATGAACGACCGATCTGTGGTGCGATGACCGTTACCGAGGCGGCGTGGGGCTGAACGCCGCTCGCGGGTGCCGGCTGGGAGCCACGCGACGCACACGTCGTGACCGGACGTGCGTTCCGCCGTAGTGCCCATCGCCCCTCGGCACCTCCGCGGCACACGCGCGCACCGGACCGACGTCGCACCATTCCGCTCGTCGTCCACGGGACCGACCGCTCCCATCAGGAGCCGGTCCCGGAAGGAGAAAAACCGGTGAAACCCCTGACCAGAGCCCTGGCGGTGGCGGCCGTGGCCGCGCTGACCGCCGGCGTCGTGGCCGTGGTCGCGGCACCCGCCGCGAACGCGCACGGTGCCGCCATGACCCCCGGCGCCCGTACCTACCTGTGCTGGAAGGACGGCCTCACCAGCACCGGTGAGATCAAGCCCAACAACCCGGCGTGCGCGGCCGCCGTCGCGCAGAGCGGGACGAACTCGCTCTACAACTGGTTCAGCGTGCTGCGTTCGGACGCCGGTGGTCGTACCACCGGTTTCATCCCCGACGGCAAGCTGTGCAGCGGCGGCAACACCGGCTTCGCCGGCTACGACCTGGCCCGCACCGACTGGCCGCTGACCCACCTCACCGCGGGTCGGAACTTCAACTTCAACTACAGCAACTGGGCCCACCACCCCGGGACGTTCTACTTCTACGTCACCAAGGACAGCTGGAGCCCGACCCGGCCGCTGGCCTGGTCGGACCTGGAGGACCAACCGTTCCTGACGGTGACCAACCCGCCGTCGATCGGCGGGCCGGGCACCAACGACGGCCACTACTACTTCAGCGGCAACCTGCCGTCGGGCAAGAGCGGCCGGCACATCATCTACTCCCGCTGGGTGCGCTCGGACAGCCAGGAGAACTTCTTCGGCTGCTCGGACGTCACCTTCGACGGTGGCAACGGTGAGGTAACCGGCATCGGTGGCGGACAGAACCCGCCGCCGACCACCGCGCCGCCGACCAGCAACCCCACCACCAACCCGCCGACCAGCAACCCCACCACCGGCCCGCCGCCCACCGGCAACTGCATGGCGATCTACCGGGTGACCAGCGCGTGGTCCGGCGGCTTCCAGGCCGAGGTGCAGATCATGAACCACGGCAGCGCGGCCTTCAACGGCTGGACCGCGAAATGGTCGTGGGCCAACGGGCAGACCATCACCTCGCTGTGGAGCGGCAGCTTCACCCAGAGCGGAAGCGCGGTGACCGTCAAGAACGCGGCCTACAACGGGACCGTGGCACCGGACGGCAGCACCACGTTCGGCTTCATCGGCAACGCCAGCACGCCGAACACCCCGCCGTCGATCACCTGCACCAGCCCGTAAGGGCCGACTCCTCCCCACGGAGCCGACCGGGCCCGGCGCCATCCACGCGCCGGGCCCGGTTCGGGTGTACGGGCGGCTCAGCGCACCATCGAGCCGACCACCGGCTTGGTCAGCAGGGCCGACTGGTTGCGCTGGATGCCCGGGTCGAGGGTGCGGGCCACGAAGATGGCGTGCCAGATGCAGAAGATCAGCACGGTCCACACCTTGCGCGAGTGGTCGGCCTCCCCCCGCTTGTGCTCGTCGAGCAGCCGCATCGCGTAGTTGAGGTCGAGCAGCTCACCGGCACCCGAGATGGAGAAGATGTGCCGGACCCACTCGTACATCTCGCCGCGCAGCCAGACCCGGGTCGGGGTGGGGAAGCCGAGCTTGCGCCGGTTGACGATGGCCGGCGGGACGACGCCGTCGAGGGCCTGTCGCATGGCGTACTTGGTGGCGTCCGAGCGGGGCGGCAGCTTCAGGTCCACCGGTACGGTGGCGGCCACGTCGAAGACCTCCCGGTCCAGGAACGGCACCCGCACCTCCAGCGAGTGCGCCATCGAGATCCGGTCGGCCTTGACCAGGATGTCGCCGCGCAGCCAGGTGTAGAGGTCGACGTACTGCATCTTGGTGACGTCGTCGAGTTCCTGGCACTCGGCGTAGATCGGCGCGGTCACGTCGGTGTAGCGCACGGCCGGGTCGTACCGGCGCAGCAGGTCCTGCTTCTCCTCCTCGGTGAACATCCGGGCGTTGCCGTAGTAGCGCTGCTCGATCGGGGTGGTGCCGCGCTCCAGGAAGCTCTTGCCCTTGACGCCCTGCGGGATGGCCTTGGAGACCGCGCGCAGCCCTTTCTGGACCCCGCCGGGCAGGCCGTTGACCGCTCCGAGGGACAGCGGCTCGCGGTAGATGGTGTACCCGCCGAAGAACTCGTCCGCGCCCTCGCCGGACAGGACCACGGTGACGTGCTCGGCGGCCTTCTTGGCCACGAAGTAGAGCGGCACCAGCGCCGGGTCGGCGACCGGGTCGTCCAGGTGCCAGACGATCCTCGGCAGCGCGTCCATCATGTCCTGCGGCCCGATCTTGGTCGGGATGGTGGTGACCTGCAGGTGCCGCGCCGAGTCCTGGGCCACCTCGATCTCCGAGTAGCCCGGCACGTCGTACCCGACGGTGAAGGTGAGGATGTTGGGGTTGAACTCGCGGGCCAGCGCGACCACGGCGGTCGAGTCGATGCCGCTGGACAGGAACGACCCGACCGGCACGTCGGAGCGCATGTGCATCCGGACGCTCTCCCGCAGCGTCTCCCGGATCCGGTCGTAGAGCTTCTGCGGGTCGTCCGGCGCGGTGGGCCGGAACACCGGCCGGTACCACCGGCGCACGTCGATCCGGCCGCCCGGCGACCAGGTCAGGTACTCCCCCGAGCCGATCCGGCGGATGCCCTGGTGCAGGGTGCCGGGCTCGGGTACGTACTGCAGGGTCAGGTAGTGCGACAGGCTGGCGGTGTCGATCCCGGCGTCACCGGCGTGCGCGGCCGGCGCGAACGGCATCAGCGCCTTCTTCTCCGAGGCCAGGTAGACCCCGTCGCGGGTCTCCAGGTAGTGCAGCGGCTTGATCCCGAAGTAGTCCCGGGCGCCGAACGCCCGCCGCTCCTGGCGGTCCCAGATGACGAAGGCGAACATGCCGCGCAGCCGGGTGAGCACCCGCTCGCCCCAGTAGTGGTAACCGGCGACGATCACCTCACCGTCGCCGGCCGTGGCGAACTGGGCACCGTGGTTGCGG
This sequence comes from Micromonospora zhanjiangensis, assembly GCF_042650605.1. Taxonomy (NCBI): domain Bacteria; kingdom Bacillati; phylum Actinomycetota; class Actinomycetes; order Micromonosporales; family Micromonosporaceae; genus Micromonospora; species Micromonospora zhanjiangensis. The sequence goes on along the minus strand of NZ_JBHSBN010000005.1, from coordinate 128,753 downwards.
ATCAGCTCGTCCCGCAACTCGATGTAGTTGTAGATCTCACCGTTGAAGGTGAGCAGGTACCGACCACCGGCGTAGGACAGCGGCTCGTGGCTGGACGCCACGTCGATGATCGCCAGCCGCTTGTGGGCGAAGACCGCGTCCGCGTAGGAACCCTCGGAGATCACTTCGACGCCGGTCTCGTCCGGCCCCCGGTGGTGCAGGCATTCCAACGCGCCGGCGATCGCATCGCTGTGCGCGCCGGCGTCGCCGTGCGCGCTGAAAAAGGCCAGAAGTCCGCACATGGGAGCCATCCTTCCACGCGTGGATGCGGCCCGTGCCGGCACCGGTCGGACACCGGGAGGCCCCAGCGGGGAGGTACCGTCGCGGGTGAACGTCGGCAGGTGAGGGAGCGGGCAGATGGGTGACGAGCGGGTGGGTGACGAGCGGGCCGAGGTCGGTACGACGCCGGAGGGAACGGAGTCCCACGATCCGGACTTTCCGGAAAAGTTTCTCACGTTCATGCGCACCGGGTGGCGGGACACCTCGCTACCGGTCGGCCCCCGGCCGGAGGTGCCCAACTACGCCAAGCGCCGGGCCGCCCTGTCCGCCGCGTTCCCCGGCGAGACGCTTGTCGTCCCGACCGGCACCGAGAAGGTGCGCGCCAACGACACCGACCACCCGTTCCGGCCGGGCAGCGACTTCGCGTACCTGACCGGTGACCACGAACCGGACAGCGTGCTGGTGCTGCGGCCCACCGGCTCCGGCCACGACGCCACCCTCTACATGCGGCCCCGCTCGTCGCGGGACAACGACGAGTTCTTCCGCAGCCGACACGGCGAGCTGTGGGTCGGCCGCCGGCACACGCTCACCGAGAAGGCCACCGAGCTGGGGGTGGAAACCGCCCCGCTGACCGAGTTGCCGGCCGCGCTGGCCGATCTCGCGCCCCGGCGTACCCGGGTGTTGCGCGGCTTCGACGCGGGCGTGGACGCGGCGGTGCGCTCCTTCGACGAGGCCGACCGGCCCGGCGACAAGCCGGCCCGCGACCGGGAGCTGGCGATCGCGATCTCGGAGCTCAAGCTGGTCAAGGACGAGTGGGAGATCGCCCAGCTGCAGGACGCGATCGACGCCACGGTACGCGGCTTCGAGGACGTCGCCCGGGTGCTGCCGGCCGACCGGCCGGTCGCCGAGCGGCTGCTGGAGGGCGTCTTCGGGCTGCGCGCCCGGCACGACGGCAACGACGTGGGGTACGGCTCGATCGTCGGCGCCGGCGAGCACGCCACGATCCTGCACTGGGTCCGCAACACCGGCACCACCCGCCCCGGCGAGCTGCTGCTGATGGACATGGGCGTCGAGGGCCGGCACCTCTACACCGCCGACGTCACCCGGGTGCTGCCGGTCTCCGGCACGTTCAGCCCGCTGCAACGCCAGGTCTACGACATCGTGTACGCGTCGCAGCAGGCCGGCATCGAGTTCATCAGGCCCGGAGTGGCCTTCAAGGACGTCCACCTGACCTGCATGCGGGTGCTGGCCGAGGGGCTGTCGGAGCTGGGCCTGCTGCCGGTGAGTGTGGACGAGGCGATGGACGAGAAGTCCACCGTCTACCGGCGCTGGACGCTGCACGGCTTCGGACACATGCTCGGCATCGACGTGCACGACTGCGCGAACGCCCGCAAGGAGACCTACCGGGACGGCACGCTCGGCGAGGGCTACGTGCTGACCGTCGAGCCGGGCCTGTACTTCCAGCCCGAGGACGAACTGGTCCCCGAGGAACTGCGCGGGATCGGTATCCGGATCGAGGACGACGTGCTGGTCGGGCCGGACGGGGCGGTCAACCTCTCGGCCGGCCTGCCGCGCACCGCCGACGAGGTCGAGAACTGGCTCGCCGCCCAGCGCGAGGCCGGGCCGCGGCTGCCCGGCTGAGCCACCGACGGTGACCGGGGTCGCGGCGGTCCAGGCCCGCCGCGACCCCACTGTGGATCTTTCACGCTTTCCGCTGCCCAGCGCCGACGGTACGATAGCGCTGCGTCACCACCTGCGGCGATGGACAGGGGATGCGTGTGTCCGACGGCGGCTTCGGCGATCCGCGCCGCGCGCCGACAGCCAATGTGCTGCGGCTGCTGTTCGCCGCCATCGGCGTGGTCTCCGTGGTGTTCGGTTACTTCGGACTGCGGGAGTACGCCCCCGACGGTCAGAGCCTCAGCGGCAGCCCTTTGGACCTGCTGTACTACGACCTCCAACTGTTCGTGCTCGGGTCACCGCCGCTGGACGAGGGTGGGCCGTACCCGGTCCTGCTGGACATCGCCCGGTTCAGCGCGCCGGCGTTCACCGTCTACGCGTTCGTCGAGGCGGGCCGGGCGCTGTTCGCCACCGAACTGCGCCGGTGGCGGATCCGGCGGTCCCGGGATCACGTGATCGTCTGCGGGGACGGCATGGTCGCCAGCACCCTGACCCGCCGGCTCCGGGCCGCCGGCGAGAAGGTGGTGACCGTACCGTCCGGGGCGGTGACCGGCACCGGGTCCGGCGCCGTGCCGACGGACGCCGGCCCGGACGCCCTGCGGGTGGCCGGCGCGGCCCGCGACCCCGACGTGCTGCGGGCCGCCGGCATCGACCGGGCCCGGGCGTTGTACGCCTGCACCGACGACAGCGCCGGCAACACCGCGATCGCGCTCTCCGCCGCCCGGCGCGGCCGACGCACCCCGCTCTGCGTGTACGCCCAGGTCGCCGACCCGGAACTCTGCCTGGCCCTGCAGGCCCGGCACCTGGGGCTGGCGGAGCCGCCCGGGGCGCGGGTCGACTTCTTCAACATCGACGACCTGGCCGCCCGCAAGCTGTTCGTCCAGGAGCCGCTGGTCGCGGTCCGCGGCGGCCCGCCCCGGGTGGTGATCCTCGGGGCCACCGCGTTCGGCCGGGCGGTGCTGGCCGAACTGGCCCGGCGGTGGCGGGTCCGCGAGCCGCACGGTCCGAACCAGGTGCCGGTGGCGCTGGTCGACGACGAGGCGACGACGACCGCCGCGCAGCTCACCCACCGGTATCCCTTCCTGTCCCGGGTCTGCCGGATCATCCCGTACGACGGCGGGCTGCCCGAGCTGCTGAACGACGACCGGTTCGCGCTGCCGCCGGACCGGGTGTTCATCTGCTACGACGACGAGGAGCGGGCGCTCAAGACCGCGTTGACGGCCGAGCAGTTGTGGCACGGCGGCCCCGGCTCGGTGGTGGTCCGGCTGGACCGGCTGGCCAGCCTGCGCGCCGCGTTCGACCACGAGCGGGGCGACCACCTGCTCGACGACCTGTCCGGCGCGCTGCGGCTGTACGGCGTGGTGCACGCCGCCTGCGACCCCGCGCTGATCGGCGACGACCTGGTCGAACGGCTGGCCCGGGTGATCCACGAGAGCTACCTGATGTCCCGTCGGCGGCACGGCGAGCAGCCGGAGGCCAACCCGGCCCTGGTGCCCTGGGAGGATCTGCCCGAGCCGTTGCGGCGGACCAACCGGGACCAGGCCAAGGACATCGGGCGGAAGCTGCGCGAGCTGGGCTGCGCGCTGTCGCCCCGGGTCGGTCCGGGCGAGGAGCACTCGCTGGCCGAGTCGGAGATCGAACGGCTGGCGATCCTGGAACACCAGCGCTGGCTCTCCGCCCGGGTGGCCGCCGGCTGGCGCTACGCCGAGGACCGCGACGACGATCGGCTGCTGCATCCGGCCGTCCGGGCGTGGGACCACCTGCACGACGACATGCGCGAGCGGAACCACGACGCGATCCGCGAACTCCCGGCCATCCTGGCCGATGCCGGCTTCCGGATCGTCCGGGTCGGTGACGCGTGACGAGGAACGGACGGTGCACAATGCCGCGGATCGGGGTCACCGGACACGTCTCGCTCGCCGACGGCACCGCCGATCTGGTCTACGCCTGCCTGGCCGAGACCCTGGCCGGCTACCCCGCGGCCGACCTGCACGGGGTCACCTGCCTGGCCGACGGGGCCGATCAGTTGTTCGCCCGCGCGATCCTCGCCCGGGGCGGCACCTACGAGGTGGTCATCCCGGCCACCGACTACCGCAGCCGGGCGGTGACCCGACACAACCTGCCCGCCTTCGACGAGTTGCTGAACCGGGCGTCGACGGTGTCGTACATGCCGTTCGCCCGGTCGGGGCGACCGGCGTACATGGCGGCCAGCCAGGAGCTGCTGCGCCGGTGCGACCTGCTGCTTGCGGTCTGGGACGGCCGCCCGTCGGCGGTGCTCGGTGACACCGCGGACGTGGTCCGGGCGGCCCAGGCGCAGGGGGTGCCGGTGACGGTCCTCTGGCCGGCCGGCGCCCGCCGCGGCTGACCGCCGACTCGCATCCAGTCCCTCCGGCCGGACCCGGAGGGCGGAGCACATCGCGAATTGTGAGCCACTTTCGCGCTGTTCGGGTTTTTATGTACCCAATGTGCGGTGTTTTCGTATAGGCCCGCGAGGTCCGTTACATCCGCTATACGGTGCTTTCAGTTGCTACAGCCCGTTTGTAGCGGTCCACGCCCGACATGGCGGTGCGACCACGTCTCGCAGCGAGAAAGAACGGAGCATCATGTCCCAGAATTCATCGAAGCATGCACACTCCTCGACCCCGTTGGGGCGTGGAGTCGGGCGTCGGGCCCGGTGGCTCGCCGCCGGGGTGGCCGGCGTGGCCGGACTCGCGGCGGTCAGCGCGATCACCGGCGTGCCGGCCCTGGGCGCCCTGACCCGACCCAGCTCGAGCGCCTCGACCAGCCCCGGCGGCCTGGGTAGCCCGGGAGCACCCGGCAGCCCGGGAGCACCCGGCAGCCCAGGAGCGCCCGGTAGCCCGGGAGCGCCCGGCAGCCCAGGAGCACCCGGCAGCCCAGGAGCACCCGGCAGCCCGGGAGCACCCGGCAGCCCAGGAGCAAGCACCAGCCCAGGAGCACCCGGCAGCCCACAAGCACCCGGCAGCCCACAAGCACCCGGCAGCCCACAAGCACCCACCAGCCCACAAGCACCCACCAGCCCAGGAGCACCCACCAGCCCGGGAGCGCCCGGTGGCCAGAACTCCGACACCCGGTCGGTGCCCTGCGATCCCGACCGGCTGATCGCGGCGATCAGCCTGGCCAATGCCGGTGGTGCCGCCATCCTGCAACTGGCCGACAACTGCACCTACAGCCTCTCGACGGTCGGGGTGGGAGCGGCGGCCAACGACGGGCTGCCCGTCATCACCCAGCCCATCAGCATCGTCGGTAACAACACCTCGATCGTCCGCGCCGCCAGCGCGGCCGCGTTTCGGCTCTTCGATGTCGGCGTCGGTGGCTCCCTGTCGCTCAAGGGACTGACCCTCAACGGCGGCCAGGTGACCGCCACGGGGACCCAGGGCGCCACGGGGACCGAGGGTGGCGGGGCCATCCTGGTCCGGGCCGGTGGATCGCTCACGGTCGAGAACACCAGCGTCTCGCGGAACGCCGTGCTGGGTGCCGGTGCCGGTGGCGGTGCCATCGCGAACTACGGCACCGCCGAGATCAAGACCAGCAACGTCACGTTCAACACCAGCACCGGCGACGGCGGCGGCATCCTGAACGCCGGCCTGCTGCGGCTTACGGACGTCAATCTGACCGACGACCGCAGCACCGCCGGCAACGGAGGCGGACTGGCCAATGCGGCCGGCGGCAACGCGCTGCTGGTGCGGACCACCGTCAGCAATGACACCGCAGCGGGCAACGGCGGTGGCATCTTCGCCGCCGGCGGTAGCATCACCCAGGTCCAGGACAGCGAGATCAGCGAGGACACCGCACTCGGCAACGGTGGCGGCATCTTCAACCTCGGTGCGTTCACGCTCCTGGGGAGCACGGTTCACCGGAACGATGCCATCACCAACGGCGGTGGTGTCTACAACAACGGGCAGTTCGTGAGCGAGGACTCCACGGTCTCCGACAACACGGCCAACCAGGCCGGCGGCGGGATCCTCAACGGCGCGGCCGGCACGCTGGTCCTGCGTCGGGACGAGATCAGCCGCAACTCCGCGGGCACGACCGGTGGCGGTATCGCGAACCTCGGCGGCACGATTTCGGAAATCGGGACGACGGTGATCGACAACTCCGCGGTCACCGGGCCGGGCGGCATCTTCAGCACGACGCCGTTGACGGTGGACGCGCAGTCGCTGGCCATTCGCAACCGGCCGAGCAACTGCACGGCCGGCGTGGTCCCGAACTGCTTCGGCTGAGCCGGGATCCGCGGCGGCTCCACGGTGGAGCGACCGCGCCGACACACCTGGAAACCGAGCGGCCCGTCTCATCCGGCAACCGGTGGGACGGGCCGCTCAACTTTCCAGCCCACTCGTGCAAGTTTGTTCTGTTTTGTATCTAAGGTGCGATGTTTCAAGTGGCAGCCAATATCCGGCAGTAGCACCGCTATCGTGACGATTGATCATTTAAATCCTTCTTGGGCGAATCAGCCGTCGACGTCCCGATGCGGCGGAGCCCAGGTACGCGGGGGAACGGAGCGTCATGTCCAACGACCAACAGAGCTATCCAGACCCGCCGCGCCCGGTCAGCCGGGCCGGCGGGCGACAAGTTCGCCGGCTCGTCGCCGGCATGACCGGTGTCGCCGCGGTCGCCACGGTCGGCGTCCTCGCCGCCACACCGCACCTGGCTGTGCTGTTCCGGCGGAACGTCGACCCGGCCGCGGTCTACGGCGGCCCGCCGGCCAATATCGGCCAGCCGGGTCCGAGCGCGCCGACCGGCTCGAGCGAGCAGCCCGGCGACGACCCCGCAGCCCAGCCGGTCGCCTGCGCCGCCGACAAGCTGATCGCGGCTGTCGACCTGGCCAACAGCGGCCGCGGCGGCACTCTCAAGCTCGCCGAAAACTGCACCTACCTGCTGACCGCCGGGCAGGCATTCAACCCGAACAGCCCGACCGGGACCGGGAACGGCCTGCCGGCCATCACCCAGCGCATCACGCTCACCGGCAAGAACACCTCGATCGTCCGGGCGGCCAGCGCCGCCGCGTTCCGGATCTTCGAGGTCGCCCCCGGCGGGGACCTCACCCTGGAAGGCCTGACCGTTAACGGCGGTCAGGCCCCGGCCGCCGACCCCCGGGGCGGCGGCGGGATCCTGGTCGACGCCCTGGGTTCCCTCACCGTCCGTGCGAGCAGCCTCACCCACAACCAGGCCCTCGACGCCCCGGGCGGCGGCGCGATCTCCAACAACGGCTCGACCTCCCTCTCCCACACCCTGATCAGCGACAACAGCACGCTCGGCAGCGGTGGCGGCATCCGGAGCACCGGCATCCTGACGTTCCTGGACGTCGAGGTGCTGCACAACAGCGCCGCGCAGCGCGCCGGCGGCCTCTTCGTGTCGGCCGGCAGCCTGCTGACGGACGGGGTGACGGTGCACCACAACACCGCGGGGACCCTCGGCGGCGGCATCTTCGTCAACCCGGCCACGACCGTCAAGCTGATGTACTGCACGGTCAGCGGCAACCGGGCCACCGGCAGCGGCGGCGGCATCGAGAACGGCGGTCAGCTCACCCTGCGGCAGTGCACGGTCAATAGGAACACCGCCACCGCCGGCGGTGGCATCGACAACGCCGCGGGGCAGACCGTCATCGAGGGTGGCGAGGTCCGCGGCAACTTCGCCACCCAGGGCGACGGCGGGGGCATCCGCAACACCGGCGCGCTGGTCGTCCGGCAGGCCGGGCTCGTTCGCAACGAGGCGATCGGGCCGGCCTCGGCCGGGGGCGGCATCGCCAACCTCGGCGGTACCGTCTCGCTCACCGAGACCAGGGTGACCGACAACTCCGCCGCCATCGCGCCCGGCGGTATCGCCACCAACGTGCCGATCACGGTGGACGCCAAGTCGGTCATCGGGCGCAACCGGCCGACCGACTGAACGCTTTTCAACCTCCCCTTGCGGTCCGTCGTTGGCGCAGGTCGAAACGGTGCCCAAGCGCCGCGTGGTTCAGGTTGAAAAGGTTCACCGCACGCCCGCCTGGTGCCGAACTGCGTCGGCTGAGCCCGGCGAGCCCGACTCCGGGAGGCCGGCGTACCCGCGAGCGGGTGCGCCGGCCTCCCGCCGTACGGGAAGGGTCAGCCCCGCTGCACGAAGACCGCCACGCTGCGCCCCGGCACGGTGAACGTGCCGCTCGCCCGGTCGAACGACGCGGTGCGCAGCACCGGGTCGGCCGACCCGCGCAGCACCGGGTGCAGCGCCACGTCGGCGCCGCGCAGCCCCGCGACGGTCTGCCTCGCCGCCGCCGGACCGGCGTTGAAGACCACGGTCACCGAGGTCCACTGCCGGTCCAGGCCGCGACCGTCCAGCCGCATGGTGAGCACGCCGGGGGTCTCCTGCTCGCCGGAGAGCGGGAAGGACACCCGCCGCTGCACGTCGGCCGCCGTGGGCAGGCCGAACACCGGCGACGAGGCCCGGATCCGCAGCAGCTCGGCGTAGCGGGCGTCGGTCAGGTCGATCGCCGCGCAGTCCGGCACCAGCTTCGGGTCGGCCAGCAGCGGCTTCGCGTACGGCCACTTGTCCTTGTTGTCCTGCTCCGGCGGCAGGCCGGCGCCGAAGCCGTTGCCGTCGGCGCAGTTCCAGCGGATCTGGTTGAACCAGTCACCGGAGTTGAACGAGTTGCGATCGAGGGACTTGGAGCGCAGCCGCTCCGACCCGGCCGTGACGAACCCGGTGCCCTGCGACATCAGCGCGGTGGACAGGGCGAGCACCTGCATCCGGGCCCGGTCCGTCGCGTCGGTGCCCTGCGGCAGCTTGTACGCCAGCGCGTCGTACAGGATCTCGTTGTCGTGCGCGTCGACGTACGTGACGGCCTCCCCCGGCGCCGCGGTGTAGCCGGCCGGGGCACCGTTGTAGTCGACCTCGGCGCCGGTGACCGGCCGCCCGGCCGAGTCGGTGAACCGGTAACCGGCCAGGTTGCCGGTCAGACCGACCTTGAGCAGGTCCTGGTAGTGCAGCAGCCGGGCCTTCTGCTCGGCCGCCGTTCCGTTGACCGGGTCGCCGTTCGGGTCGGTGAACAGGCCGGAGGCGAAGCCCTGCACGCGCGGGTTGGCGTCGAACGGACCGCCGCCGCGCACCGCGTCGCGCAGCCGGTCGTTGAAGGTGCCGATCCCGGTGCCGGCCATGTTGGCCTGGGTGGCCTGGACGAACCGGGCGTTGTCGGCCACCTCGCCGAAGTTCCAGCCCTCGCCGTAGAGCAGGATCGCCCGGCCGTCGACGCCGTCACGGTTGACCGTCAGCTTGTCCAGGGCGGCCCGGACGGCCAGGATGTTGGCCTTCGGGTGGTGACCCATCAGATCGAACCGGAAACCGTCCACCTTGTACGCCGTCGCCCAGGTGACGATCGAGTCGACCACCAGCTTGCCCATCATCGCGTGTTCCGGCGCGGTGTTGGCGCAGCAGGTGGAGTTGGCCACCGTACCGTCGTCGAGCAGCCGGTGGTAGTAGCCCGGGACGATCTGGTCCAGCACCGACTTCGGGTCGGTGCCGGCGGCCGAGGTGTGGTTGTAGACGACGTCCATCACCACCCGCAGCCCGGCGTCGTTGACGCCCTGCACCATCTGCCGGAACTCGGTGGTCCGGTGCGCGCCGTCCGGGTCGACCGCGTAGCCGCCCTCCGGCACGGTGTAGTGCAGCGGGTCGTACCCCCAGTTGTAGCCGTCGGTGTCGGCGACCTTTGCGACGCAGGCCTGCTGCCGGTCGGAGTCCGGCGGCAGCGCCGCCAGGTCGCACGGCGGCTGCTGCTGGTCGGCCCGGCGTTCCGGGACGGTGGCGAAGTCGAACGCCGGCAGCAGGTGCAGGTGGGTGACCCCGGCGTCGCCGAGCGCCTTGAGGTGTTTCATGCCGACGCTGGCCGGGTCGGTGAACGCGCCGTAGGTGCCGCGCTGCGCGGCCGGCACACTGCTGTCGGCGATCGAGAAGTCGCGCACCGACAGCTCCTGGACCTGCGCCTTCGCCGCCGGGACGGCCGGTGGCTTGCGCAGCCCGGCCCAGCCGGTCGGCGCCAACCGCTGGTCGGCGAGGTCGACGATCTGGCTGTGCGTCGAGTCGGCGGCCAGGGCCACCGAGTACGGGTCGGTCACCGCCGCGGTGACCATCTTCCGCGCCGCCGGTTGCCAGGCTTCGACCTGGTAGCGGTAGTAGCGGCCGGTCCAGCTCCGGTCGCCGCGCACCGACCAGACCCCGGTGCGCTCGTCGCGGCGCATGGCGACGGTACGCGGCGCGGCGGTCGGGGTGTCGAACAGTTGCAGCGACACGGTGCGCGCGGTGGGCGCCCACACCGACAGGGTGGGCCGGCCACCGGCGAAGGTGGCGCCCAGCCGGGCGTCGGTCGCGGCCGGGTACAGGTCGTCGAGCGCGCCGGGGATCTGCACGCCGGTGGCCGACAGCAGGTTGCCCGCGTCGTCCCGCTCGGTGACCACGAGCTGCCCGCGCAGCAGGTCCTTGGCCCGGGCCTGGTCGCGTGCGTCCAGGCCGAAGGTGTGGTAGCTCCACAACTGCGGGAACCGCGCCCGCTGGGCCTCGGTGAGCCCGTCGCGCCGGGCGTGCAGTTCCACCGACGTGTACGTCCCGGTCAGCCTGCCGTCCACGACGGAGAGCCCGCCGTTCGGGGCGGAGACCAGGTCGTACCGCCGGCCGTCGGTGGGGCCGGCCTGCCACGCCACGGTGGCCCGGTCGATCCACTGTGCCCTCTGCTTGGTGATGTCGAGGTCGTGCTTGACGCCGGCGGTGCCGGGCAGCAGCCGGCCGGGGGTGCCGGCGAGCAGCCACACCTCGCGGCCGGCCGCGGCGAAGTCGAGCCGCTGGTCGTCGGGGAGGTCCTTGGCGTCACCGTTGTGGACGATGTAGTTCAGCCCGGTGGCGCCGGCGGCCAGCGGCACCCGGAAGGTGACCCCGTACGCGTCCGGGGTGCCGGTCAGCGGGTGCGCCCAGTCGGTCGGGTCGGCCGCACCGTCCCAGACGTGCAGCCCCCAACCGGCGTAGTTGCCGTCGGCCCGCCGGTAGTGGATCGCGGCGGTGGACTCGTCACCCGGCGGATCCGGTTGCCCGGTGGCCGCCTGGCGGGTGGGATAGATCGCCGGGTCGCCCTGCTTGACCCACACCTCACCGGTCTGCGTCACGTCGATCGTCCGGTCCACCGCGACGTCCTTGTCGCCGGCCTTGTCGACCACCAGGAAGCCGACCGACTTCGCGCCGGGCTTGAGCTTCACCCAGGCGAACCGGCCGTAGGAGTCCTCGCCGGCGAACGGTTGCCCGGCCGGCCAGGTGGTCACGTACGCCGGGTCGATGTCGCCCCAGGCGTAGAGGCCCCAGCCGTCGTAGCCGCCGGCCGGACGCTGGTAGTGCACCACGGCCCAGTCCCGGGAGGCCGCCTCGGGCGGGGTGCCCACCCGGGCGGTGGACCGGGCGGTGGCGGTACGTCCCGTGGTGTCGCGCACCACCGCCTTGTACTCGATCCGGGCCCCGGCCGGCAACCCGGTCAGGTCGTGGTACACCCGGTACGGTGCCCGGTCGGCGGCGCCGAGCAGGGTCCACGGGCCGCCGTCGACCCGGGCGGCCACCGTCACCGTGGCGAGCGGGTCACCGGTCACGTCGGCGACCACGCCGGCCCGGGTGGCGACGGTCCCGTTCGGTGCCGGGTCGGTGATCCGGACGGTCGGCGCGGCCGACGGCAGCGGGACGGGGGTGCCGGCCCGGTAGACGACGGCGGACATCGGCGGCACGGTCACGGCCAGTTTGCCGTCCGCGCCGGCCGTCGTGCCGCCGGTGGCGCCGTAGACGCCGGTGAAGGTCGTGCCCGCCGACCAGGTGTCCACGGTGACCTTTCGTCCGGTGTTCGCGTTGTTGACCGCCACCAGGTACTCGACCCGGTCGGTCGGGTCGATCCGGGAGAAGGCGAAGACGCCGGCGGTGTCCGCGGCGTACCGGGTGACCTGCACGCCGTCGCGCAACGCGGGGTGCTGGCGGCGCAGCGCGCCGAGTTCGGCGATGGTCCGGTAGAGCGGGTGATTCGGGTCGAACTGATCGGACGCGTGGGTCCGGTCGGTGCCGATCAGGTCGTCGTCGAGGTAGTCGGCGGTCTTCGAGGCGAACATGTCCTGCCGGGCGTCCTTGTCGCCGCCCGGTCCGGTGAAGCCCTGCTCGTCGCCGGAGTAGACGACCGGCTGGCCCCGGGTGAGGAACATCAGCTGGTGGGCGAGCCGGTCGCGGGCGAGTTCGGCGGCCGGGTCCTGCTTCCCGGCCGCGATGAACGAGCCGATCCGGCCCATGTCGTGGTTGCCGAGGAAGGTCGGCAACCGGTTCGCGTCGGTGTCCCGCGAGGAGTAGAGGTCGTCCTTGGCGTAGACGTCGGCGAGCGCCTTGGCGGGGCCGCCGGCCGCGGCGTAACCGCGGGCCGCCTCCTGGAAACTGAAGTCCAGGGTGGCCGGCAGGCCACCGCGGCGCACGTACGTCGACTCGATCTCCGGGTCGGCGCTGTAGACCTCGCCGAACATGAAGAAGTCGGGCTTGCCGGCCCGGTCGGCGGCGCGCCTGATGCCCTGGCTGAACTGGGGCCAGAAGTCCAGGTTGGTGTGCTTGACGGTGTCCAGCCGGAAGCCGTCGATGCCGGTGTCGCGGACCCAGTCGGCGTAGATGTCGGTCATGCCCCGGACCACCTCGGGTCGTTCGGTCCACAGGTCGTCGAGGCCGAAGAAGTCGCCGTACTCGCTGTTCTCGCCCGCGAAGGTGGAGTCGCCGCGGTTGTGGTACATGGTCGGGTCGTTGAGCCAGGCCGGGGTCTTGGCGCGCGCGTCGGCCGGGGTGGCGAAGGTCGGCGGGTACGGGAACGAGCGCAGGTTCACCGCGGGGAAGGCCCGGCTGCCGTCGGCGTAGTTGCGGTCCTCGAACGCCCGCCCCTGGGCGTCCCGGTACGGCTTGGTGGTCTTGTCCACGTAGGTGTACTTGTTCTCGGCGTACCGGATGACGTCGGCGGTGTGGTTCACGATCACGTCGAGAAAGATCTTGATGCCCCGCCGGTGCGCCTGGTCGATCAGCCGCTTCAGGTCCGCGTTCGTGCCGAAGTGCGGGTCGACCTGGGTGAAGTCGGTGATCCAGTAACCGTGGTAGCCGGCCGACACGTCCGAGCCGGTGCCCTGCACCGGACGGTTCTTGAAGATGGGCGCGAGCCAGATCGCGGTGGTGCCGAGGCCCTGGATGTAGTCCAGCCGGTCCAGCACCCCCAACAGGTCACCGCCGTGGTAGAAGCCCTTGTCGGTCGGGTCGTAGCCGGTGGCGAGCCGGTCGCCGGTCAGACCGCCGCGGTCGTTGCGCGGGTCGCCGTTGGCGAACCGGTCCGGCAGCATGAAGTAGTACTGCTCGCCCTTGGCCCGCGGGCGGGTGGCGGCCGCGGCCAGGACGTCGGCGGACGGCTCGGCGGCCCACTGCTGCGCGCCGGTGGCCGAGGCCGCCGGTCGGGGCGCGGCGTCGGCGCCGACCTGGGGTACGGCGACCGGCGCGCCGACCAGGGAGAGAGCGAGCAGCCCGGCGGCTGCGAACACGGTGGCTCGGTGACGATGCGGGGGTGTCATCGACGGCCTTTCTGTGGTCGCTGATTCGCCCGCACGCTAGCCCCTGTGAAAGCGCTTGTGCAATACCTTGCAAACACGGTCGCAACATGAACCAATACTTGCGCAAGAAACGCCGATCGACGGGCACGGCGAGGCCCGTCGATCCACATCGGAGCAGGTGGAAGGTCAGGTCACGACGCAGCTGGCGCCGTTCACCTGACAGCCGCTCGGCCGGCCGTCGCCGCCCGTACGGCTGTACTGGAACCGCAACAACGCCGTGCCGTCCGGCCGGAGCGCCACGCCGCTGGTGAAGACGGACCGGGCGCCGGAGCGGTGGCCGGTGCCCTGGGGCTGACCCTCGATCCAGAAGGTCCGCAGCTCCCCCACCTGCGCGGGCCAGGTCAGCGTCACCGTCCAGGACCGGGTCGACGAGGACACGTTGCGCACCAGCACCTCGCCGATGAAGGTGTCCGGCCAACCCTGGGTCACCTGGTAACGGCCGCTCATCTGCGGCGGACCGGGCGGCGGCCCGGGGTCAGGCGGGTTCTGACCGGCGGGCGGGTTCTGGCCGGCCGGCGGCTGGCCCGGTGGCGGCGCCTCCGCCGGTGGGGGCGGCTCGGCCCGTCGGCTCGCGGCACCGCGACCGCCGGTGACCGGGGTCGGCGAGTCGGGCACCATCGGACCGCCGGACGCCACCGGGAACGGCTCCTGCTGCGCGGGCTGGCCGACCGCCGGTGGCAGCAGCGGCGCGCCCGGCGGGTCGGTCAACGGCAGGCCGGGACGTCGCTGTGGGATCAGCGTGCCGAGCGCGATGAGGAAGAGACTCACCATCATCGCCGCGCCGACCACCACCACGAGCCATGGCACCGAGGCGAGTGGCCCGGGTGTCCGCCCCTCGTCCTTGGCAACGGCATGAGCGCCGGACATTTGCCTCCCCGGTCCCGTTACGACTCAAGCCTTCCGTCTCCGGAAGTTTTCGGCCCGCAGAGCGTAGCGATCCCTGACTATCTCGGCAACGGGAGATGTCCGGTCGGACCAGGTTTTCCGCCCGCGCAGCCGGTGGATGCGGGACGCTCCGCCGTGCTCACCTCGGTCGCGCCGGGAGTCCGTTCGCCGGGGACCGCCCTGGTTTGGTGTACTACGTCGCGTGCCGGCGCCGCCACCGGCCGGAAAGGACCGGCGATGCCCAGGACCCTGCGGGTCACCACGCGTAACGCGACCTTCCAGCAGTGGCAGGCCCTGCTGACCAACCGCACCAAACGCCAGCGGACCGGCGAGTTCCTGGTCCAGGGGGTACGACCGGTCAGCCTCGCCGTCGAACACGGCTGGGACGTCACGGCGCTGCTGTACGCCGACGACCGGCCGCTGTCCGAATGGGCCCGCCGGACGTTGGCCGAGGTCCCCGGGGCGACCCCGGTCGCGATGGCCCCCGACCTGCTGCACGAACTCGGCGGGAAGTCCGACGAGGCGCCGGAACTGCTCGCCGTGGTCCGGCTGCGCGCCGACGACCTGACCCGCGTACCGGCGGGACCGGACCTGTTGGCGGTGGTGTTCGACCGGCCGACCACCCCCGGCAACATCGGCACCCTGGTCCGGTCGGCCGACGCGTTCGGCGCCGCCGGGCTGGTCGTCACCGGGCACGCCGCCGACCCGTACGACCCGAAGGCGGTCCGGGCCAGCACCGGTTCGCTGCTGGCCCTGCCGGTGGTACGGGTGCCGTCGCAGCACGCCGTGCTGGACTGGGTGGCCGGGCTGCGCGCCGACGGCCTGCCGGTGCGGATCGTCGGCACCGACGAGAACGGCGGCACGGACGTCGCCGGGGACGACCTGACCGGACCGACCGTCCTGGTGATCGGGAACGAGACGCGCGGCCTCAGCAGCGCCTGGCGGGACGCCTGCGACCGGATGGTCCGGATTCCGATGACCGGCGCCGCCAGTTCCCTGAACGCCGCGAGCGCCGGCACGGTGGTGCTGTACGAGGCGGCCCGGCAACGTCGTACCGCCGGGCCGCACTGACCACACCGGACCCGGCGGTCGACCGGCCCGGACCCGGCGGTCGGCCCGGCGCGGATCGGTCAGCCGGCCCGGATCACGGTGCAGATGACCGGGCCGTGGTCGGTCGTCCGCAGCAGGTACTCGAAGCACTCCCCCGGCACCGCCCGACCCTGGCTGTCCAGGTACTCCCACTCCACCGCCACCGAGGTGAGCAGCGCCGACACCCGGCGTACGTCCCGGATCTGGGCGTTCGCGGCGATCAGCTCGCGGTCGGCGTAGTCCGGTGCCGCGCCGACGAAGGACAGCGCGATGGCCGCCGGCGAGGTGAACGAGAAGCTGTAGGTGTCGGCGACCACCATGCCCGGCAGGGCGTAGCAGCCGGCGATGGCCGGCACGTCGGCCGTGGTCAGCGCCGCGCCGTACCGGTCGAAGAACTCGGTCAGCGCGTCGAGATCCGTGGAGGCGTTCACGGGATGGGCAGTTTCCGCGCCGGCCGACCGGCAAACCTCAGTTCAGCAGTCGCCACCTCTGGTTCGCGCCGCCGTTGCAGGACCAGAGGACGATCTGTGTGCCGTTGCCGGTGCGGGCGAAGTACGCGTCCAGACACAGCCCGGACCGCTCGCCGACGACGGTACCGTCGAATCTGATCGTCCATCGCTGGTGGCTTCCACCGTCGCAGTCCCAGATCACCGCCGGGGTGCCGTCGGTGGTGCCGCGATTGCCGGCCGTCAGGCACTTGTTCCCGTACAGGACGATCTGCTGAGCCGCGGTGTAGGTCCAGCGCTGGTTGTAGCCGCCGTTGCAGTCCCACAGCTGGGCCTGCGTGCCGTTGGCCGTACCGAAGTTGTCGATGTCCAGGCAGCGCCTCGACTGACCGCCCATGAGCATGACGTTGCTCGGGCCGTCCCGGGAGGGCCCGTTGGCGTTACCGCCGGCGGGCGGCAATCCGTGCTGGCCGGCGCCCGGCGCGTTCCCGCCCGGATCGGACCGGGTCGGCTGGGTCGTCGGTGGCGGCTCGGCCCGGCGGCTGGTGGCACCCCGGCCGCCGGGCAACGGTGCCGGCGAGTCGGTCATCGGGCCGTCGGAGGCCACCGGGAGGGGAAGCTGCTCCGACGACGGGTCACGCGCCGGCAACAGCGGCGCACCCTGTTGGTTCGTCAACGGCAGCCCGGGCTGCCGGTGGGGCAGCATGGTGCCCAACGCGATCAGGAACAGGCTCACCATCATCGCCGCGCCGACCACCACGACGAGCCACGGGATGGAGGCGAGTGGACCGGGCATCCGCCGCTCGTCCTTGACAAGGGCATGGTCACCAGACATTGGCCTCCCCGCTCCGGTAGCGGCCCGACTCGTGGGAGCGCGGAACCTCGGCCCGCCAGAGCGTAACGATCTACTTCCTGGGAGGCAACGGGGGAAACCGGTCCATATGGGATTCCCGTACCGTCGAGGGGGCCCGACGGGATCAACGCGGCGGGATGCTGACCATGATCTCGCTGCCGAGCCGCGCCCCGTCGGCCAGTTCCAGGTCGTCGCCGCTCCAGAACCGGCCCGGGTCGTACCAGTTGGGGCGCCGGCCGGCCGGCAGCAGCCCCATCGCCTCGTACGTCACCGCCACCACCTCGGCGCAGTAGGCCGTCTCCAGCGCCCGGTCCCCGGCGGCGGCCGACGGCGACCGGTCCGCGTCGACTGCCGACGGCGACCGGTCCGCGTCGGGTGCGGTGAACGGGCGGGCGATCCGGCGACCGCCGGGCAGCCGGACGTCCGGCACCCGGCCCCGGACCCAGCGCCAGGCGAGTTGCGCGGTGGACGGGAACGGGGTGCCGTCCAGCCGGGCGACGGTACGCAGCACCGCGTCCTCCATCTGCCGCGCGGCCGGTGGTTCGAGCTGGCGCAGCCAGGCCCGCTGGCCGTACCGGTTCGCCCAGACACAGACGGCGTCCCGCAGGTCGTGCAGTTGCACGCCGCGGTGGTGCCCGCCGGCCCACAGGTCGGGCAGCGACCTGCCGAGTTCGGCGTGCCACATCAGCGGCGGCATGTCGTCCAGCACCACCGCCATGCCGACGTGGTTGACCGGGCTGTTGGTGGTGAGCTGGATGGCCCGGTCGGGCGCGCTCCGGCCCCGGAAGACCCAGACGTCGCCGGTCCGGGTCAGCTCCACCGCCTCGTCCAGGCTGATGCTGGTCTGAGTCACCCGACTACATTAGGCGGATGCGGTGGTGGAAGGTACTGGGCCTGGCCAGCTTCGTCGGCGTCGCGGCCACCGGAGTGGTGATCGCCCGCGCCGAGCGGCAGCGGCGGGCGTACACACCGGACGAGATCCGGCTCCGGCTGCGTGAGCGGCACGCGGAGGCCGGCGGCGGTCAGCCGCCGCAGGGCGCGGCCTGACCGCGGCTACGCCGGGGCGGGAAGGCCGTACCGGGCGGCGTGTTCGGCGTCGGCCGGGTCGATCTGCCGCAGTCCCTCGTCGGCGAGCCGCTTGTTCACCTCGTCCAGGTTCTCCCGGACGTACCGGGCCTCCTCGTCAGTGACCCGGCCCCGGTGCGGCTTGCCGGCGTGCTCCGGCGTCGAGTAGTCGGGCCGGTCCGCGGCCCGGCGCGGCGCGCGGGCCGGCTTGACCCGCTCGGCGGTCCGCAGCAACTGCGCCATCGGTACGTCGGTGGCGAGTTCGTCGAACTCGGCCGCGGTCAGCGTCACCCGGCGTGGTTCGCCGTTGCCGTGCCGGTCGTAGATCTCCACGACCGCGACGTCCAAGGCCGCGTCGTCGATGCTCTCCACCTCGACGGGACGGGCCTCCAACTGCACCGGACCGGCGACCAGGTCGGGGTGCTCCAGCACCACGACGCGGACCACGTCGTCCTCGTGTCGCAGAACCTCGCCGCTGAAGTCGGAGATGTGAACGGTCTTCTTGCCCATGCTGTCGGAACTCCTGGTCGGTGGGACGCGCTGCCAGAGCCAGCAGACGAACTTACCCGACAGGTGTGCGAACGCGTCGGCAGGACACGGCCCGCGGGCCGGACCGGGCGGTCAGCGAACCGCCGCCGCGATCCGACGGACCGCCTCGGCCAGCAGGTCCGGCGAGGTGGCCAGGTTGAGCCGGACGTGCCCGGCTCCGCCGGTGCCGAAATCCGGCCCGGAGTTCAGCGCGACCCGACCCCGGTCGAGGAAGACCGCCGCCGGATCGTCGGCCAGGTCCAGCGGGCGGCAGTCCAGCCACGCGAGGTAGGTGCCCTGCGGCGGCCGGTAGCCCACGGTGGGCAGGTGCTCGGCGAGCAGGTCGGCCAGCGCCCGCCGGTTGCCGTCCAGTCCCGCCGCGGGCGATCGCGTCGGTGACGGCCCGGACCACCGGCTCGGCGAGCGGTACGTCCATCTCCGCCACCCACAGCGGCAGGACGTCCGGCGGGTAGTTCCGCCACTTCATGCTGGTGCGGCTGCGCAACTCGGCCAACGTCAACATGCGCAACGGATTCGTCATGACCGCACGCTACCGAGCACCCACCCGCCTCGCATCCGGCCGGATCCGGACACGTGGCACCAAACCGGAACACCGCCCGGCGGCCCCGGCACCGACGCCCTGGCCGGAATGTCCGGATCGATGCCCCGATCGGGGTGGCGAAATGTCCGGATCGGCGGAATCGGTCGGCGGTCGGCGGCGTTGAAGACCCCGTACGACCGCAGCAGCGACCCCCGGCCGCGCCGGGCTTCCGGCGCCGTCCCGTGACCGCCGCAGCGCAGGCCGACGGGGCCGGGAACATCCCCGGGCCCCGGCCGGTTACACCTCCCGACCCGCGCACCGCCCCATCCCCGACCGGGGCGACGAGAGACGCGCGACGCGGCCCCCCAGCCGCACACCCCCGAGTGAAAGGCGATCACCACCATGACCACCTTCACCCGTTTCCTCCCGGAGACCATCCGTACCCCGCTGATCCGCCGCACCGTCCTCACCGCGGCCGGCCTCGCCCTCACCGGCGGTGCCATCGCCGGGCCCGCCGTCGCCGCCCACGCCGCCGAGCCGGCCCACACCAAGCCCCACGCGGCCACCGTCACCACCGACCGGGGTGGCGACCACGGCAACCGTGGCGGCGGTAACGGCGCCCACGGCGGCAAGCGGGCCAAGGACGTCGCCATCAAGTACGAGTCCCAGCCCAACTTCTACTACTGCGGCCCGGCGTCCACCCGGATCGCGCTGACCGCCACCGGTCACGACCTCAGCCAGGACGAGATCGCCAAGGCGCTCGGCACCACCGAAGCCGGCACCGCGTCCGCCGAGGACACCACCCGGGTCCTGAACACGGTTCTCGGCGCCGACAAGTACAAGACCACCGCGCTGCCCACGACCGACATCACCGCCGGTCAGATCGACACGCTGAAGTCCGACATCAAGGCCACCATCGACGACAACCGCGCCGTCGTGGCCAACGTCGCCGGCGTCGCCACCGACACCGACGGTGCGGTCCACGACTACTCGGGCGGCCACTACGTCAGCGTGGTCGGCTACCAGGACGACGGTGACCTGGTGAAGATCGCCGACCCGGCCAACCCGAACGTGGCCAGCTACTGGATCCACACCGACGACCTGGCGCACTGGATGGCCACCCACGGCTACTCGCACTGACCCGCTCTCCGCACCGACGGGCCGGCCTCCATCCCGGAGGCCGGCCCGTCGTCGCGCGCACGCCCGGCCGCGACGGCGGCGGCGGTGCTGCGGTTCGGGGCGGTCGCACCTGGTGAGCCGACCGCTCCGGCGGCTGACCCCGCAGCGACGGGGTAACGTGGGTCGCGGCCGTGACTGGCGCTGAGGTGGAGCACCACCGGGGAGCGGCCCGACCCGTTTCGTCGACGATGCCGCGCGCCTGGGCGAGCCGTCCCGACGCGCCGCCCCGGAGCCGCCGATGACCATTCCCGCCACTCCCGACGCCCACCTGATGGTCGGTACCCGACTCGCCCGCGACATCCTGATCCGCAGCGCCGAACGGGCCGCCGCGCTGGTCGGGCGGACCGGTCGTCGGCCCTGCCTGGCCACCGTGCTGGTCGGCGACGACCCGGCCTCGGCCACCTACGTACGGATGAAACGCAACCGGTGCCACGAGGCGGGCATCGACTCCCGGTACGTACACCTGCCCGCCGGGACCGGCACCGCGGAGCTGGTGACCCGGATCGCCGACCTGTCCGCCGACCCGGCGGTGCACGGCATCCTGCTGCAGCACCCGGTGCCGGGGCACATCGACGAGCGGGCCGCGTTCGAGGCGATCGCGCCGGCCAAGGACGTCGACGGGGTGACCACGCACTCGTTTGGCACGATGGCGTTCGGGCTGCCGGGCTTCGTCTCCTGTACCCCGGGCGGCATCGTCCGGCTGCTCGACGCGTACGGCGTGGATCCGCGCGGCCGGCACGCGGTGGTGATCGGCCGCAGTCCGATCCTCGGCCGGCCGGTCGGCATGTTGCTGCTGGCCCGGGACGCGACGGTGACCTACTGCCATTCCCGGACCACGGACCTGCCGGCGATCGTCGGCGGCGCGGACCTCGTGGTGGCGGCGGTGGGCCGGCCGAACTTCGTCCAGGGCACCTGGCTCAAGCCGGGCGCGGTGGTCGTCGACGCCGGCTACCACCCGGGCGGGGTGGGCGACGTCGACTTCGACGCGGCGCGCGCCGTGGCCGGCATGCTCACTCCGGTGCCGGGCGGAGTGGGCCCGATGACCATCGCGATCCTGCTGGAGCAGACGGTCCGGGCCGCCGAGGAACAGCTCGGCGGGGCCGCCGCCGATCCCCTGGCCGCCGGCCGTCCCCGACAGCCGGATCAGTGAACCTTTTCAACCTCCCCTTGCGGGCCGCCGTTGGTCGAGGTCGAAGGCGGCGCGCGCGCCGCGCGGTTCAGGTTGAAAAAGGTTCAGTTGTAGCTGGTGTCGGCGCCCGTGTCGCCGTAGCCGTCCGGGGGCGGCAACAGCTCGAAGACCGTGTCCGAGTCGGTGTCGGCCCCCGGCCGGATGATCGCCTCGGCAGCGCAGAGCACGATGATCCGGTAGCTCAGGCCGAGGTTGGACCAGAGGTCGCCGCGCAGCCACAGGCAGACGCCGACGCCGGGCTGGCCCTCCGGGTGCTCGTAGAACTCGACCACCGGTTCGGCCGCCGCGCCGACCAGGCCCTGGGTGTCCCGGTCGGTCTTCGGTACCTGCAGCAGGGCGCCGGTGACCTGGACCTCCGCGTCGGCGAGCGCGTCCGCGTCGTACCAGTGGGTGTCCGGCAGGAACAGCCGCGCGTCGAACGCGCGGCGACGGTACGTCGAGCCCAGCATGCCGGTGTCCGGGTCCGGCTGGTCGCCGATCCAGGCGACGCCGGCGTACTCGGTGCGCACCCGGCGCAGTTCGTCCGAGCCGGGACCGGCGGCGAACCCGGTGACCAGCGTGTCGAGGCGCGGCTGGGCGGCGAGGTGCACGTCTGCGGAGATCACCCGGGGCAGGCTAGCACCGTCACGCCACCGACCACGCCCGACGTGCCCGTCCGGAGTGGCGGTCAGGGGTTGCGCCGATAGCAAGACGGACGTACGGTTTTATTACGCGGAGACAACAACTGCGGAGACAAACCGACCCGGCCGGCGTTACCCCAGGCCGGTGTCGCGGTAACTGGTAAGCGAGACTGCTCAGGACTACCCGGTCGCCGGTGTGAAGGAGTACGACGTGGCGAGCCTCGACACCTTCGGTGCGAAAACCCAGCTACGCGTCGGAGACGCGAGCTACGAGATTTTCAAGATCAGCAAGGTCGACGGGCACGACCGCCTGCCGTACAGCCTGAAGATCCTGCTGGAGAACCTGCTGCGCACCGAGGACGGCGCGAACATCACCGAGGACCACATCCGCGAACTCGGCGGATGGGACCCGGACGCGGACCCGAGCGTGGAGATCCAGTTCACCCCGGCCCGGGTGCTGATGCAGGACTTCACCGGCGTGCCCTGCGTCGTGGACCTGGCCACCATGCGTGAGGCGGTCCGCGAGCTGGGTGGCGACGCCACCAAGGTCAACCCGCTCAACCCGGCCGAGCTGGTCATCGACCACTCGGTGATCGCCGACCTGTTCGGCCGCGAGGACGCCTTCGTCCGCAACGTCGAGCTGGAGTACGGCCGCAACAAGGAGCGCTACCAGTTCCTGCGCTGGGGGCAGAGCGCGTTCAACGAGTTCAAGGTCGTCCCGCCCGGCACCGGCATCGTGCACCAGGTCAACATCGAGTACCTGGCCCGTACGATCATGGAGCGCAACGGGCAGGCATATCCCGACACCGTGGTCGGCACCGACTCGCACACCACGATGGTCAACGGCCTGGGCGTGCTGGGCTGGGGCGTCGGCGGCATCGAGGCCGAGGCCGCCATGCTCGGCCAGCCGGTCAGCATGCTGATCCCCCGGGTCGTCGGCTTCAAGCTGCACGGTGAGATGCCGGCCGGCACCACCGCCACCGACCTGGTGCTGACCATCACCGAGATGCTGCGCAAGCACGGCGTGGTCGGCAAGTTCGTCGAGTTCTACGGCCCCGGCGTCAGCGCCGTGCCGCTGGCCAACCGGGCCACCATCGGCAACATGTCCCCGGAGTACGGCTCCACCGTCGCGATCTTCCCGATCGACGACGAGACGGTCCGCTACCTGAAGCTCACCGGCCGGTCCGAGCAGCAGGTCGCGCTGGTCGAGGCGTACGCGAAGGAACAGGGTCTGTGGCACGACCCCTCGGCCGAGCCGAACTACTCCGAGCGGCTCGAACTGGACCTGTCCACCATCGAACCGTCGCTGGCCGGCCCGAAGCGCCCGCAGGACCGGGTGCCGCTGGGCAACGCCAAGACGCTGTTCCGCTCCGCGCTGGCCGACTACGTCGCCCAGCCCGAGCAGGGTCCGACCGGCAAGGCCGACGAGGCCAGCGCCGAGTCGTTCCCGGCCAGCGACCCGCCCGCCGCCGACTGCGCGCACGACCCGGCCGACGCCCCGCGTGACCTGGTCACCGCGGCCGTCGGCTCGGGCGGCCGGGCCAGCAACCCGATCCGGGTCACCGGCGACGACGGCTCCGAGTTCGAACTCGACCACGGCGCCGTGGTGATCGCCGCCATCACCTCCTGCACCAACACCTCCAACCCGCAGGTCATGATCGGCGCGGCGCTGCTGGCCCGCAACGCCGTCGACCGCGGCCTGAACCGCAAGCCGTGGGTGAAGACCACCCTGGCCCCCGGCTCGAAGGTGGTCATGGACTACTACGAGCGGGCCGGTCTCACGCCCTACCTGGAGAAGCTCGGCTTCCACCTGGTCGGCTACGGCTGCACCACCTGCATCGGCAACTCCGGCCCGCTGCCCGAGGCGATCAGCGCCGCGGTGAACGAGAACGACCTGTCGGTGGTCTCGGTGCTGTCCGGCAACCGCAACTTCGAGGGCCGGATCAACCCGGACGTCAAGATGAACTACCTGGCCTCCCCGCCGCTGGTGGTGGCCTACGCGCTGGCCGGCACGATGGACATCGACCTGGCCAACGAGCCGATCGGCGAGGACACCGAGGGCAAGCCGGTCTTCCTGCGGGAGATCTGGCCGAACGGCCAGGAGATCGAGGACGTCATCGCCAGCGCGATCGCCAGCGAGATGTTCACCCGGGACTACGCCGACGTGTTCGCCGGCGACGAACGCTGGCAGTCGCTGCCCACCCCGACGGGCGACACGTTCGCCTGGGCGGACGAGTCCACGTACGTCCGCAAGCCCCCGTACTTCGAGGGCATGGGACGCGAGCCGCAGCCGGTGGCGGACATCTCCGGCGCCCGGGTGCTGGCCCGGCTGGGTGACTCGGTGACCACCGACCACATCTCGCCGGCCGGCTCGATCAAGGCC
This sequence comes from Micromonospora zhanjiangensis, assembly GCF_042650605.1. Classification (NCBI taxonomy): domain Bacteria; kingdom Bacillati; phylum Actinomycetota; class Actinomycetes; order Micromonosporales; family Micromonosporaceae; genus Micromonospora; species Micromonospora zhanjiangensis. Next base: position 104,407 of record NZ_JBHSBN010000005.1, on the reverse strand, counting down.
GACTCGCCCGCCGGTCGCTACCTCGCCGAGCACGGCGTGCCGAAGCACGAGTTCAACTCGTACGGCTCCCGGCGCGGCAACCACGAGGTGATGATCCGGGGCACCTTCGCCAACATCCGGCTGCGTAATCAACTGCGGATGCCCGGTACCGGTTCTGATGCGGGAGCTTCGCTTCCCGAGGGTGGCTTCACGGTCAACCACCTGACCGGCGAGCAGACCACTATCTACGACGCCTCGGTGGCGTACGCCGAGGCCGGCGTGCCGCTGGTGGTGCTGGCCGGCAAGGAGTACGGCTCCGGCTCGTCCCGGGACTGGGCGGCCAAGGGCACCATGCTGCTCGGCGTACGGGCGGTCATCGCCGAGTCGTACGAGCGGATCCACCGGTCCAACCTGATCGGCATGGGCGTGCTGCCGCTGCAGTTCCCCACCGACACCACGGCCGAGTCGCTCGGGCTCACCGGCACCGAGACGTTCTCGATCAGCGGGGTGACCGCGCTGAACGACGGACGGACCCCGCGGACGGTGAAGGTCACCACCGACACCGGCGTGGAGTTCGACGCGGTGGTCCGGATCGACACCCCCGGCGAGGCCGACTACTACCGGCACGGCGGCATCCTGCAGTACGTCCTGCGCAAGATGCTGAACGGCTGACCGGCACGGCGAACCTGGTCACGGGCTCCTTCTCCCTGCGGAAAGGAGCCCGTGCCCGTTGTGTGCGGCCCAACCGCGGCAGATGCGCCCGGGGCCGTGTCGACGTGCGCCGCCGGGGTGCCGGATTTCCGTACCGTCAGAAGGTGACCGGCAGGGCGCGCAGGCCGCGGACCCGGTAGGAGGTCCGCCAGGTCAGCTCGGCCGGGTCGACCGCCAGCGCCACCCGGGGGAAGCGGCGCAGCACCGCGCCGATGGCGGTCCGCGCCTCCAGCCGGGCCAGCGGGGCGCCCAGGCAGTAGTGGATGCCGTGACCCAGGCTGAGCTGCCCGCCGACCGGCCGCGTCGGATCCACGATGTCCGGCTCGGCGAACCGGTCCGGGTCGCGGTTGGCGGCGGCGATGCCCAGCAGTACGGTCTCGCCGGCGGGAATGGTGACCCCGCCGATGGTCAGGTCGACCAGCGCGAACCGGCGGATGGCCAGCGGTGCGGGCGGTTCCAGCCGCAGCAGCTCCTCCACCACCGGCTCCGGCAGCCCGCTGTCGAGCGACCCCTCGGCTGACCCGTCGGGCCCGCGCAGGTCGGCGAGCAGGTCCGGGCGGCGCAGCAGGGCAAGCAGGCCGGTGCCGATCAGGTGGACGGAGTTCTCGTAGCCCGCGAACAGCACCAGGAAGGCCAGCGAGGTCAGCTCGTCCTCGGTCAACCGGTCGCCGTCGTCCCGCACCGCGATCATCCCGGAGAGCAGGTCGTCGCCGGGCTCACGGCGCTTGTCGGCGATCAGCCGGATCAGGAAGTCGTGCAGCGCGCCGAGGGCCCGGCCGGCCGCCCCGGGATCGTCCGCGGGTGGGGTCAGCAGCCGGTCCGTCCAGCCCCGCAGCGACGACCGGTCGTCGGCCGGTACGCCCAGCAGGTCGCAGATCACCGTCACCGGCAACGGCCCGGCGTAGTCGGCGACGAGGTCGGCCCGGCCGGCCGGCGCGACCCGGTCCAGCAGTTCGTCCGCCGTCGCCTCGATCCGGGGTCTCAACCGGGCCACCCGCGCGGCGGTAAAGGCCCGCCCGACCAGACGCCGGATCCGGGTGTGGTCCGGCGGGTCCAGGTTCAGCAGGTTGGCGTCCAGCGCCGGTGGCAGCGAGAACCCGCGCCACCGGCCGGTCCCGTTGGCCTTGTCCAGCGACAGCCGCTCGTCGGCCAGGCCGGCCCGGACGTCCGGGTACCGGGTGACCAGCCAGACCGGCGCGCCGTCCGGCAGGGTGATCCGGTGCACCGGGGCGGCCCGCCGCAGCGCAGCCCAACCGGCGTACGGATCGGCCAGGAAGGACGCGTCGAACGCCCCGGTGGGCGGCGCCGTCACCCGGTCACCCGGCCGGGTCGGCCCGGCGCGCCTCGCGGGCCTTCATCGCGTGCTCCAGCAGCGTGATCAGCGCCTCCTTGCTGGACGTGCGCTCCCGGGCGTCGCAGAGCACCACCGGCACGTCCTCGTCGAGGTCGAGCGCCTGCCGGACCTCGTCCAGGTGGTACCGCCGGGCACCGTCGAAGCAGTTCACCGCCACGATGAACGGGGTGCCCCGGCCCTCGAAGTAGTCGATCGACGGGAAGCAGTCGGCCAGCCGGCGGGTGTCGGCGAGCACGACCGCGCCGAGCGCGCCGAGCGCGAGTTCGTCCCAGACGAACCAGAACCGGTCCTGGCCGGGCGTACCGAAGAGGTAGAGCACCAGATCCGGCCCGATGGTGATCCGGCCGAAGTCCATCGCCACCGTGGTGGTGTTCTTGTCCTCGACGCCGGCCAGGTCGTCCACGCCGATGCCGGTCTCGGTGAGCACCTCCTCGGTGCGCAACGGCCTGGTCTCGCTGACCGAGCCGACCAGGGTGGTCTTGCCCGCCCCGAAACCGCCGGCCACCAGGACCTTGACGGCGGTGGGCAGATTGGCCCGCTCGACGCCCGGGTCAGAGCGCTCGGAGTCCATTGATCACCGCCTCGAAGATGCTGTCGTCAGGATGATGGGAGGCGGCTCGCGGCTCCCGGACCTCGATCAGATTACGTTCCACCAGGTCGCCGAGGAGCACCCGGACGGTGCCGACCGGCAGGTCCAGGTGTGCGGCCACCTCCGCCACCGAGAGCGTCCGTTGGCTCAACTCCACGATGGCCAGGTGCTCCGGCCCGAGACCGATGTCCGGCGGCGGCACCATGCCGGTGGCGCTCACCAGCGAGATCAGGTCGAACCTGCCGGCGACCGTCCGGGCCCGACCGCCGGTCACCGCGTACGGACGTACCACCGGGCCGGCGTGGTCGTCCACCCATCGTTCCAGGTGCGGCTCTGGTGGTGTGGCCATCGGTTACCGCTCCTCGCCCGGATCCTGCGCCGGCCGGTTCGGCGAGGTCAGGAACTTGCCGGCCCGGGTCACCAGCATGGCCATCTCGTACGCGATCAGCCCCACGTCGGCGTCCTCCGCGGCGAGCACCGCCAGGCACGCGTTGCGGCCGGCCGCGGTGACGAACAGGAACGTGCTCTGCATCTCGATGATGGTCTGCTGCACCTGGCCACCACCGAACCGCTTCCCGGCGCCCCGGGCCAGGCTCTGGATGCCCGCGGCCATCGCCGCCAGGTGGTCGCCGTCGTCCTGGCCGAGTCCCTGGGACGACGCCATCAGCAGGCCGTCTGTGGAGAGGGCGATCGCATGTTCGACCTGCTTGACCCGCCCGACCAGGTCGTCCAGCAACCAGGCCAGGCTCGACGCCGTCTTCTGCACCACTCGTTGTCCTCTTTCTGCTGGCGCGTGTCGTCGCGATCGTCGTGGTCAGCTGTTCCGTACCGGTCCGCCGGTCCCGGTCTCCCGGTCCCGCTCGGCCGGTCCGTCGCCGGCCGGGGCCGGGTCGGTCGGGTCGGGAGCGACGTCCGTGCCGACGGTACCGGCCGGACTCTCCACAGTGGAGGTTACCGGTGCCGGGTCGGCCGGCTCGTCGCCCGGTTCGTTCTGCAACCGGGCCGCCTCGTCGCGGCCGCGGCGGGTGCCGCTCTGGTACGCGGTCATCATCCGGCGGACCCGCTCCGGCACCGGAGGAACGTCCGGTTCGGCGTCGGTCGACCCGGCCGGGTCGGACCCGGGCCGCAGCGGCGGCGCGAGGTTGGCCTGACGGACCCGCAACGGCAGGCCGGAGGCGGTGGTACCCGCCGCCGGACCCGCGGTACGGTCGGTTGCCCCACCCGCCGGCGTCCCGGCGACCGGAGCATCCACCACGCCGCCGGCCGCGGACCCGGCGACCGGGGCGTCCACGGCACGTCCGGTCGGAGCCGCGACGGTCGGGCCGGCACCGCCGGTCGGAGCCGCGACGGTCGGGCCGGATCCGGTTCCGCCGTCGGGAGACGGGCCGGACGGCGCCTGCCGCTGCCCGGGCACCGGCGGCCGTTGCCGGCGCCGTACCGGCAGCGGCGGCTCGGTCGCCGGATTTCCGTCCGGCCCGATCAGCGGCCCGGTCAGTTCGATCGTGGGCGTGTCCCCCGGCCCGAGGGCGCGCCGCTCGGCCACGGACGTCCGTTCCGCGACCCCGTCGGCGGTGGGCCGCACCGATTCCGGTCCACCCGCAAGCGCCACCGCACCGTCGGCCGGCGGGTCGACGACCGCGACCGGGCCGGCCTCGATGGCCGCCGGCGCCCGGACCGCGCGGACGGACTCGTCGGCGTGCCCGGCCCGCGGGGCCGTGGCGGTCCGGCCGGCCAGGAAACCGCCGGAGGTGTCCCCGTCCGTCGAACCGTCGGACACCAGTTCCGCCGGGATCAGGACGACCGCGGTGGTGCCGCCGTAGGGCGACTCCTTGAGCTGCACCCGGATCCCGTGCCGCTCGGTCAACCGGCTCACCACGAACAGGCCGAGGCGGGCCGCGTTGGCCAGGTTGAACTCCGCCGACCGGTTGTTGACCTGGACGTTCGCCGCCGCCAGGTCCTCCTCGGACATACCGAGCCCGCGGTCCTCGACCTCGATCACGTAGCCGTTGCCCACCAGCTGACCCTTGACCTCGACGGCGGTGTGCGGCGGTGAGAAGGACAACGCGTTCTCGATCAGCTCGGCGAGCAGGTGGATCGTGTCACCGACGGCCCGACCGGCCAACGACACCGGGCCGAACGGCAGGACGGTCACCCGGGTGTAGTCCTCCACCTCGGCGACCGCGCCGCGAGCGACGTCGACCATCGGGACGTTGCGTCGCCAGGCCCGCCCGGGCGTCGACCCGGAGAGCACGATCAGGTTCTCGGCGTTGCGCCGCATCCGGGTGGCGAGGTGGTCGACCCGGAACAGATCCTCCAGGTCCTCGGCGTTCTGCTCACGCCGTTCCATCGTGTCCAGCAGGGTGAGCTGCCGGTGCACGAGCGCCTGGCTGCGCCGGGCGATGCTGAGGAAGACGTCGCGCACGTTGCGGCGCAGTTCCGCCTGCTCGACGGCGGTACGGACGGCGGTCTCCTGCACGGCGTTGAAGGCCTGACCGACCTGACCGATCTCGTCCTCGCCGAAGGCGAGCGGTGGCGCCTCGGCGGCGACGTCGACGTCCTCGCCCCGACCGAGGCGGGCGACGACGCCGGGCAGGCGTTCCTCGGCCAGTTGCCGAGCCGCCTCCCGCAGCCGTTCCAACTGGCGGACCAGGGCGCGGGCGGTGGTGATCGAGACGACGATCGAGGCGATGACGGCGAGCAGGCCGAGACCGGCGGCGAGCAGCAGCCGGATGATCACACCGATCGCCATCGGGGTGGCCCGCTCCTCGATCGCGTCGGCTCCGGCGAGCACCACCTGGTGCATCTGCTCCAGGGCCGCCTCGGCGGCGTTGCGCCAGTCGACCGGGTCCACCGGTAATGGTCGTGCCGACCGACCGTCGATGATCAGCCGGTCCTCGAGGTTCCGGAACCGGACGATCTCCGGGCTGCTCCTCATCTGCTCGAATCTCGCCTGGAGGGTGCCCGGCATTTTCGCGGCCGCGTCGGCGGCGACGAACCGCTGCGCGCCCACCAACTGGCTGAACTGGGTGTACTCCGCTTCGGTCATCCGGCCGGCGGCGAGCACGCCGGCGACCAGCGCGTCCTCCTGGGCGGCCAGCTCGCGGGCCTGGTTGACCCTGGTGAGATTGTCGGAGTCCCGGGCCAGGCTCTCGTCGTCGAGCACGCCGAGCGCGCCGTAGACGCCGAACAGCGCGTCGACCACGTCGGTGTACGCCCGGATCGCGGCCGGCCGGTCGAGGGACCGGTTGTCGACCGAGGAGCGGACCGCGGCCAGGCCGTCCAGTTTGGCCAGTGCCTCCCGGATCCGGCTGTCGAGGGCGGCGCTGCCGGCGGTTTCGACCTGCCAGTCACGGGCCGACTCCTTGAAGGTGGCGACGAGCCGCTCGGTCCGCTGCCGGCTGCCGTCCAACGCCGTACGCTGCGGCTCGCTCGGCTTGGCCAGGTAGGTCACGGAGAGCCGCCGCTCGAACTGCAACTCCAGCAGGAGCGGCGAGCTCGGCTGGTATACCCCGTTGTTCAAGGTCTGCAACAGCAGCAGGTTCATCCCGTCCCGCGTGGTGACCCAGGCGGCGAACACCCACAACGCGGAGAGTGAGACCAACAGGGCAACAATCTTGGTACGCAGGCTCGAACTGCGGGCACCCATTACACCGTCCCTGGCCGGGCTTCATGTGGTCACCTGTGATGGCCACGCCGACATCCGGCGCGACCGAAACTTCCGGCGCACGCTAGCAGCGCCGCCGAGCGTCACTCAAGTCATCCGGACCGCCGCCATACGCTACGTCACCTGCCGTGTCCGAACATTGCCGATCCGAGGAGCTCGGGGGATCGGCGCCGTGGGACGGCAGCCCTCCCGGGCGCCTGCCGGCTCCGTCCCGTTCGGACCCCGCCCGGTGGACAGTGGCTTTGCCGACCGACTGTTTCCGACCGAGTTCCGGCGAGCATGCCACCGTCAGCCGCATTTCTCCAGATCAATTAATGGAAACCTAAATTTGTTGCGGGACACTGGCGCACCCGGAGCGGTCCGTCGACCCCGGGCAATCATGATCAAATTTTGTGCGGTTCACGCTACCTATATCGCCCCGAGATCCACCGGCGTTACATCGGCCGGCGGCCGCCTGCGGGGAACCGGGGCATACCGGTTGGCGTTGTGACAGGCTTTGCCCATGGACGACAAGACCATCCTGAGCCGGATCACCGACCTGGTCGACGAGGAGCACCAACTGCGGGCGCGGTCGCAGGCCACCGAGGGCACCAGCGACGAGGAGCGCGAGCGGCTGCGGCACCTGGAGGAATCGCTCGACAAGTGCTGGGACCTGCTGCGCCGGCGCCGGGCCGCCCGGCAGGCCGGCAAGGATCCCGACGCCACCGGTGAACGCGGGGTCGACGAGGTGGAGAGGTACCTCCAGTAACGCCGGGTCCGGGTCGACCCCGATCCGGGCCGACCCGTCCCCGCCGCCGGCATCAGGGCAGGCCGGCCTCGGCGCGCAGCCGCTCGGTCAGCCCGCCCGGATCGGCCACCCGCGCCGGCAGACCCCGGGCGACGAACCATTTCGCCACCACCCGTACGTCCCGGGCCAGGAACTCCGGTCCCTGCGGGTTGGCCACCACGTCGACCACCTGGGGCAGGTCGATCAGCACCAGCCGCCCGTCGTGCACCAGCAGGTTGTACGGCGACAGGTCGCCGTGTGCCAGTCCCGCCCGAGCCAGGACGACCAGCGCGTCGACGAGTTGCTCCCAGAGCCGGCCCAGTTCCGTACCGTCCGGTCGCAGCTGGGCCAGCCGCGGCGCCGCCCGCCCCTCGACGGGGTCGCCGACGAACTCCAACAGCAGCTCGGTGCCCAGCAACTGTACGGGGTAGGGCACCGCGATCCCGCCGTACTCGTGACCGACCCGCCAGAGCCGGGACAGCGCGGTGAACTCGGCGGCCGCCCACTGCCCCGCGATCACCTGCCGGCCGAAGGCGGTCCGGCCGGCCATCGCCCGCATCTCCCGGGACCGGCGCACCCGACGCCCCTCCAGGTAGCCGGCGTCCCGGTGGAACAGCCGGTGTTCCGGATCGCGGTAGCGCTTGGCGGCCAGCAGGCAGGACCGGTCGGTGTCCGGTACCGCGCGCCGGACCAGATGCACGTCGGCCTCCTTGCCCGTCTTGAGCACACCCAGCTCGGTGTCGACGGCGGCCAGTTCGGTCACCAACCAGTCCGGCTGCGGCTGCGGACCGTGCTCCGCGTCGTCCCAGGAGGACCAGCGGTCGCCCGTCTCCGGTTGGTCGAGGTCGGGGCCGGCGTTCAGAACGTCCGGCGTGGCGGTCCGGGACCGCTTCAGGAAGCGCGGTTCGTCGTCGTCGAAGCGGCCGCGTCGGGTACGGCGACCGGGCGCCGCGTCGTGGAAGTCGTGCTCACGCACAGTGGAGTCCCCTTGGTCGAGGTGGAAGAAGGCATGACGTATCGCGGGATGACCACAGCCACGGCTCCTCCTCTCCCCCGACCGGACGTGCCTGTCCGGTGCGTGCGTTCCGTCCGCCGGCGGCTTCGGCGATGCTCCGGCGCTCCCGCGGAGTCTCACCCGACCCGCGGCCCCGGGGCAACCCATTTAGCGGGCCGTCAGCCCGCCAGCACCGTCAGCCCGCCGGCGCCGTCAGCCCGCCAGCACGGTGGCCACGGCGGCGATCAGGCCGTCGGCGGTACGCGTCGGGGCGTACCGGTCCTCCAACCAGGTCCGCCCCCGGTGCAGCCACACACTGGGCAACCCCATCGCGGCCGCGCCGCCGATGTCCGCCTCCGGGCCGTCGCCGATCACCCAGGCGCCCCGCAACGACATCCGGGCCCGTTGCGCGGCGAGTTCGAAGATGCGGGGGTTGGGCTTGCTGACGCCGGCCTCCTCGGAGATCACCCAGTCCGCCACGTACCGGTCCAGTCCGGTCCGACGGATCTTGTCGTCCTCCTGGGTAACCGTGCCGTTGCACACCACCACCGGTACCCAGCCGGCGTCCTCGGCGATCCGCAGGGCGCAGGCGATCAGCGGGTCGAGGCGGGTCCGCCGGATCACCCCCTCGCGCAACGCGTCGACCAGGTCGATCGAGGAGATCCGCAGGTCGTACCGGTCGCGGATGGCGTCGGCGACGTCCCAGCGGTCGGTCAACCCGTCCGCGTCCACCGACAGCAACCAGTCGATGTCGGAAGCGGGTGCGCCGATCTCGGCCAGCAGGCTCTGCCCCCACGACCGGAAGGCCCCGGTCCGATCGAGCAAGGTGTTGTCCAGGTCGAGGAGCAGCAGCGGCACGCCGAGACACTACGTGACCTGGGCCGCCCGGGAACAGTCCGGCAGGTGGCCACCGGGGAGGTCCGCACGGCCGCCGGACCGGTCCGCGTGGCCCGTTGTGGACGATCCGCCGAAGGTGCGACCGGCCGGGGCGAACGGCCGGGCCCGGCCGGCCGCCACGAACGCCGCGCCATCGGCTACCGTCCGCCGCTGGCGATAGCCTGCGGGGCGTGGGTGGAGGCGGTCCTGCTGGCCCGGGCGGCCGGGGCGCCGGCCGCGGACCCGGCGGTCACGGTCGCGGCGGCCGTCCTGCACCGGGGCGCCACCGTGGCCGAGGTGGAGGACCGCCTCGGTTGGACCCGGCGACGGTTGGCCAGCAGGTTCGGGGACCGGGTCGGGATCACGCCGAAGCGGTTCGCCCGGGTGCGCCGGTTCCAGCGGCTGCTCGGTGCGGTCACCACCGACGCCCGGCACGGCCTGGCACCGGACTGGGCCCGGCTCGCGGCGGAGCACGGCTACCACGACCAGGCCCACATGATCCACGACTTCCGGGCGTTCGCCGGGTTCAGCCCGACCGCGTACCGGCCCCGGTCGGACGGCGCCCGGAACCACGTCCCGGCATGACCCATTTCTACAATCGCCCGGCCGGCCGGCGGTTCATGCTGACCGGATGACCGAGATCCAGAACCTCTATCCGAAACTGGTGGTCGCCGACGCCGCGGCCGCGATCGACTTCTACCGGAGCGCCTTCGGCGCGCGGGAGACCGCCCGGTACACCGACGACGGCGGCAGTGTCGTCCACGCGGAGGTCACCATCGGGACCTTCACCGTCGCGCTCAAGGACGAGGGGTACGGGGACACCGCGCCGACCTCGACCGGCGGACCGCCGGTGATCATGGCACTCGACGTCTCCGACGCCGACGCGATCGAGGCGGCCGCGACCAACGCCGGTGCCGTCGTCGTCCACCGGGTGCGCGACCAGCCCCACGGCGGGCGGGCCGGCCGGATCGCCGACCCGTTCGGGCACCAGTGGATGATCTCCCAGCGAACGGAATGACCGCTTCGGGCGCCGGCCCGGCCACGCCTCACCCGGTGAGGTCGCCGACGGTCGCCCGGTCCGTTCCCTGGTCGGGGAGCCGGTCGGCGAGCATCGGGTGCGCCGCCCGGACCTCGGCCAGCACGGCGGGTTCGCAGCTGGCGACGACGATGGCCGTTCCGTGGTCCGGTGCGCGACGCAGCGGGCGACCCTCCGGGTCGTAGACGGCGGCACCGCCGTTGAACCGCCACGGCGGCGGACCACCGACCGGGTTGGCGAAGACGACGTACATGGTGTTCTCCAGGGCCCGGGCCGGGTAGTAGAGATCCCGCCGGTGCTGCGAACCGTCCCGGTAGGCGGCCGGACAGAGGTAACCGTGCGCGCCGTCGTCGGCCGCGGCCCGGCCGTGCTCGGGGAAGCAGCCGTCGTAGCAGACGCCCAACCCCAGCCGCCACCCGTCGACCAGCAGGGTGGCACCGCGCCGGCCCGGGACGAACAACTCCCGTTCGTCCGGACCGCACAGGTGCTGCTTGTCGTACCCGCAGGTGACCTGGCCGGTCCGGTCGACCAGCAGGGCCGAACAGGCCCGCCGGCCGTCGGGGTGGCGGACCGCCGCGCCGACCACCACGACGACCCGGGCGTCCCGGGCGGCCAGCCGCAGCGGGTCCAGCCGGGGATCGTCGACCCGGCCCGCGTGGTCCGCGGCCAGGTCGGTGCCGGCCGGGTCGGCCCGCAGCGTATCCGGGTGGTACGCCGGCAGGAACAACTCCGGCAGCACCGCCACGGCCGCTCCCTCGGCCCCGGCCGCCGTGACCGTCCGGGCGGCGGTGGCCGCGTTGCCGGCCAGATCACCGGGGACCGCCTCGGCCTGCACCGCCGCCACCCGCAGCGGATCGGTCGGTAGCTCCCAGGACTGTGTCGACACGCCGCCGATGGTAGGGGGTCACCCGCCGCTGCGGCCACCGTCGGCGGGTGAGCGCGGGGTGGCGCGCCGCGTATTAACAAGCCGTACGTACGGATTGCATTGGCTTCCGGTACCTGTCACGATCGACTGGTGCCCAGGGTAAGCCAGGACCAGTTGGACGCGCGCCGCCAGGAGATCCTGGCCGCGGCGCGCGCCTGTTTCGCGCGGCACGGTTACGAGGGCGCCACGGTCCGGCGGCTGGAGGAGGCGACCGGCCTGTCCCGCGGCGCGATCTTCCACCACTTCCGGGACAAGGACTCGCTCTTCCTCGCCGTCGCCGAGGACGACGCGGCCGCCATGGTCGAAACGGTCGCCCGCAACGGCCTGGTCCAGGTGATGCGGGACCTGCTGGCCCGGGCGACGTCGCCGGACACCGCCGGCTGGCTCGGCAGCCAACTGGAGGTCTCCCGGCGGTTACGGACCGATCCGGAGTTCGCCAAGCGTTGGGCCGAGCGGTCCGCGGCGATCGCCGCGGCCACCCGGGACCGGCTGGCCCGGCAACGGGAGGCGGGCGTGCTGCGCGACGACGTACCGATCGAGGTGTTGACCCAGTTCCTGGAGCTGGCCTACGACGGCCTGGTGCTGCACCTGGCGATGGGCCGGCCGGCCGGCGACCTGGGCCGGGTGCTCGACCTGGTCGAGGAGGCCGTCCGCCGGCCCTGAAAAATTATGCCTCTCGATTCGTTGGTGTGCCTGCCGCACAATGATGGTGCCCCTGCATTCCACCTCGACAGGAGTGGCAGATGCGGACACTGGCGGCGAGCGGCGACACCTGGGGTATCCCCGGCCCGGCCTTTCTGCGGCTCTACCTGGCGGCGGCGGCACTGGTCGTGGTCGGCACGCTGCTCTACCGGGCGTGGGCCTTCGCCGGCAGCCGCGATCCCGGGTACGACCGGATCCACCCGCAACAGGCGGCCTACCTCAACGCCGGGGACCGGCTCGCGGTCTACACCGCGCTCGGCTGGTTGCGCAGCGCGGACGCGGTCGGCGTCGCCCACGACGGTGTGCTGACCACCACCGGCCGGCTGCCGACCGGGGCCACCCCGCTCAGCCGGGCCGTCTACCACGCCGCTGGCAACCGGACCCGGGCGGGTGACCTAATCGGGGACCAGCGGGTGGCCGACGCCCTCGACGAGTTGCGCCGGGATCTGGTCCGGCAAGGCCTGGCCGTCGACCCGGCCCGTCGCCGGATCGCCCGGCTCTTCCAGCTGGCCTGCTGGGCGTTGCTCGCGGTCGGCGGGCTCCGGCTGGTCACCGGCCTGTCCACCGGCAAGCCGGTCGGCTACCTGCTGGTCACCATCGTCGGCCTGGGCATCTGCTTCGCGCTGACCGGCCGGACACCGCGCCGGACCCGGGCCGGCGCCACCGCCGTGGCGAGCCTGCGCGACCGCAACCGGCACCTCGCGCCCAGCATGTCCCCCGCGTACGCCACCTACGGCGCGGCGGGAGCGGCGATGGGCATCGCCCTGTTCGGCACCGCCTCGCTCTGGGCGATGGACCCCGCGTTCGCCGGCCAGGCCCAGATCCAGCGGAACGCGCTGGCCGGTAGCGGCACCACGGGCGAGGGCGCCAGCTCCTGCGGCGGCTGCAGTTCCTGTGGGGGCGGTTGCGGCGGCTGCGGCGGGTGCGGCGGGTGCGGCGGCTGACCCGGTCGACGCGCGACGGCCGGACCTGGCGGTGGGACGCCCCGGCCGGCGACCTGGGCCGGGTGCTCGACCCGGTCGAGGAGGCCGTCCGCCGGCCCTGACCACGCAAGGCTGAGTCGCTGGCGTGCCTGCCGCACAATGATGGCGCCATGCACCCCATCCTCGACAGGAGCGGCAGATGCGGACACTGGCGGCGAGCGGCGACACCTGGGGCATCTCCGGTCCGGCCTTCCTGCGGTTCTACCTGGTGGCGGCGGCGGTGGTCGTGGCCGGCACGCTGTTGTACCGGGCCTGGGCCTTCGCCGGCAGGCGGGAACCCGGGTACGACCGGGTCCACCCGCAGCAGGCGGCCTACCTCAACGCCGGGGACCGGCTCGCGGTCTACACCGCGCTCGGCGGGTTGCGCGGCGCGGGCGCGCTCGGCATTGCCCCCGACGGGATGCTCACCACCACCGGCCCGATGCCGACCGGGTCCACCCCGCTCGACCAGGCCGTCTACAACGCGGCCGGCAAGCGGATCCGGGCCCGCGACCTGACCGGCGACCAGTGGGTGCGCACCGCCCTCGACGAGCTGCGTCAGGATCTGGTGCGGCGCGGCCTGGCGGTCGACCCGGCCCGCCGCGGCCTCGCCCTGATCTTCCAGTTGCTCACCTGGACGCTGCTCGGGCTCGGCGCGTTCCGGCTGGTCAACGGCCTGTCCAACGGAAAGCCGATCGGCTACCTGCTGATCACCGTCGTCGGGCTGGCCATCTGCTTCGCGCTGACCGGCCGGACACCGCGCCGGACCCGGGCCGGCAGCGCCGCGGTGGCGAGCCTGCGCGACCGCAACCGGCACCTCGCGCCGAACAAGTCCCCCGCGTACACCACCTACGGGTCCGCGGGAGCCGCGATGGGCATCGCGCTGTTCGGCACCGCCTCGCTCTGGGCGATGGACCCCGAGTTCGCCGGCCTGGCCCAGATCCACCGGGGCGCGGTGGCCACCGGCACGGGCTGGGGCAGCACGTCCTCCGGCGGGAGCAGCAGTTCCTGCAGTAGCGGCAGCTCCTGCGGTGGGGGCAGTTCCTGCGGCGGTGGCAGCGGGTGCGGCGGATGAACGGCCCACGGTGCGATCTCCGAATCTCGGCGGACGGCCGGACCGGGTCGGACCACGAGGACCGGACCGGGTCGGCGACCGGCGCGGGTATCGGTTCGGTGTGCGGGGTGGGGATCGGGTGGCGGCCGGAGATCGCCGGCTTCGTCGCCGACCTGCCCGGCCTGCGCTTCGTCGAGGTGGTCGCCGAGTCGGTGGGCGGTCACCACCCCGTACCCGAAGGGCTGGCCGCGCTGCGCGGGCGGGGTGTCGCGGTCGTGCCGCACGGGGTACGGCTCTCCCTGGGCGGCGCCGAACCGGTCCAGCCGGACCGGGTGGCCCACCTGGCCGAGGTGGCCGAGCTGTTCGACGCGCCGCTGGTCAGCGAACACATCGCGTTCGTCCGGGCCGGTGACGTGGAGGCCGGGCACCTGCTGCCGCTGCCCCGCACCCGGGAGGCGGTCGACGCGATGGTCGCCAACGTCCGGCGCACCCAGGAGGAACTGCCGGTGCCGCTGGCGCTGGAACCGATCGCGGCGGTCTTCGACTGGCCCGACGACGAACTCGACGAGGCCACGTTCCTCACCGAGATCCTGGACCGTACCGGCGCGCTGCTGCTGCTCGACCTCGCCAACGTGTACGCCAACGCCCGCAACCGGGGCGACGACCCGCTCGCCCTGCTCGACCGGCTGCCGCTGGACCGGATCGGCTACGTCCACGTGGCGGGCGGTGCCGAGCACGGCGGCGTCTACCACGACACGCACGCCGATCCGGTGCCCGGACCGGTGCTCGACCTGATCGGCGAACTCGCGGCGCGGCGTCGACCCCCGGCGTTGATGCTGGAACGCGACGGGTCGTACCCGCCGGCCGAGGCGCTGCGCGGCGAGTTGGACGCCATCGCCGCGGCCGCCGGCCATCCGAGGGTGACATGATCGACGGCTCCGCCCCACCCCGGCACCCCGACCCGGAGGCCACCCCACCCCGGCACCCCGACCCGGAGGCCACCCCACCCCGGCACCCCGACCCGGAGGCCACCCCACCCCGGCGCCCCGACGCGGAAGCCGCCTCACCCCGGCACCCGGAGACCGGGGCCACGGCCGGGCGCCGCCGGCCGGCGGAGGACCCGACCGCGCCGCTCGGCGGGCTCGCCGCCCGGCAGGCCGAACTGGTGGCGGCCCTGGTGGCCGGGGCGCCCGTACCGGCGGGTTTCGACGCCCGGTTGGTCGGCGTGGCCCGCGCGGCCCTGCTGCGCAAGCGGGCCGGCGAGGTGGCCCGGCACTGGCCGCTGCTGGCCGCCGGCACACCGTGGCCGGCCACCTTCGCCGGCTGGGCCGACGGGCGGCCGACCCGGGGCTCGCTGCGGGACGGCTGGGACCTCGCCCGGGATCTCGCCGCGACCGGGCGGCTGCCCGCCACGGCCGCCGAGGAGTTGGCCGTGCGCGAGGCCGCCTGGCGCTACGACGGCGATCAGGCCCCCCGACCCCGCCGGTTCCCGACCGTACGCCGGGCCGGCCGCGCCGTGGTCGTCCAGCTGGCGGGCCGGGTTTGGGTGCTCCGCGCGCCCGACGGCTGAGCCCTCCGCGACGGCGCCCGACCGGCGGCTGCGGGCGCCACGCCTCGCGGCGGCCGCGGTCCCGCCCGACGCGGGTGCCTCGCGGCGGTGCCGGCGCGGCGCGGTGCCGCGCGGTGCCGGTGCGCGGTGCCGGTGCGCGGTGCCGGTGCGCGGTGCCGGTGCGCGGTGCCGGTGCGGCGCGGTGCCGGCTGCGGTGCCGCGGTGGCGACCGCCCCGTCGGTACGGCAGGATCTCCGGTATGGATCTCGGACTGACCGACCGCGTCTACGTCCTGACCGGTGCCTCCCGGGGCCTCGGCTTCGCCACCGCGGAATGCCTGGTGGCCGACGGCGCCCGGGTGGTTCTCTCGGCCCGGGACGAGGCCGCGGTCGACGCGGCCGTACGACGGCTCGGCGCCGACCGCGCCGTCGGCCTGACCGCCGACCTCACCGACCCGCGGACCCCGACCCGGTTGGTGGACACCGCCCGGGAACGGTTCGGTCGACTAGACGGCGCGCTGGTCTCCGTCGGCGGCCCACCGGGCGGCACGGCCGCCCAGGTCACCGACGAGCAGTGGCGGACGTCGTTCGAGACGGTCTTCCTCGGCGCGGTACGCCTGTCCCGGACCATCGCCGCGGCGTTGACCGAGGGCGGCGCCATCGGTCTGGTGCTGTCCACCTCGGCCCGCACCCCGATCACCGGGCTGGGTATCTCCAACGGGCTGCGGCCCGGCCTCGCCGGGGTGGCCAAGGACCTGGCCGACGAGTACGGCCCACGCGGCGTACGGGTGGTCAGCCTGCTGCCCGGCCGGATCATGACCGACCGCAACCGGGAACTGTTTGCCGCCACCGGCGACGCGGACCGGGCCCGGGCCGAGGCCGAGGCGGCCATCCCGGTCCGCCGGCTCGGCGAGCCGGCGGAGTTCGGCCGGGTCGCCGCCTTCGTCCTCTCCCCCGCCGCGAGCTATCTGACCGGGCTGACCATCCCGGTCGACGGCGGCGCGTTGCGCGGGCTGTGACCGGCCGAGCCAGTCGCCCGGCCGCCGGGCGCGGACGGACGCCGGCGTTGCGTCCCCGTTCCCAGCCGGCGTCCGGGGCGACCAGCGACGCGCCACCGAAACCGAGTCGGGAGCAGGTCGCGGCGGCGGCCGGGACCACGATCCCGGACATCATCGCCGACGACCTGCGCGTGCTGTTCTGCGGCTTGACCTCTTCCCCATGGCTGGAGCCGGGGGATTCCCGTGGCTGGGGCGTGTTCACGCCGCCAGCCGTTCGGGTGGTTGGCGCTTCGCGGACCGCCCAATGGCGAGGTCTCCACGCCCGGTGACCGCCAGTCCAGCGGCCAGAATGTTCTTCGCGGCGTTCACGTCAGCGTTGTCCTGATGCCCGCAGGCTGCGCACCGGAAGACCGCTTGGCTCTCGCGGGACTCCCGGGCAACATGCTTGCAGGCGTTGCAGGTCTGCGACGTGAACGCAGGATTGACCTTGACCACGGTCGCGCCGTGATAGCGCGCCGCATGTTCCACCTTGAGCAGGAACCCGCCCCACCCCTTGGCCAGGATTGCCCGATTGAGGCCGGCTTTCTGCCGCACGTTCCGGCCGGGCCGCTCGATGGTGCCCTTCGCGCTGGCTGTCATGTTCCGCACCCGCAGGTTCTCCACGGCGACCAGGCCGTGTCCGCGCACCAGCCGTACGGCGGTCTGCGCGGCGAAGTCGGCGCGCCGCGCCCGGATGCGGGCGTTGAGCCGGCCGATCTGAGCGCGGGTCGCGTCCCGGCGTCCGGACCGCCGGTTACGGCCATGGGTCCGCAACGACCGAGCCAGGCGCTGCTGCAACCGCTTGACCCGTTTCGCTTCGCCCGGGGTGACGAACTCCCGGTCCATCATGTCGCCGTCGGATGTGGCGACCGCGACCGCGACGCCCCGGTCAACGCCGACTGGCGGTTTGCCGTTCGGGACAGCCTCGGTCACGCCGTCCTCGACGCAGAAGGAGATGTACCAGCGTCCGCCGTCGCGGGAGACGGTGGCGTTGCGGATAGTTCCGCCGATCGGGCGGGTCCAGCGGAACCGCACCGGCCCGAACTTCGGCAACCGCACCTCGCCCCACCGGCGGTTGAGCCGGCGTACCGCGATGTGGTTCGGGTCCGGGAACCGAAACGACGGGGCGGTCCGCGCCCGGGTCCGCCACCGCACCCGCCACGTGCCGTGCTCCCGGCACGCCCGGTCCAGGTCCCGGAGGGTCTGCTGCAAGGTGGGTGACGGAGCTTCGGCCAGCCACGCGCAGTCGGGATCCTTCTTCGCCTCGGCCATCTGCCGGGCCTGCTCGACGTAGGAGATGAATGCGCCCCGGCGCCGGTACTCACGACGCTGCTCCAAGGCGGTGTTCCACACCGACCGACACGCCGCGCCGACCCGACCGGCATAGGCAGCCTGATCAGGCGTGAAGGCCAGCAGGTAACGGCGGCCGGTCAGCATCTACCGCTGCTTCTGCTGCTCGACGTACCGCTTCACAGCGGCCACCGGAGCACCACCCGTGGTAGCCACGAAGTACGAATTGGTCCACAGCGTAGGCAGTCGAGACTTGAGGGTCACGCTGCGCACCCCGATCAACCCGCGGTGGCCGGGTCGCGCCGTCCGCCGCAATGCTCGCACCGGCCACGGTCACGCGGGTCCCGGTATCCGCGTAACGCCTCGACCAGGGCCCGTGCCACAGGCTGACTCAACGTGAGCCGAAGCTGATCGTCTCCGGCATGGAGGTCGACCGCCCCGGCCAGGGCGGCCTCAGGGTCGAGCGCGTCGATCCGGTCGACGAAATCCCGAAGGGCGGCGACGACATCGGGCAGTGGCGATGCGGGCATGCCTCACCTTAATCGTCCGACGGCCATGTCTCCCGTACCGGCGCGCCGCGCCACCCGACGGCCGAGCTACCGGCATTCGGACAAGGTCGTAATACGGACCGTTATACTTTCGATGCCCGAGGTGTGGCAGCGGCCCGACAGCGGTGCCACAGGGGCCGGCCTTTCTGACCGTCTACGCGCCTACAGACGATCACCGCCTAATCGTCGTCTGCAAGCGAACGGCGGACGGCGGGACCTGGACCACCTCCGTCGCACGCTAAGCGGGTATGAACGAACGGAAGATGTGGAGGAAATACACGTCATGACCAAGAAGCGCGGAGATGGTGGGAGCGAGACAGCGGACGAGGCCGCGGAATTCGCGATGAACAACGACCTTGGTGACCTGTTTGACGAGGCGGAGGTCGTCCGGGAACGCCGGCCCGCCAAGGTGGTCACAGCTCTGCGGATCGATCTCGGCATCCAGGCGGAACTGGAGGCCGCAGCCGCGGCCCGCGGGATCGGGGCGTCGACCCTGATGCGGCAGATCATTGAAGAATGGGTGGAAAGCCACCGGGGCACGGGCTCGCCCGACCAACTCGGTGAGCTGGTTCGCCACCTGGACGCGGCCCGTACCGCGGCCGCATCGCTCGCGCGAGACGCGGCCTGATCGCCCTCCACCAGCCGGGTGCGGCCCGACCGCCTTGGGCGACCGCAAGCTACGGGCGGCGGTCGGCGCGACGCGTCAGTTGGCCGCCGCCGGCGGCAGGGCCTCCTCGGCCACGTAGTCGCGCATCGGCATGGTGACGACGGGCTCCGGACCGACCGCGTCGGTGAACGGCGCCGGCGAGTCGGCCACCGCGAACTGGGTGCGGTACAGCTCGGCGTACAGGCCGCCGACGGCGACCAGTTCGTCGTGTCGGCCGCGCTCCACGATCCGCCCGTCGTCGAGCACCAGGATCTGGTCGGCGTCCCGCACCGTGGACAACCGGTGCGCGATCACCAGGGCGGTACGCCCGGCCAGCGCCACCGACAGCGCCCGCTGCACCGCCGCCTCGGACTCCGAGTCCAGGTGCGCGGTCGCCTCGTCGAGCACCACGATGGAAGGCGCCTTGAGCAGCAGCCGGGCGATGGCGATGCGTTGCTTCTCGCCGCCGGAGAACCGGTAGCCGCGCTCACCCACGATGGTGTCCAGCCCGTCCGGCAGCGACCGGACCAACTCGGCCACCTGCGCCCCCCGCAACGCCGCCCACAGTTCCTCGTCGGTGGCGTCCGGCTTGGCGTACCGGAGGTTGTCGGCGATGGTCTCGTGGAACAGGTGCGAGTCCTGGGTGACCACGCCGATCTCGTCCCGCAACGACGACAGGGTCGCGTCCCGGACGTCGACCCCGCCGACGCGGACCTCACCGTCGGTCACGTCGTAGATCCGGGACAGCAGCATCGACGTGGTGGACTTGCCGGCACCGGAGGGGCCGACCAGGGCCACCATCTGACCCGGTTCGACGGTGAACGAGACGCCCTTCAGCACCGGTTCGGAGACGGTCCGGTCCAGCGCGGCGACGTCCTCCAGCGAGGCCAGCGACACCTCGGCGGCGCTGGGGTAGCGGAACCGTACGTCGCGGAACTCCACCCGCCCGGCGCCGCGCGGGATCTGGACCGCGCCCGGCTTCTCGCCGATGGACGGGGTCAGGTCCAGCACCTCGAAGACCCGGTCGAACGACACCAGCGCGCTCATCACGTCCACCCGCACGTTGGACAGCGCCGTCAGCGGACCGTACAACCGGGTGAGCAGCAGGGCGAGGGTGACGACCGTACCGGCGCTGACCGCGCCGGTGACGGCGAGCCAGCCGCCGAGTCCGTAGGTGAGGGCCTGGGCCAGCGAGGCGACCAGCAGCATCGCCACGAAGAAGGTCCGGGAGTACATGGCGGACTGGATGCCGATGTCCCGTACCCGTTCGGCCCGGCCGGCGAACCGCTCCGCCTCCACCTCGGGCCGGCCGAAGAGCTTGACCAGCAGCGCGCCGGAGACGCCGAACCGTTCGGTCATGGTGGCGTTCATCTTGGCGTCGAGGTTGTACGACTCGCGGGTGATCTCCGCCAGCCGCCGGCCGACCCGGCGGGCCGGGATGATGAAGATCGGCAGCAGGACCAGTGACAACAGGGTGATCTGCCAGGAGAGGCTGAACATCACGCCGGCGGTGAGCACCAGCTGGATGATGTTGCTGACCACCCCGGAGAGCGTGGAGGTGAACGCCCGCTGGGCGCCGAGCACGTCGTTGTTGAGCCGACTGACCAGTGCCCCGGTCTGGGTCCGGGTGAAGAACTGCAACGGCATCCGCTGCACGTGGTCGTAGACCCGGGTGCGCAGGTCGAGAATGATGCCCTCGCCGATGCGGGCCGAATACCACCGCTGGGCCAGCGAGAACAGCGCGTCGACGACGGCCAGCCCGGCGATGACCAGGGCCAGCCGGACGACGGTGGCGCCCGCCGTGGAGCCGCCCTTGGTGATGGCGTTGACGACGTCGCCCGCCAGCACCGGGGTGGCCACCCCGATGACGGCGGAGATCACCACGGTCACCAGGAAGACGACGATGTCCCGCCGGTAGGGCTGGGCGAAAGCGACGATGCGGCGCGCCGTGCCGCGGCTCAGCCGGTGCCCGGAGACCTCGTCCTTGTTGCGCATCGACCGCAGCATGCTCCAGCTGCCGCCCATGCCTCCGCCGGCCATCGGGTGGGTCACCCGTCACCTCCGTGTCATGTGTCGGTCTCCGGTCCGTGCGGACCCAGTCTTCCCGACGCCTACGACAACCCGCGAAGTAACCCGTTTCTTCCCAGACGGTCCTTACCGCCGCCGGCCGGCTCAGCCGGCCGCTATTCGCCGACTCCCGCGAGATCGCGCAGCCGCCGGACCTGCGCCTCCCGCTCGGCCCGCAGCTGATCGGCCGCCGACCGTTCGCCGGCACCGGCGAGCAACGCCTTGATCTCGACGATCGCGTCCCGGTTGCCGGCCAGGATCGCGCCGGTCAGGTCGCCGACGGTGGCGTCCAGGTCCGCGCCGGGCACCACGACGGTGGCCAGCCCGAGCCGCGCGGCCTCGGCCGCGTCCAGCCGCCGGCCGGTCACACAGATCTCCAGCGCCCGGGCGTAGCCGACCAGATCCACCAGGCGCTTGGTCCCGGTCAGATCGGGCACCAGGCCCAGCGTCACCTCGGCCATCGCGAGGCTGGCGTCCTCGGCCAGCACCCGCAGGTCGCAGGCGAGGGCGAGTTGGAAGCCGGCGCCGATGGCGTGCCCCCGCACGGCGGCGACGGAGATCAGGTCGGGCCGGTGCAACCAGCTGAAGGCCGCCTGGAAACCGGCGATCTCGTCGGCCGCGCGCTCCGGCGGAAGGGTGGTCAACCGGGCCAGCGAACCGTCGCCGGCGCCGGCCACCACCGCGCGGTCGAGCCCGGCGGAGAAGGCGCGGCCTTCGCCGCGCACGACCACGACCCGGACGTCGCCGGGCAGGTCACGGGCAAAGTCCGCGATCGCCCGCCACATCGCGGGAGTCTGCGCGTTGAGCACGTCGGGCCGGCACAACGTCACCGTCGCCACCGGCCCGGCGCATTCGAGCCGTACGCCGCTGTCCACCGCGGTCACCGGGGACCCCGATTCGGGGCGGCTTCGGGCCAGGCTGACGGACGGATCACGCCTTCTTGCGGCGCCGGGCACCGCCGCGCTGGCGCAGCTGTACGCCGGACTCGGTGAGCACCCGGTGGATGAACCCGTAGGAACGGCCGGTCGAGGCCGCCAGGGCGCGGATGCTCTCGCCGGACGTGTACCGCTTCACCAGGTCCTTGGCGAGCGTCTGGCGCTCCGTCCCGACGATCCGGCGACCCTTCTCTGTGCTGGTGGCTGTGCCGGTGGCTGCCATGTTGATTCCTCACGTCGCAGACTGTGCGGTTCGATACGGTCCCACCTATTAGACCGCCTCGAACGATCATGCGCCAGATATCAACTCTTCGCCAACCGACACGCACAGCAATGTCAGTTTCCCGATAGCGTGAGCGGCGGGGGGCGACGACCGGTGTCCGGCCGGGGCACCGGGGCCGCCACCCCGGGTCGCACCGTAGCCTGCTCGCCGTGACCGACCTGCTGAGCACCGTTTTCGGCGCGGTGGCCGTCTTCGCCGGCACCGACATCGACGATCTGGTCGCGTTGACGGTGCTCTTCCTTTCCGCCCGGACGAGCGGTCGGCCACGACCCGGGCAGATCGTCGTCGGCCAATACGTCGGAATAGGCGTACTGGTGGCGGCGAGCCCCGGGTCGGCGGCGGCTCAGGCGAGTTCGACCAGTTCCAGCAGGTCGTCGCTCCAGGCGTCCTCGTCGCCGTCCGGCAGCAGGATCGCCCGGTCCGGCTTGAGCGCGAGCACGGCGCCCGGGTCGTGGGTGACCAGCACGATCGCGCCCGGATAGCGGGCGATGGCGTCCAGCACCTGCTCGCGGCTGACCGGGTCCAGGTTGTTGGTCGGCTCGTCCAACAGCAGCACGTTGGCCCCGGAACAGACCAGCGTGGCCAGCGCCAGCCGGGTCTTCTCGCCGCCGGACAGCACCCCGGCCGGCTTGTCGACGTCCTCGCCGGAGAACAGGAACGCGCCGAGGATCTTGCGGAGGTCGGTGTCGGTCTGCTCGAACGCGGCACTGCGCATGTGGTCCAGCACGGTCCGCTCGACGTCCAGGGTCTCGTGCTCCTGGGCGTAGTAGCCGAGCCGGAGACCGTGCCCCGGCCGGACCTCGCCGGTGTCCGGTTCGAGCAGCCCGCCGAGCATCCGCAGCAGGGTCGTCTTGCCGGCACCGTTGAGGCCGAGGATGGCCACCCGCGAGCCGCGGTCGACCGCGACGTCGACGTCGGCGAAGATCTCCAACGACCCGTACGACTTCGACAGGCCGGTGGCGGTCAGCGGGGTCTTGCCGCACGGGGCAGGGCTGGGGAACCGCACCTTCGCCACCTTGTCGGCGACCCGGACCTCCTCCAGGCCCGAGATCAGCTTCTCGGCCCGGCGGGCCATGTTCTGCGCGGCCACCGTCTTGGTGGCCTTGGCCCGCATCTTGTCCGCCTGGGCCATCAGCGCGCCGGCCTTCTTCTCGGCGTTGGCCCGTTCCCGGCGGCGACGACGCTCGTCGGTCTCCCGCTGTTCCAGGTACGCCTTCCAGCCGAGGTTGTACACGTCGACCACCGAGCGCGTGGCGTCCAGGAACCAGACCTTGTTGACCACCGACTCCAGCAGCGAGCCGTCGTGACTGATCACCACCAGCCCGCCCTTGTGGCCGGAGAGAAAGTTACGCAGCCAGGTGATCGAGTCGGCGTCCAGGTGGTTGGTCGGTTCGTCGAGCAGCAGGATGCCGCCGCCGTTCTCACCGGCGTCCCGGAACAGGATCCGGGCCAGCTCGATGCGCCGCCGCTGACCGCCGGAGAGGGTGCCGATGGTTTGGGCCAGGGCCCGGTCCGGCAGACCCAGGTTGGCGCAGATCCGGGCCGCCTCGGCCTCGGCCGCGTACCCGCCCAGCGAGGCGAACTGGTCCTCCAGCGCGCCGTACCGGCGGACCAGCCGGTCGTCGGCGCCGTCGGCGAGCTGCTGCTCGATCTGCTTCATGTCGGCCATCAGGACGTCCAGGCCGCGGGCGGAGAGCACCCGGTCCCGGCCGGTGACCTCCAGGTCACCGGTCCGCGGGTCCTGTGGCAGGTAGCCGATGGCGCTGCGTCGGTCGATCTGCCCGGCGTACGGCTGGCCCTCGCCGGCGAGCACCTTGAGGGTGGTGGTCTTGCCCGCGCCGTTTCGCCCGACCAGGCCGATCCGGTCTCCCGGCTGCACCCGCAGGGTGGTGTCGGACAGCAGGATCCGGGAACCGGCGCGCAGTTCCAGGCCGGAGACAGTGATCATGTCGGGAAAACTCGCTCTCGCAGGTCGAAGGCTGGCTCATGGGCGCACGCGAACCGGCCGGCGGGGATACTGCCTCCCGTCGCCCCGGAGCGGGTCAGTCTTCGCAGAGCAGCACGCGTCGATTGTACCGGGCCACCCGGGCGGAGCGCCGCGCGGATTACCAAGCAAGATCACCGGGTACCGAAATGCCCTCCGGACCCGTCCGGCGGCTAACGCGTGACAACAGGATGATTCAGCGATCGGGGTCGTGATGGAACTCAACGAGAACGCGGAGATCGACACCAGTCAGGTGGACGACCGGCGCGGAGGCGGTGGAGGCGGCGGGATGGGCTTCCCGATCCCCGGCGGCGGAGGCGGTCGGGGCGGCCTGATCAGCATCATCATCGCGGTGCTGGTCGCCCTGGTCGGCGGCGGCTTCGGGATCAGCCAACTGGGCGGCGGGGGCGGCGGTGACCAGCCGGCGGACAACTCCAGCCTGAACGCCGAGTGCAAGGCGCCGGACGCCACCAAGAAGCAGGACTGCCGCAACGTGCTGTACATCAACTCGATCCAGGCGTACTGGAAGACGGCGATGCCGGAGGCCTTCGGCCAGCAGTACAAGCCGGCGAACACCGAGTTCTTCAGCAACAACGTCAGCACCGGGTGTGGTCAGGCCGACTCCGGCGTCGGCCCGTTCTACTGCCCGGCGGACAAGCTCGTCTACATCGACCTCACCTTCTACGACGTGCTGAAGTCCGAGTTCGGGGTCAAGGGCGAGTTCCCGCAGCCGTACGTGCTGGCCCACGAGTACGGGCACCACGTCCAGGATCTGCTCGGCATCGAGGCCAAGGCCCAGGACGGCAAGACCGGCCCGAACTCCGGTTCGGTCCGGCTGGAGCTGCAGGCCGACTGCCTGGCCGGCTCCTGGGCGCACCACGCCACCGAGACCAAGGACAGCAAGGGCCAGGCCATCTTCAAGTCCATCGACCAGCAGGACATCCAGGACGCGGTGAAGACCGCGGGCGCGATCGGCGACGACGCCATCCAGCAGAAGTCCGGCCGGGGCAACGACCCGGGTTCGTACACCCACGGCACGTCGGCGCAGCGGCAGAAATGGTTCGAGCAGGGCTTCAACACCGGCGACCCGCGCAAGTGCGACACCTTCAGCGGCTCGATCTGAACGCCCGGCGCAGGCGGGCACGGCCCCGGTCATCCTCGGTCTGATGACCGGGGTCGTCCCGTGCCGCCCGGACAACGGCCGGCGCGGTCAGCGCAGCAGGTCGACGGCGAGCACCGCGATCAGGGTCGCGGAGACCAGTGCGGTGGCCAGCCGGCCGCGCGGGCCGGCCAGCAGCCGACCGACCAGCGACCCGCCGCCCGCGATCAGCAGCTGCCAGCTCGCCGACGCGGCGAACGCGCCGAGCACGAAGGCCACCGCCGTCGCCGGGGTGAACCGTCCGGCGCCCTGCCGCCCGACCACCAGCGCCGCGAAGTAGACCACCGTCAGCGGGTTGAGCAGGGTCAGGCCGAGCAGGCCGGCGTAGGCCCGCCCGGGCCGGCCGAGACCGGCCCGCTCGGCGGAGGTGGCGCCGGTCGGTGCGCGGTGCCGCCGGAGGGCGCCGCCCACCGTGTACGCGGCCATCGCGAGCAGGACGCCGGCGGCCACCAGCCGCAGCGGGCCGGCGGCCGGCGCGAGCAGTGCCGCGAGCGAGGCCCCGCCGAGCACCGCGACGGCCGCGTACAGGCCGTCGGCGGTCGCCACCCCGAGTGCCGCGGCCGCGCCGACCCGGAACGAGTGCCGGGCGCTGAGCCCGAGAACCAGCGCCGCGATGGCACCGACCGGGATCGCCACGCCGTAGCCGGCCACCAGGCCGGCCAGTACGGCGGCGGTCACGACGGCGGACGGTGGGACCTGCCGGACGTCGAGGCGCGACGCTGTCGCCGGCCGGCGGTGATCGCCGGGACGGGACGCGGTCGGCACGGGTACGGCGACGTCACCACCCCATCCAAAGCCCTGCCGCGTCCTCGGGTCGACCTATTTTCCGGGTGGCCCGCCCGACTTCACCCCGGTCGTCCCACCGGGCGACCGGGGCTCGGGGTGGGCCGGGCGTGGCCGCGTCCGTCTCGCTCGGCGTCGTACCGTCACCCGCCGACCGGAGTTCCCGCTTCCGACGGCTAGACGTTGAAACCCAGGGCGCGAAGCTGGTCGCGGCCCTCGTCGGTGATCTTGTCCGGACCCCACGGCGGAAGCCAGACCCAGTTGATCCGGAAGTCGTCGACCAGGCCGCCACCGGGACCGGTGGTCAACGCCTGCCGGGTCTGGTCCTCGATCACATCGGTCAGCGGGCAGGCCGCCGAGGTCAGGGTCATGTCCAGGGTGGCCACGTTCCCGTCGTCGACGTGCACCCCGTAGACCAGGCCGAGGTCGACCACGTTGATCCCGAGTTCCGGGTCCACGACGTCCTTCATCGCCTCCTCGACATCGGCGACGGCCGCCTTGCCACCGCCCGCGCTCGGGGCGTCGGCGGCCGGGGCATCGGCGGCTCGGTCCTCGGCGGCCGGAGTCGCCCCGCCGGACACGGGAGCGACGTCACCGGCGGTCGCCGGAGCCTCGTCCGCGCCGACCGAGGCGGCCACCGCGCCCGCGGTCGCCGGAGCCGCGTCGGTGCCGTCCATCGTTCCGCTCTCCTCGCTCGTTTCCTCGCCACGCTCGCTCATGACGTCCCTCATGCCGTTACCTCCGGACTCATCTCCACGCCGGCCCGGGCCACCGCGTCCTTGAACGCCATCCACGGCAGCAGGGCGCACTTCACCCGGGCCGGGAACCGGGCCACCCCGGCGAACGCCACACCGTCGCCCAGCAACGCCTCGTCCGGCGTCACCTGGCCCCGGCCCGACATGAACTCCACGAACGCGCCGTGCACCACCCGGGCCTCGTCCAGCCGCTGGGCACTGAGCAGCTCGTGCAGGACGCTGGCCGACGCCTGGCTGATCGAACAGCCCATCCCGTCGTACGAGATGTCGGCCAGCAGGTCCGCGTCCACCGCCACCCGGACGGTCACCTCGTCGCCGCAGGTCGGGTTGACGTGGTGCGCCTCGGCGACGCGCAGCGCCGGATCGGCCGGATCGCGCAGGCCCCGCCCGTGCGGGTGCTTGTAGTGGTCCAGGATGATCTCCTGGTAGAGCTGGTCCAGTTGCATCAGCCGAACACCTTCCGCGCCTGTTCGAGCCCCCGCACCAGGGCGTCGATCTCACCCGTGGTGGTGTACAGGTAGAACGAGGCGCGGGTCATCGCCGGTACGCCGTACCGGACGCAGGTCGGGCGGGCGCAGTGGTGTCCCACCCGCACCTGTACGCCCTGCGCGTCGAGCACCTGACCCACGTCGTGCGGGTGGACGCCGTCCAGGGCGAACGAGATCGTGCCGCCCCGACCGATCGGCACGTTCGGCCCGAACACCCGCAGGCCGGGCACCGTGCCGAAGGCCTCCAGCGCGTACGCCGTCAGCTCCTTCTCGTGCCACTGGACGGCGCGCATGCCGATCCCGGTCAGGTAGTCGACCGCGGCGCCCAGCGCGACCGCCTCGGCGATCGGCGGGGTGCCCGCCTCGAACCGGGCCGGCGGCGGCGCGAACGTCGACCCGTCCATCGTCACCGTCTCGATCATCGAGCCGCCGCCGAGCACCGGCGGCATGGCCGCGAGCAGCTCACCCCGGCCCCAGAGCACCCCGATGCCGGTCGGCCCGCACATCTTGTGCCCGGTGAAGGCGATGAAGTCGGCGTCGTAGTCGACCACGTCCATCGGCATGTGCGGCACCGACTGCGAGCAGTCCAGCAGCAGCAGCGCGCCGACCTGGCGGACCCGTTCGGTGATCCGGGCGGTGGCGTTGACGGTGCCGAGGACGTTCGACATGTGCACCAGCGACACCAGCTTGGTGCGCTCGTTCACCAGCTCGTCGAGGTTGCTCTCGTCCAGCCGGCCGCCCTCGGTGACCCCGAACCAGCGCAGCGTGGCGCCGGTGCGCCGGCAGAGCAGCTGCCACGGCACGATGTTCGAGTGGTGCTCCATCTCGGAGATCACCACCTCGTCGCCGGGACCGAGCCGGAACCTGGGGTCACCGTCCGCTTCCAGCGAGGCGTTCGAGAAGGCGTACGCGACCAGGTTGATCGCCTCGGTGGAGTTCTTGGTGAACACCACCTCGTCCGGACTGGGCGCGTTGACGAACGCCGCGACCTTCGCCCGCGCCCCCTCGTACGCCTCGGTGGCCTCGGTGCCCAGCGCGTGCACCGACCGGGACACGTTGGCGTTGTGCCGCTCGTAGTGGTCGCGCAGCACGTCGAGCACCTGGCGCGGCTTGTGCGAGGTGTTGGCGCTGTCGAGATAGACCAACGGGTGGCCGTTGATCTCCCGGGACAGGATAGGGAAGTCGGCCCGGACCCGGTCGACGTCGAAGCGGGGCACGTCGTCGTACTGCGGCATGCCCGGCGGGATCGCGATGGTGGTCATCTCGGCGGCGCCCCTTCGCTGTCGGCTCTGACTCAGGCCCGCGCGGCACCAGCGCCGGCGACGTACCGCTCGTAACCCTCGGCCTCGAGCTGCTCGGCCAGCTCCGGGCCGCCCTCCTCGACGATCCGACCGCCGACGAAGACGTGCACGAAGTCCGGCTTGATGTAGCGCAGGATCCGGGTGTAGTGGGTGATCAGCAGCAGGCCGGTCTCGCCGGTCTCGCGGACCCGGTTGACGCCCTCGCTGACCACCCGCAGCGCGTCGATGTCGAGCCCGGAGTCGGTCTCGTCCAGCACGGCCACCTTGGGCTTGAGCAGTTCGAGCTGCACGATCTCGTGCCGCTTCTTCTCGCCGCCGGAGAAGCCCTCGTTGACGTTGCGCTGGGCGAACGCCGGGTCCATCTGCAGCCGCTCCATCGCGCCGCGCAGCTCGCCGGCCCAGGTGCGCAGCTTCGGCGCCTGGCCGTCGACGGCGGTCTTGGCGGTACGCAGGAAGTTGGCCACCGACACGCCCGGCACCTCGACCGGGTACTGCATGGCCAGGAACAGTCCGGCCCGGGCCCGCTCGTCGACGGTCATCGCGAGCACGTCCTCGCCGTCGAGCGTGACCGTGCCGCCGGTGATCTCGTACTTCGGGTGGCCGGCGATCGAGTAGGCCAGGGTGGACTTGCCCGAGCCGTTCGGGCCCATGATTGCGTGCGTCTCCCCTGCCTTCACGGTCAGGTCGACGCCCGCCAGGATCGGCTTCAGCTCACCCTCGGGCAGCTTGACCGACACCTTCAGGTCGCGGATCTCCAGAACGCTCATGGTGCGGTTACTCCATTGCTCGGCGTCAGAGCGACGTAGATGTCGCCGTCGCGGACTTCGACGGGATAGACGGGTACGGGTTCGGTGGCCGGCAGCCCGGTCGGCTCGCCGGTGCGCAGGTCGAAGCGGGAACCGTGCAGCCAGCACTCCAGCGTGCAGCCGTCCACCTCGCCCTCGGACAGCGCCACGGCGGCGTGCGAGCACTCGTCGTACACGGCGTAGAAGTTGCCGTCCTCGGCGTGCACGACGGCCAGGTCGGTGTCGTCGACGGTGGCCCGGATCGCGGTCCCCTTCGGGATGTCCTCGGCGGAGCAGATCCGGATCGGCTCGGCCATCAGGCACCCGCCTTGAGCAGCCGGTCCTCGATCGCCTGGCCGAGCCGCTCGCGCAGCTCCTCGACCGGGATCTTGTTGATCAGCTCGGCGAAGAAGCCGCGGACCACCAGCTTGCGCGCCTCGGACTCCGGGATGCCCCGGGCCATCAGGTAGAACAGCTGCTCGTCGTCGAACCGGCCGGTCGCGCTGGCGTGGCCCGCGCCGGCCACCTCGCCGGTCTCGATCTCCAGGTTCGGTACCGAGTCGGCCCGGGCGCCGTCGGTCAACACCAGGTTGCGGTTGATCTCGTACGTCTCGGTGCCGGTCGCCGCGGCCCGGATCAGCACGTCGCCGACCCAGACGGTGTGCGCGCTGGCGCCCTGCAACGCGCCCCGGTAACCGACGTAGCTGCGGCAGTCCGGTACGGAGTGGTCGACCAGCTGGCGGTGCTCCTGGTGCTGCCCGCCGTCGGCGAAGTAGAGGCCGTACAGCTCCGCCTCGCCGCCCCGGTCGGCGTACTCCACGCTGGTGTACTGCCGGACCAGGTCGCCGCCCAGGGTGACCTGGACGTGGTTGACCTTGGCGTCCCGGCCGAGTCGGATCTTGAGATGCTGGGCCTGCACCGCGTCCGGCGCCCAGTCGGCGACCGTGACCAGGGTCAGCTTCGCGCCGTCGGCGACCGCGACCTCGACGTTGTCGGCCAGGGTCGTCGAGCCGACCTGTTCCAGCACCACGGTCGCCTCGGCGAACCGGCCGACCTCGACGAAGGTGTGCCCGTAGGCCACCCCGTCGGTGCCGCCGCCGATCACCCGGACCAGCGCCGGCGCGGCGAGCACCGCGTCCGCCGCCACCGACACCAGCACCGCCTGCTCGGCGGCGCCGTAGGCCAGGGCGCTGACCCGGTCGAACGGGGTGAGCACGCTGCCCACCCGCGGGTCCTTCCGGGGCATCGGGGTGACCGTCACGCCGGGCGGCAGTTGCCCGTACTCGTGCCGGATCGCGCCGGTGGCGGCCGGCGTGCCGGTGGCCAGCCCGCGCAGCCGCTTCAGCGGGGTGAACCGCCACTCCTCCTCCAGCCCGGTGAGGGCCGGGAAGTCCGCGACGTCGTACGAGCGCAGCGCCTGCGACTTGGTCGTGGGCGGCGCGATTGCCTGCGTGCTCATCTCATCCTGTCCTACTGCGCGAACGTGATCTGTCGTCGGATCCGCCGGGTGCCGGCTCAGCCGACGGCGCCTTCCATCTGCAGCTCGATCAGGCGGTTGAGCTCCAGCGCGTACTCCATCGGCAGTTCCTTGGCGATCGGCTCGATGAAGCCACGGACGATCATCGCCATCGCCTCGTCCTCGCTCAGGCCCCGGCTCATCAGGTAGAAGAGCTGGTCGTCGCTGACCTTGGAGACGGTCGCCTCGTGCCCCATCGACACGTCGTCCTCGCGGATGTCGACGTACGGGTAGGTGTCCGACCGGGAGATGGTGTCCACCAGCAGCGCGTCGCACTTGACCGTGCTGCGGCTGTGGTGCGAGCCCTCCAGCACCTGGACCAGGCCCCGGTAGGAGGTCCGGCCGCCGCCCCGGGCGATCGACTTGGAGATGATGGTCGAGGAGGTGTGCGGCGCGGCGTGCACCATCTTGGCGCCGGCGTCCTGGTGCTGGCCCTCGCCGGCCATCGCCACCGAGAGCACCTCGCCCTTGGCGTGCTCGCCGGTCATGTACACCGCCGGGTACTTCATGGTCACCTTGGAGCCGATGTTGCCGTCGACCCACTCCATGGTCGCGCCCTCGTGGCAGACGGCGCGCTTGGTGACCAGGTTGTAGACGTTGTTCGACCAGTTCTGGATGGTCGTGTACCGGCACCGGGCGTTCTTCTTCACGATGATCTCGACGACCGCGCTGTGCAGCGAGTCGGACGAGTAGATCGGCGCGGTGCAGCCCTCGACGTAGTGCACGTACGCGCCCTCGTCGACGATGATCAGCGTCCGCTCGAACTGGCCCATGTTCTCGGTGTTGATCCGGAAGTACGCCTGCAGCGGGATCTCCACGTGCACGCCCTTCGGCACGTAGATGAACGAGCCGCCGGACCAGACCGAGGTGTTCAGCGCGGCGAACTTGTTGTCGCCGACCGGGATCACCGTGCCGAAGTACTCCTTGAAGACGTCCTCGTGCTCCTTGAGCGCGGTGTCCGTGTCGAGGAACAGGACGCCCTGCTCCTCCAGGTCCTCGCGGATCTTGTGGTAGACCACCTCGGACTCGTACTGGGCGGCGACGCCGGCCACCAGCCGCTGCTTCTCGGCCTCCGGGATGCCCAGCCGGTCGTAGGTGTTCTTGATCTCCTCGGGCAGGTCCTCCCAGCTGGCGGCCTGCTTCTCGGTGGACCGGACGAAGTACTTGATGTTGTCGAAGTCGATCCCGGTGAGGTCTGCGCCCCAGGCCGGCATCGGCTTGCGGCCGAACAGCTTCAGACCCTTCAGCCGCAGGTCGAGCATCCACTCGGGCTCGTTCTTCTTGGCGGAGATGTCCCGCACCACCGCCTCGCTGAGGCCGCGCTGGGCGGCCGTACCGGCCACGTCGGAGTCGGCCCAACCGTATTCGTACCGGCCCAGGGCGGCGAGCTGCTCCTCCTGGGTCAGGGGCTGGACGATCTGCTCGGTCATTTATCTGTCCTCACAGTGGTGACGGTGTTACCGGTCGTGTGGTCGTCCGCGCCGGCAGGCACCGGCGCGGAGGTGGTGCGGCCCGCGTCGGCCGGGGCCGGCACGGGGCGGTCCGGTTGCCGCGACTGGGCCGGGATGTGCGTGGTGCACACCCCGTCGCCGTGCGCGATGGTGGCCAGCCGCTGCACGTGGGTGCCGATCAGGCGAGAGATCACCGCGGTCTCGGCCTCGCACAGCTGGGGGAACTCCGCGGCCACATGGGCCACCGGGCAGTGGTGCTGGCACAGTTGCCCGCCGGTCGCGATCGTGGACGCGTTGGCAGCGTAGCCCTCCGCGGTGAGCACCCCGGCGAGAGCCTCCGCCCGCGCCAACGGGTCGTCGCCGGCGCCCTCCATGGCCGCCCGACAGCGTGTCTCCAGCGCGGCCACCTGTTCGGCGGCGAACGCGTAGACCGCCTCCGGTCCACCGGAGCGGGCGATCCACCGCAGCGCGGCGGTGGCCATCCCGTCGTAGGTGTGGGTGCCGCAGCGGATCCGGGCCGCGTCGGTGAGCACGAAGACCTTGGCCGGTCGTCCGCGCCGCCGGTGCCCGCGTACCGGTTGCTGACGGGAGACCACGTCACCCTCGTCGAGCATGGCGTCCAGGTGGCGGCGGATCGCGGCCGGGCTGAGCCCCAGCGCGGCACCGAGCTGGGCGGCGGTGGCCGCCCCCCGCGCCAACAGGAGCTGGATCACCCGGTCCCGGGTCCGGCCGTCTGGGCCGGGCTGGTCCGCGGTCGGGTAGACCTGGTCCGCCGCCGGGGTGGACGCGGCGGGGCCGACGGCCGAACCGGCCGTCGGCTCCTGCTCGGAGAGCATCGCCGCGTTTTTCACAACGCCAACGTTACGTATTTCAGGGAAGGCCCGCAAATCCCCGAACCGGTGATCCGGACCACCGCGACCGGGACGTCACGCTCAGCATGATCAAATCCCCGCGTACGATGACCGACGTGAGCCGAACCGGCCGTTACCTGAGCAAAAACACCCTGTCCCGGGTCGCGCTGGCCTCCGTCGTCGCCAACGTGGCGATCGTGGTCACCGGCGGCGCCGTCCGACTGACCGGATCCGGGCTGGGCTGCCCGACCTGGCCGCGCTGTACGGACGGGTCCTACGTGACGACGCCCGAAATGGGCATCTACGGGGTGATCGAGTTCAGCAACCGGATGGTCACCTTCGTGGTCGGTCTGATCGCGTTGGCCGCCCTGGTGCTGGTGCTGCTGGACCGACCCCGCCGACGGGCGCTGCTGCCGCTGGCCGTGGCGGTCTTCCTCGGCATCCCGGCGCAGGGCGTGATCGGCGGCATCACCGTGCTCACCCACCTGAATCCCTGGGTGGTCGGCCTGCACTTCCTGGCCTCGATGGCGGTGCTCTGGGCGGCGTACGCCTTCTGGCGGCGGGTCGCCGAGCCGGACGGACCGGTGACCCCGACCGTACCGACACCACTGCGCCGGCTCACCCTGCTGGTCACCGTGGTCAGCGCGGCGGTGCTGGTGATCGGGACCTGGGTGACCGGCAGCGGCCCGCACGCCGGCGACCACGGCGCGGCCCGCAACGGCCTCTCCCCTGAGTTGATCTCCCAACTGCACGCCGACGCGGTCTTCCTGTTGATCGGCCTGTCCCTCGCGGCCTGGTTCGCGATGCGCGCGGTCGGCGCCACCGGCCCGGCCCGGGCCGCCCTCGTGCTGATCGCCGTCGAACTGGGCCAGGGCCTGATCGGCCTCGTCCAGTACTTCACGCACCTGCCGGAACTCCTGGTGGGCGCGCACATGCTGGGCTCCTGCCTGGTCTGGCTGGCCACCCTCGCGCTGCACTACTCCACCCGCGAACGCACCCCAGCCACCACCCTCCCCACCACCCAGGGCCAAGATCACAGCAATGTCCCCGATTTTGCTGCCTCCTCCGCAAGCTGAGGCAGCAAAATCCGGGACATTGCCGTCTCGGGCGGGGCGGGGTACGGGTCAGGCCAGGCGGGCGACGATGGCGTCGGCGAGGCGGGCGGGGGCGTCCCGGCCGTGGGCCAGGAAGAGGGACGGCTCGGTGAGCTCCAACTCCACCAGCACCGGGCGGCCGTCGGGGCCGGGGATGAGGTCCACCCGGGCGTAGAGCAGCCGGTCGGCGTACCCGTGGGGCAGCAGCGCCAGCACCTTGCGGGCGATCGCCGCCTCTTCGAGCGACGGGGTCCGGGGCTCGATCGTCTCGGGCCGGAACAGACCGTCGACGCCGAGGTCCGGGCCGGTCAGCAGCGGGCCCTTGCGGATCGCGTGGCTGAGCTCCAACCCCGCCGGCCCGGCGAAGTACAGCAGGGCGGTCTCTCCCACGGTGTCCACCGCGGCCAGGTACGGCTGCACCATGGTCAGCCGGCCGGCCCCGGCCAACCGCCGGACGTGCTCGGCGGCGAGCCGCCGGTGATCGGAATCGGCCAGGTCGTAGCGGCCGGTGTCCCGGCTGCCGGCGCTGACCGCCGGCTTGATCACGTACTCGCCGTGGTCGGGTGGCCGCCAGGTGCTGTCACCGGGTTCGACCCAGGTGGTCGGCACGGTGGGTGCCCCGGCTGCGGACAGCGTGTCCAGGTACCGCTTGTCGGTGTTCCATCGCACGACGTCGGCCGGGTTCGCCAGGTTGGGTACGGTCGCCGCCCAGTCGACGAACTCGTCCCGGCGCGGCGCGTAGTCCCAGGTCGAACGGAGCACCGCGAGCCGGTAGTCGGTCCAGTCGGTCCCGGGGGCGTCCCAGACCACCGGTTCGGCCCGGACGCCGCGCTCGGCCAGCGGCGCGATCAGCAGCCGGTCGTCCTCGTCGAGCTGGGGGAATTCACCGCAACTAATGAGGGCGACCCGGGAGCTACCCCGGGCCGCGTGGATGCCTGCCAAGGCTTCTATCGGGCCATGGTGCGTCGGGACATCGACCGCCACAGGTCGTTGCTCGGCCGCATCTGGTCCATCAGTTCCCGCTCCCATTCATTCTCGACGGCAACTCCCGCCTCGTCGCACGCGTGGCGCGCGACGTCGGTACCGGCGGCGAACTGGTCCGCCCAGACGCCGTCCGCCCCGACGAGGACGATGCGTGCCCCCCGCTTGCCGACGTACTCGATGACCGCCTTCGCGCCGCCGTGTCCGGCGGCGAACGACCGGAGGCCGGTAACCAGGCCGTTGGGGGCCTGGGTCTGCTCGGTCGTCAGCGTCGTATCGGAACCATCTGCCATGCGGGAACTGTAAGCAGAGCGACCTTCGTCCGCCGCCGAGTTACGGACAATTTGTGATGCCAATTACCCGGAGGTTTAAGATTGACCACAGCGATAACCCCGTGATTTTTCCACCTATAGGCGATTTTGGGAGGTCGGATAAACCCGGACATAGACCATAGAAGGCAAGTCGTCGATGAATGGCTGGGAAAGGTCACCCATTCGGCCGATCATGGCAGGACCGTTAGGACCAACACGCCCGCCCGCCGGAACGCCGCAGGGTCAGTGGCTCAGAGCAGCGCGGAGACGGCCACGGCGAGGAACAGGATGGTCAGGTAGGTGTTCGACCAGTGGAACAGCCGCATCGGCTTCACCGGCTCGCCCCGGCTCGCCCGGCGGCACAGCTTGTGCGCCTCGATCAGGAAGACCGCGCCGACCACCGCGGCGGTGCCGCCGTAGATCAGGTTCGCCCCGAGCGCCCAGACGGCCAGCGAGGAGCCCACCGTCAGCCAGGCGAACAGGATGATCTCCGCGTTGACCCGGCGTACCGAGGCGACCACCGGCAGCATCGGGATGCTCGCCCGGGCGTAGTCCGCCTTGTACTTGATGGCCAGCGCGTAGAAGTGCGGCATCTGCCAGAAGAACACCACCGCGAACAGCGCCCACGCCACCGGACTCAGCGAGCCGGTCACCGCGGCCCAGCCGATCAGCACCGGCGCCGACCCGCAGGCCCCACCCCAGAAGGTGTTCTGCGTCGTGGTGCGCTTGAGCCAGATGGTGTAGACGATGTCGTAGTAGGCGATCGCGGCGGCGGTCAACCCGGCCGCCAACCAGTTGGTGAAGACCGCCATCAGGGTCACCGAGACCACGGCGAGCACCAGCCCGAACACCAGGGCGCTGCGCGGCGCGACGGTGTGCTGCGGCAACGGCCGGCGCTTGGTCCGGCGCATCAGCTGGTCGATGTCCCGGTCGATGTAGCAGTTCAGCGCGTTGGCCGCGCCCGCCGCCAGCGAACCACCGACCAGCACCACGGCGATCAGCCACAGCGGGGGCATCCCACCGGCCGCCAGCAGCATCGTCGGCACCGTTGTCACCAGCAGCAGCTCGACGATCCGCGGCTTGGTCAGCGCCACGTACGCCCGGATCACCGCCCCGAGGTCCCGCCGGCCCGCCGCCGCGCGGCCCGCCGGCACCGGCCCGGCCGGCGATCCGGCGGTGGTGGATGCGGGGCGCTCGGTGATCATGCTCACGGATTGCCACCTTCCGGCATCGGCGCAGTGGGCGGATTCGGCGCCGGCCGGAGCGGTCCGTGCGCCGACCGACAGCCTACGCGTCGCCGTTCTCGCTGCCCGGCCGACCCGTCAAGGGTGCGGGCGGTCACATCCCGGGCCCCCGTCGGCCGACTGAGCACCGAACCGAAGGGGTATGTGATGCGTGAACAGATCCGGACGCGCACGTCTAGGAACGCTCGATAGGGTCACCAGTGAGGGTTCCGCCCACATGCCGAGGAGCACACCATCGTGGCTGAAAACAAATCCACGCACGATCCGCTCAACTGGTCCGACCTCGACGGCCGGGCCGTAGACACCGTCCGGGTGCTGGCCATGGACGCCGTGGAGAAATCCGGCAACGGCCACCCGGGCACCGCGATGAGCCTCGCGCCCGCGGCGTACCTGCTTTTCAACCGCATCATGCGGCACGATCCGACCGACCCGGACTGGGCCGGCCGGGACCGGTTCGTGCTCTCCGCCGGTCACTCCAGCCTCACCCTCTACATCCAGCTCTACCTCTCCGGGTACGGGCTGGAGCTGTCCGACCTGCAGGCGCTGCGGCAGTGGGGATCGCTGACCCCGGGTCACCCGGAGCACGGCCACACCGCCGGGGTCGAGACCACCACCGGTCCACTCGGCCAGGGCATCGGCAACGCGGTCGGGATGGCGATGGCGGCCCGCCGCGAGCGCGGCCTGTTCGACCCGGACCCGGCCGTGGGTCGGTCGGTCTTCGACCACAACATCTGGTGCATCGCCTCCGACGGTGACATCGAGGAGGGCATCAGCCACGAGGCCAGCTCGCTCGCGGCGCACCAGCGGCTGGGCAACCTGACGCTGATCTACGACGACAACGAGATCTCCATCGAGGACGACACCCGGATCGCCAAGAGCGAGGACGTGGCGGCCCGCTACGCCGCGTACGGCTGGCACGTGCAGACCGTCGACTGGCGCACCGGCGACGCCGACCAGGGCGACTACCACGAGGACGTGGAGGCCCTCTACCGGGCGCTGCAGGCGGCCAAGGCGGAGACCGGCCGCCCGTCGTTCATCGCGCTGCGCACCATCATCGCCTGGCCCGCGCCGAACAAGCAGAACACCGGCAAGTCGCACGGCTCGGCCCTGGGCGCCGACGAGGTGGCGGCCACCAAGGAGCTGCTCGGCTTCGATCCGACCCGCACCTTCCAGGTCGACGACGAGGTGCTGGCGCACGCCCGGCAGGTCGCCGAGCGGGGCCGCGCCGCGCACGCGGAGTGGGACTCCGCGTACGAGAAGTGGGCCAAGGCCGATCCGGAGCGCAAGGCGCTGTACGACCGGATGCGGACCCGTACGCTGCCGACCGGCTGGACCGACGCGCTGCCCACCTTCCCGGCGGACCCCAAGGGGGTCGCCACCCGGGCCGCGTCCGGCAAGGTGCTGGAGGCGCTCGCCCCGGTGCTGCCGGAGCTGTGGGGCGGCTCGGCCGACCTGGCCGAGAGCAACAACACCACCATGAAGGGCGAGCCGTCGTTCGTCCCGAGCGACCACGCCACCAAGGACTTCCCCGGCAACGAGTACGGCCGCACCCTGCACTTCGGCATCCGCGAGCACGCCATGGGCGCCACCATGAACGGCATCGCGCTGCACGGCGGTACCCGGGTCTACGGCGGCACGTTCCTGGTCTTCAGCGACTACATGCGCCCGTCGGTCCGGCTGGCCGCGCTGATGAAGCTGCCGGTGACGTACGTCTGGACGCACGACTCGATCGGGCTGGGCGAGGACGGCCCGACCCACCAGCCGATCGAGCACCTGTCGGCGCTGCGCGCCATCCCCGGCCTGGACGTGGTCCGGCCGGCCGACGCCAACGAGACCGCCTGGGCGTGGCGGCTGGCGCTGGAGCACACCGACCGGCCGACCGCGCTGGCACTGAGCCGGCAGCCGCTGCCGACCGTCGACCGGGACCAGTACGCCCCGGCCGACGGGGTGGCCAAGGGCGGCTACGTGCTGGCCGAGGCCTCCGGCGGACAGCCGCGGGTGATCCTCATCGGCACCGGTTCCGAGGTGCAGCTCTGCCTGACCGCGCGGGAGCGGCTGGAGGCCGAGGGCACACCGACCCGGGTCGTCTCGATGCCCTGTCAGGAGTGGTTCCGGGCGCAGGACGAGGCGTACCGCGAGACGGTGCTGCCGCGTGGGGTCAAGGCCCGGGTCAGCGTCGAGGCCGCGATCGCGATGTCCTGGCACGACCTGATCGGCGACTGCGGCGAGGCGGTGAGCCTGGAGCACTACGGCGCCAGCGCCCCGCACACCGTGCTGTTCGAGCAGTTCGGCTTCACGCCCGACCGGGTGGTGGCGGCGGCGCACGCCTCGCTCACCCGGGTCGGCACCATCACCGGCAACACCACCGGCAACTGAGGAACGAGGTCTACACGATGACGGACAGATTGGGCGAACTCACGGCCGCCGGCGTGGCGGTCTGGCTCGACGACCTCTCCCGGGTACGACTCAGTTCCGGCGGGCTGGACCAGCTGCGCCGGGAGAAGCACCTGGTCGGGGTGA
The DNA here is from genome assembly GCF_042650605.1 of Micromonospora zhanjiangensis. Taxonomy (NCBI): domain Bacteria; kingdom Bacillati; phylum Actinomycetota; class Actinomycetes; order Micromonosporales; family Micromonosporaceae; genus Micromonospora; species Micromonospora zhanjiangensis. The sequence goes on along the minus strand of NZ_JBHSBN010000005.1, from coordinate 65,218 downwards.
CCACCAACCCGACCATCTTCGCCAAGGCGCTGAGCGACGCCGACGAGTACAACTGGCAGTTGCGCGACCACGCCGTACGCGGTCTGGGCGTCGAGGAGGCGGTCCGGATGACCACCACCTACGACGTGCGGTGGGCCTGTGACGTGATGCGCCCCGCGTACGACGCGTCGGACGGCGTGGACGGCCGGGTCTCGATCGAGGTCGACCCGCGACTGGCGCACGACGCCGAGAAGACCGCGGCCGAGGCCAAGTCGCTGTGGTGGCTGGTGGACCGGCCGAACCTGTTCATCAAGATCCCGGCCACCGAGGCCGGCCTGCCGGCGATCACCGCGACGCTCGCCGAGGGGATCAGTGTCAACGTCACGCTGATCTTCGGGCTGGACCGCTACTCGCAGGTGATGGACGCGTTCCTGGCTGGACTGGAACAGGCGAAGGCGAACGGCCACGACCTGTCCAAGATCGCCTCGGTGGCGTCGTTCTTCGTCTCCCGGGTCGACACCGAGGTCGACAAGCGATTGGATCGGATAGCCGGCGAGGCCGCGGACAGTTCCGCTAAAGAGCGCGCGCTGGGACTCAAGGGACGCGCCGCCGTCGCCAACGCCCGACTGGCGTACGAGCGCTACGAGAAGGTCTTCGCCGGCGACCGGTGGAAGGCGCTGGCCGACGCCGGTGCGCACCCGCAGCGGCCGCTGTGGGCGTCCACCTCCACCAAGAACCCGGACTACCGGGACGTGATCTACGTCGAGGAACTGATCGCCCCCGGCACCGTCAACACCATGCCGGAGGCGGTCATCGACGCCTTCGCCGACCACGGCGAGGTGCCCGGCGACACCATCACCGGCTCGTACGACGAGGCCCGCAAGACCCTGGACGACATCATCGCGGCCGGCGTCGACTTCGCCGACGTGATCGCCACGCTGGAGCGCGAGGGCGTGGAGAAGTTCGAGGTGAGCTGGAAGGAACTGCTCGAAGGGGTGGCCAAGTCGCTGACCGCCGCCGCCAAGGGTTCCGGCAAGCCCAACCAGGCCGCCGGCGCGAACGCCGAGGTCGCCCAGCAGGCGGGAGGAAATGCGTGAGCGACGCAGTGCGGTCCTTCACGGACGCCGCGGCCGGCCTGGCCGTGTCCGGCGCGGAGACGGTCGACAGGTCCGCCCCCGCGTCCACCCGTGCGGCGCTGGTCGCCGAGGACGTCCCGCGCAAGCTGATGGCCAAGGACCCCACCCTGTGGGGGCCGGAGGCCGAGGACGAGGCGAAGATCCGGCTCGGCTGGGTGGACACCTACCGGCGCAGCCGGGAACTGCTCCCCCAACTCGCCGAACTCAAGGCCGAGCTGGGCGACCTCGACCACGTGGTGCTCGCCGGGATGGGTGGCTCGTCGCTGGCGCCCGAGGTGATCGCCCGTACCCTGGGCAGGTCGCTGACCGTGCTGGACACCACCGATCCGGGCCAGGTCCGGGCCGCCCTCGGTGACCGGCTGGAGCGCACCGTCGTGGTGGTCTCCAGCAAGTCCGGCTCCACGGTGGAGACCGACAGCCACCGGCGGGCCTACTGGCAGGCGTTCCTGGACGCCGGCCTGACCGAGGCCGAGGCCGGCCGGCACTTCGTCATCGTCACCGACCCCGGCTCGCCGCTGGAGAACACCGCCGCCGAGATGGGCGCCTTCGTGGTGCTCGCCGACCCGGACGTCGGCGGCCGGTATTCGGCGCTGACCGCGTTCGGCCTGGTGCCGACCGCGCTGGTCGGCGTCGAGGTGGCCGACCTGCTGGACGAGGCCGAGGAACTGGCGCAGGCCCTGGCCGGCGAGAAGGACAACCCCGGCCTGGCCCTCGGCGCGGCCCTGGGCACCGCCGCCACGACGAACCGGGACAAGGTCGCCCTGGTCTCCGACGGCACCGGCATCGAGGGGCTCGGCGACTGGGCCGAGCAGCTGATCGCCGAGTCGACCGGCAAGGACGGCCTCGGCATCCTGCCCGTCGTGGTCGAGGCCCCGGACGCCCCGGGCGCCCACGGCCCCGACGTGCTGACGGTCAGCTACGGCGGCGCGAAGCCGCCGGCGACCGTACCGGGCGACGGACCGGGTCCGGACGTGGCCGTCAACGGCCCGCTCGGCGCCCAGTTCCTGGCCTGGGAGTACGCCACGGCGGTCGCCGGCCGGGTGCTCGGCATCGACCCGTTCAACCAGCCGAACGTCACCGAGTCCAAGGAGAACACCAACCGGATCCTGTCCGCCGGACTGCCCGACGAGACCCCGGCGTTCACCCAGGGCGCGGTCGAGGGCTACACCCCCACCGGTACGCCCGGCGACGACCTGACCGGCGCGCTGCGCCGGCTGCTCGACGAGCTGCCCGACGGCGGCTACCTCGCGGTGATGGCCTACCTGGACCGGTTTGCCGACGCGCCGGTGGCCGAGCTGCGGCAACTGCTGGCGGCGGCCGGCGGCAGGCCGGTCACCTTCGGTTGGGGGCCACGGTTCCTGCACTCGACCGGGCAGTACCACAAGGGTGGTCCGCAACTCGGCTCGTTCCTCCAGATCACCGGCGCGGTCAGTGACGACCTGCCGGTGCCCGGCAAGCCGTACAGCTTCGGCGAGTTGCAGGCGGCGCAGGCCGCCGGTGACCGCGAGGCGCTGGCCGGGCGCGGCCGTCCGCTGCTGCGGTTGCACCTGACCGACCGCGCGGCCGGGGTGGCGCAACTGCTCGACGCGGCGCGTAGCCTGCGGGCTGAGGGATGAGCCAGGGGACGACCGAGAAGGAGGGCGCGGTGAATCCGCTGCGCGATCCGCAGGACCGTCGGTTGCCGAGGATCCCGGAGCCGTGTGCTCTGGTCATCTTCGGGGTGACCGGCGACCTCGCCCAGAAAAAACTACTGCCCGCCGTCTACGACCTGGCCAACCGGGGGCTGCTGCCACCCGGTTTCGTGGTCCTGGGGTTCGCCCGCCGGGACTGGGGGCACGGCGACTTCGAGTCGCTGGCCCGGGAGGCGGCCCGCAAGCACGCCCGGACCCCGTGGCGGGACGAGGTGTGGGCCCGGCTGGCCGGCAACATCAAGTTCGTCGGCGGGTCGTTCGACGACGACGCCGCGTTCGACCGCCTCGCCCAGACGCTGGACGACCTGCGGGAGAGCCACGGCATCGCCGGCAACGCCGCCTTCTACTTCTCCATCCCGCCGGCGGCCTTCCCGGTGGTGCTCAAGCAGTTGGCCCGCACCGGGATGGCCGACAACGAGCGGTGCGGCGGCTGGCGCCGGGTGGTGGTGGAGAAGCCGTTCGGCAACGACCTGCCGTCGGCCAAGGAACTCAACGACCTGGTCGACGACGTGTTCACCCGGGACGACGTCTTCCGGATCGACCACTATCTGGGCAAGGAGACCGTCCAGAACATCCTCGCCCTGCGGTTCGCCAACAACCTGTTCGAGCCGCTGTGGAATTCCAAGTACGTCGACTCCGTACAGATCACCATGGCCGAGGACGTCGGGATCGGCTCCCGGGCCGGTTTCTACGACTCCGCCGGCGCGGCCCGCGACGTGCTGCAGAACCACCTGCTGCAACTGCTCGCCCTGGTGGCGATGGAGGAGCCGACCAGCTTCGACGCGCGGGAGATCCGGGCCGAGAAGCTCAAGGTGCTGCGGGCCATCAAGTTGCCCGCCGACCCGCTCCGCGACACCGTACGCGGGCAGTACCTGCCGGGCTGGGTGGCCGGCGAGCGGGCGGTCGGCTACAAGGACGAGAAGGGCGTACCGCCGGACTCCACCACCGAGACGTACGTGGCGGTGAAGCTGAACATCCAGAACCGCCGCTGGGCCGAGGTGCCGTTCTACATCCGGGCCGGCAAGCGGCTGCCGCGGCGGGTCACCGAGGTGGCCATCATGTTCAAGAAGGCGCCGCACCTGCCGTTCAACGCCGCCGACATGGAGATGCTCGGCAACAACCAGTTGGTCATCCGGGTGCAACCGGACGAGGGCGTGGTGCTGAAGTTCGGCTCCAAGGTGCCCGGCAGCACCATGGAGGTCCGCGACATCGCGATGGACTTCCAGTACGGCGAGGCGTTCACCGAGTCCAGCCCGGAGGCGTACGAGCGGCTGGTGCTGGACGTGCTGATCGGCGACCGGACCCTGTTCCCGGACGCGGCCGAGGTCGAGCAGAGCTGGCACGTCGTCGACCCGCTGGAGGCTGCCTGGGCGGGCACCGAACCGGAGCCCTACCGGGCCGGCGAGTGGGGACCACGGGCGGCCGACGAGATGCTGGCCCGCGACGGCCGGTCCTGGAGGCGTGCGTGAGCGCGAGGAGTGAGCTTGCGAGCCCCGCAGTCGCGAACGAAGGGTGGGCGCTGTGAGCGCGAGGAGTGAGCTTGCGAGCCCCGCAGTCGCGAACGGAAGGTGGGCACAGTGATCGGGTTGTGGGACACCACGGGGAACGAGGTGGTCAAGGCGCTGGCGGCCGAGCGGCGCAGCGCCGGCGGGGTGGCGAGCGGCATGGCGCTCACCCTGATCGTGGTGGTGGACGAGAAGCGGGTCCGGGAGGCCGAGGCCGCCGCGACCATCGCCGCGGCGGCGCACCCGTGCCGGCTGCTGGTGGTGGTCCGCTCGGACGTGGAACGGGACCGCAACCGGCTGGACGCCGAGATCGTGGTCGGTGGCCGGCTCGGTCCGTGCGAGGCGGTGGTGACCCGGATGTATGGCCGGCTGGCCCTGCACGCCGAGTCGGTGGTGATGCCGCTGCTGGTGCCGGACGTGCCGGTGGTGACCTGGTGGTACGACGAGCCGCCGGAGCAGATCGCCAACGACTTCCTCGGTGTGGTGGCCGACCGCCGGATCACCGACGTGGCGCTGTCCGCCGACCCGATCAAGGCGCTGCACCAGCGGGCCGTGGACTACGCCCCCGGTGACACCGACCTGGCCTGGACCCGGATCACCCCGTGGCGGACCCTGGTCGCCGGGGCCTTCGACACCACCGCGGCCCGGATCACCGGCGCCACCGTGGTGGCACCGCGTACCGACCCGACCGCCGCCCTGATGTCGGGTTGGCTGAAGGCCCGGCTGGGGATCGACGTCGACCGGAAGCACACCGACGAGTTCCCCCGGATGCGGTCGGTGGAGCTGCACTGCGCCAACGGCGACGAGCTGTTGCTGCAGCGGCAGGACAGCATGGCGCTGTTCCGCCGGACCGGGCAGCAGGACCGGGAACTGCCCCTGGTGCGCCGGCCGGTCGGCGAGGAGTTGGCCGAGGAACTGCGCCGGCTGGACGCCGACCAGGTGTACGCCGAGGCGCTCTGCGCCGAGACGGGGGTCAAGGGACTGGATTCCCGGCCGGCTCAGCGGGTGCACGTCTGGAAGGATCCGGCGACCGCCCACCGGGCGGAGGCCGGGGTGACCGCGCACGCCGGTCCCACCGGACCCGGCCCGACGCCCGAGGACTCCGCGTCGGCCGATGCGGCGGCGACCGCTCCGGCGACCGCCGCCGCGACGCAGACCGGTTCGGCGGAGCGGACCGGCTCGACCCCGGCAACGGGTTCGACGCCGACCAGCGGCGCGACCGGTCCGGGCGGCGGCTCCGCCGCCCCGGCAGCCGGCGGGCAGGCGTACTGGGCCGGCGGGGGTTCCGCGTCGTGAGCGAGGCCAGCGTCGTCGTCCACGCCGACAGTGAGCTGTTGGCCCAGGCCGTCGCCGCCCGGCTGGTCGTGAAGATCATCGACGCCCAGGCCGAGCGGGGGCACGCCGACATCGTGCTGACCGGCGGCCGGATCGCCGCGGCCGCCCACCGGGCGGTGGGCGCCCTGCCGGCCCGGGACGCCGTCGACTGGTCCCGGGTCGACGTCTGGTGGGGCGACGAGCGGTTCCTGCCGGCCGGGCATCCGGACCGCAACGAGACCCAGGCCCGGGAGGCGCTGCTGGACTCGCTGCCGCTCGACCCGGCCCGGATCCACCCGATGCCGCCGTCGGACGCCCCGGACACCGGTGACGATCCGGAGGCGGCAGCGGCCGCGTACGCCGCCGCCCTGGCCGCCGCGGCCCGGCCCGGTACGGCGACCCTGCCGCACTTCGACGTGTTGATGCTCGGGGTCGGCGAGGACGGACACGTGGCCTCGATCTTCCCCGAGCATCCGGTCGGCTACGAGACCCGACCGGTGAGCGCGGTACGCGGCAGCCCGAAACCGCCACCGGTGCGGTTGACCCTGACCCGGCCAGCGATCAACACGGCCGAGGAGGTCTGGCTGGTGGCCGCCGGGCCGGACAAGGCACGGGCGGTCGGCGTCGCGTTGTCCGGTGCCGGACCGGTGCAGGTGCCGGCGGCGGGCGTACACGGGGTGGGCCGCACCATCTGGCAGTTGGACCGCGCGGCGGCGGCGGAGGTGAAATCCACCTTCCGCAGCCTCCGCTGATTCGTGACGTCGATCAGTTTGATCTCGAATGTCGCTCGGCGACGGGTGTCGATTTCGGCCCCACATCATCGATGTAGTAGCCACTACATTTTCGGTGTGGGGCCGAAATCGTGTCCGCCCCGGCCGGGCCGCCCGGGAACCATCCACCGGGCCGACCGGGTCGACCGGGCCGTCAGTCGTGGGCGGGTCAGCGCTCGCTGCGCCGCCGGCGCAGCGCCGCGAGGGCCTCGGCCAGGATCGCCTCGCCCTCGGCCTCGCTGCGCCGCTCCTTCACGTAGGCCAGATGCGACTTGTACGGCTCGGCGCGAGCCCGGCCCGGCGGGTGCTCGGCGTCCTGGCCGGCCGGTTGCCCGCAGTGCGGGCAGTCCCACTCGGCCGGCGGGGCCGCCTCGGCGGCCAGTTGGACCTCGGTCCGGTGGCCGGCGGCGCACCAGTAGGTGACCGTACGACGGGGCGCCGGCTCGCCCCGCTCGACCGGCCGCATCGGACCGGCACCGACTCTGGTGCCCCGGATGGCGTTGCCACGCACGGCTGTTCGCTCCTGTCGTCGAGAGGGGTCACCGCCCGAATTGCGGCGGTGCGACGCGATGGTGCGAAAAGAAACTGCGCGCGGCCCGAAAACGGGCCGCGCGCAGATTGTACGACTAACGAGCGTTTGTCACGCGGGTGACTTCATCGCGAGTTTGAGCCACAGGCCCAGCCCGACGATGCAGGCGAACCACACGATTCCCACCAGAACGGTGTAGCGGTCGAGGTTCTTCTCCGCCACCGAGGAACCGGCGAGGCTGGAGCTGACCCCACCGCCGAACATGCTCGACAGGCCGCCGCCCTTGCCACGGTGCAGCAGGATCAGCAGGGTGAGCAGCACGCTCGTGATGATCAGCAGGGCGATCATCGTGTAGGCGAACCACATGGGCATGGTCGGGTCAGTCCTCTCGTTGCGGTCCTCGCCCGGCCTGTCGCCAGACGCGGTGGCACCGACCGGCGGGCGGGCTCGTCAAGGATAGCGAGCGATCAGCGGCTGATGTGTTCCGGGAACCGGCAGATCTGCACGAACTCCTCGGCGTCCAGGCTCGCGCCGCCGACCAGGGCCCCGTCCACGTCCGGCTGGGCCATGATCCCGGCGATGTTGGCGGCCTTCACCGAGCCGCCGTACAGGATCCGGACCTGGTCGGCCGTCTCCTTGCCGAACGTCTCGGCCACCCGCTCGCGGACCGCGCCGCAGACCTCCTGGGCGTTCTCCGGGGTAGCGGTCTTGCCGGTGCCGATCGCCCAGATCGGCTCGTACGCGATGACCAGCCCGGCCACCTGCTCCGGCTTGAGGCCCTGCAACGCCGCGTCGAGCTGCCCGCAGCAGTGCGGCACGTGCCGCAGCTCCTCACGGACCTCCAGTCCCTCGCCCACGCAGAGAATCGGGGTCAACCCGTTCACCAGCGCCGCCGCCACCTTGGCGTTGACCAGCGCGTCGTCCTCGTAGTGGTAGGCCCGCCGCTCGGAGTGGCCGACCACGACGTACTGGCAGCCCAGCTTGGCCAACTGCGCGCCGGAGATCTCCCCGGTGTACGCGCCGGACTGGAACGGCGACAGGTCCTGCGCGCCGTAGCCGATCAGCAGCTTGTCCCCGTCCACCAGGGTCTGCACGCTGCGCAGGTCGGTGAACGGCGGCAGCACCACCGTCTCCACGTCGGTGAGCTGCTTCTCGTTCAGGCTGAACGCGAGCTTCTGCACCAGGGCGATGGCCTCGAGGTGGTTGAGGTTCATCTTCCAGTTGCCGGCCATCAGGGGTCGGCGGGTGGCGGTTGCCATCATTCGTCCTTCGTTCGCGACTGCGGGGCTCGCAGGACCGGCTCACTCCTCGCGCTCACCGCTACTGCTCCAAGGCTGCGATGCCGGGGAGGGTCTTGCCCTCGAGGTATTCCAGCGAGGCTCCCCCGCCGGTGGAGATGTGGTCGAACGCGTTCTCGTCCAGGCCCAGCGCGCGCACGGCCGCCGCCGAGTCCCCGCCGCCGACCACGGTGAAGCCCTTCACCTCGGCGATCGCCTCGGCCACCCCGCGGGTGCCGTGGGCGAACGCCGGCATCTCGAAGACCCCCATCGGGCCGTTCCAGAAGATGGTCCGGGCGGTGCCGATCTCGGCCGCGAACTCCGCGACCGTACGCGGACCGACGTCCAGCCCGACCCGGTCACGCGGGATCGAGTGGGCGTGCACCGTCTCGTGCTCCGCGTCCGGGGCGAACGCCGCCGCGGCCACCACGTCCACCGGCAGCACGATCTTGCCGGCCGCGCGCTCCAGCAGCGAACGGCAGGTGTCGATCATGTCTTCCTCGAGCAGCGAGGTGCCGATCGGGTGCCCCTGGGCCTTCAGGAAGGTGAAGCACATCCCGCCGCCGATGAGCAGCCGGTCGACGGTCGGCAGCAGCGCCTCGATGACGGCGAGCTTGTCGGAGACCTTCGACCCGCCGAGCACCACCACGTACGGCCGCTCCGGGTCGCCGGTGAGCCCGGACAACACCTCCACCTCGCGCAGCACCAGCCGGCCCGCGTAGTGCGGCAACCGGGCCGGTACGTCGTACACGCTGGCGTGCTTGCGGTGCACGGCACCGAACGCGTCGTCCACGTACGCCTGCGCGAAGCCGGCCAGCTGGTCGGCGAAGGCGCCCCGCTCGGCCTCGTCCTTGCTGGTCTCCCCCTTGTTGAACCGCAGGTTCTCCAGCAGGACGACCTGCCCGTCGGCCAGCCCGTCCACCGCCTGCCGGGCGGCGTCGCCGACCGTGTCGGCGGCGAAGGCGACCGGCGAGCCGAGCAGCTCGCCGAGCCGCTCGGCGACCGGGGCGAGGCTGTACTTCGGGTCCGGCTCGCCCTTGGGGCGGCCCAGGTGCGAGCAGACCACCAGCTGGGCGCCCGCGTCGCGCAGGGCGGTCAGCGTCGGCAGCACCGCCCGGATCCGGCCATCATCTGTGATGTGGCCGTCGCCCTTGTCGAGGGGCACGTTCAGGTCGGCGCGCACCAGCACGCGCCGACCTGACACCCCCTCGGCGAGCAGGTCGTCGAGATTACGGATGCTCACCGAGCCAACCTTCCGTTCGTGACTGCGGGGCTCGCAAGCTCACTCCTCGCACTCACAGCGACGAGCCCACCAGCTTGACCAGGTCGACGAGGCGGTTGGAGTAGCCCCACTCGTTGTCGTACCAGCCGACCACCTTGGCCTGCGTGCCGACGACCTTGGTCAGGCCCGAGTCGAAGATGCAGGAGGACGGGTCGGTGACGATGTCCGAGGAGACGATCGGCTCGTCGGAGTAGGTCAGGTAGCCCTTCAGCGGGCCCTCCGCCGCCGCGGCCTTGAACGCCGCGTTGACCTCGTCGACGGTGGCCGCGCGGGCCAGGTCGACGGTGAGGTCGGTGGCCGAGCCGGTCGGCACCGGCACCCGCAGGGCGTACCCGTCGAGCTTGCCGTTGAGCTCCGGCAGCACCAGGCCGATCGCCTTGGCCGCACCGGTCGAGGTGGGCACCACGTTGATCGCGGCGGCCCGGGCCCGACGCAGGTCCTTGTGCGGGGCGTCCTGCAGGTTCTGGTCCTGGGTGTACGCGTGCACCGTGGTCATCAGGCCACGCTCGATGCCGAAGGTGTCGTGCAGCACCTTGGCCAGCGGGGCGAGGCAGTTGGTGGTGCAGGAGGCGTTGGAGATGATGGTGTGCTTGGCCGGGTCGTAGTCGTGGTCGTTGACCCCCATCACGACGGTGAAGTCGTCGTTCTTGGCCGGCGCCGAGATGATGACCTTCTTGGCGCCGCCGTCCACGTGCGCCTTGGCCTTGGTGCCGTCGGTGAAGAAGCCGGTCGACTCGATCACGACGTCCGCGCCCAGGTCGCCCCAGGGCAGCTTGGCCGGGTCCTTCTCGCTGAACACCTTGAGCGTCTTGCCGCCGACGCTGATCTCGCCGGCGCTCGCCTTGACCTCCTGCGGCAGCCGACCCAGGATGCTGTCGTAGCGCAGCAGGTGAGCCAGCGTGGCGTTGTCGGTGAGGTCGTTGGCGCCGACCACCTCGATGTCGGCCCCGGAGGCGAGCACCGCCCGGAAGAAGTTGCGGCCGATCCGGCCGAAGCCGTTGATGCCAACCCGGATGGTCACAGGTTCCATCTCCTCGCGTTCTGGTCCGCCGGCCGCAGCCGATGGCCGACGGAATGTGGTGCGCCGACCAATGGAGTCGGCCGCTGTCAACAACTCGGCCACCCCGCCGCGGCCCGGAGACCTGACCGCCCGAGGCGGTGGGCTACGGCGCGGGAGCCGAGCGCCCGGCACCGTCGCCGTACGCTGCGACCCTATCGGAGCCCGGTGGACTGCGCTGCTGCGGGGCACAATCCGCCCCGGACTCCCGGTTGGGCGCCCTCGGCCCGGCTGTCGGCCGGGGCCGTCAGACCACCAGCATGTCCGGCGTGACGGCCGCCTCGGTGTCCGGAATCCCCAGGTCACGGGCCCGTTTGTCGGCCAGTGCGAGGAGCCGTCGGATCCGCCCGGCGATGGCGTCCTTGGTCAACGGCGGGTCGGCCAGCGCCCCCAACTCCTCCAGCGAGGCCTGCCGGTGCTCCAGCCGCAGGTGACCGGCCGAGGTGAGATGGTTGGGCGCGTCGTCGGCCAGGATCTCCAGCGCCCGGGTGACCCGGGCGGCCGCGGCCACCGCCGCGCGGGCCGACCGGCGCAGGTTCGCGTCGTCGAAGTTGGCCAGCCGGTTGGCCGTCGCCCGTACCTCGCGGCGCACCCGGCGCTCCTCCCAGGCCAGTACGCTGGAGTGCGCACCGATCCGGGTCAGCAGCGCGGCGATCGCGTCGCCGTCCTTGACCACCACCCGGTCCACCCCGCGCACCTCGCGGGCCTTGGCGGTGATGCCGATCCGGCGGGCCGCCCCGACCAGGGCCAGCGCCGACTCGGGACCGGGGCAGGTGATCTCCAGCGCGCTGGAGCGGCCCGGTTCGGTGAGCGAGCCGTGCGCCATGAAGGCGCCCCGCCAGGCCGCCACCGCGCAGCAGACGCTGGCCGCCACCACGTGCGGGGGCAGGCCGCGCACCGGGCGTCCGCGCACGTCCAGCAGGCCGGTCTGCCGAGCCAGCGCCTCGCCGTCCTTGACCACCCGGACGATGTAGTGGCTGCCCTTGCGCAGTCCGCCGGAGGCGAGCACGTGGATCTCGCTGGAGTAGCCGTACACCTCGGCGATCTCCCGCCGCAGCCGGCGCGCCACCGCCCCGGTGTCCAGCTCGGCCTCCACGACGACCCGCCCGGAGACGATGTGCAGTCCACCGGCGAACCGCAACAGGGCCGCCATCTCCGCCCGACGGCAGCAGGGCTTGGGCACGTCGACCCGGCTCAGCTCGTCCTTGACCGCAGCCGTCATCGCCATTGTCTCGTCACCTCACGGGCCGGTTCCGGCGGGATGCCGGTGATTCGTACGTGCTTAACGATCGGCGCCCAGGACGGGCACCAGCGCCGCTCCCAGGGCGACCGGGTCATGCCTCGGCGAGCCGTCCGGAACGGCGACCGGGGCGAGCAGCAGCCGGGCACCCAGCGATTCTGCCGCACGTTCGACCGGTTCGGGATCGCCGACCGCCTTGCCGTCGGCGAGAACCAGGTCGACTTTCAGCTCCGGCAGGTAGCCGCCGAGCGCCACAAGATGATCGGCAACCGACAATCCGAGGGTCTCCTTCTCCGCCGCAAGGTTGAGCGTGACCAACCGGCGGGCCGGGCTGGACACGATCGCGGCGGCCAGGTCGGGCACCAGCAGGTGCGGGATCACGCTGGTGTACCAGCTCCCTGGCCCGAAGATCAGCCAGTCGGCCTCGGCGACCGCGATCACCGCCTCCGCACACGCCCGCGGATCGGCCGGTGTCAGATGCAACGACTCGACCCGGCCCGGGGTTACGGCCACCGCGTGCTGACCCCGTACCGTGTCGACCTCGTCCGGTCGGGCCGGGTCGGCGCCGCGGACCCGGGCCTCGATCTCGACCGGGCGGCAGGTCATCGGCAACACCCGGCCGACCGCGCCGAGCATGGCGGCGGCGTGGTCCAGCGCCGCGATCGGGTCGCCGAGCTGCTCCATCAGGCCCAGCAGCACCAGGTTGCCCACCGCGTGCCCGGCCAGCGGATCGCCGGCCGCACCAGCGGCGACGGCCCGGCCCGGCGGACCTCCCGCCGTCCGCTCCGCCGGTCCGTCCGACGCGGCCGGCCCCGCCGGTACGCCCCGCCGGGCACCGCGGTCGGCGAACCGGTGCTGGAACAGCTCGGCGCTGCGCCGGATGGCCGGATGATCACCGGCCAGCGCCACCAGCGCCTGCCGCAGGTCGCCCGGCGGCAGGGCGTCCCGTTCGGCCCGCAACCGGCCGCTCGACCCGCCGTCGTCGCCGACCGTCACCACGGCGGTGATGTCCAGGTCGAGCTGCGGCGCGCAGTGCCGCAGGGCACGCAGGGACGCGGAAAGGCCGTGGCCGCCCCCGAAGGCGACCACCTTCGTGGCGTTCACTCGCGCCCCAGGTCCCGGTGGTGGGTGTGGGCCGAGAGCCGGGCCAGCCGCAGCCGCGAGGCCAGTTCCTCGGCGATGGCCACGCTGCGGTGCTTACCGCCGGTGCAGCCGACCGCCACGGTCAGGTAGCGCTTGCCCTCGCGTTCGAACCCGGGCGCCGTCGCGCCGATCAACCGGGCGTACGTCTCGACGAAGCTCACCGCGCCATGTTGCCCGAGGACGTACTCGCTGACCGCCTCCTCGCGGCCGGTGTGCTCCCGCAACTCCGGCACCCAGTACGGATTGGGCAGGAACCGGGCGTCGAGCACGAAGTCCGCGTCGGCCGGCAGCCCGTACTTGAAACCGAAGGAGAGCACGGTGACCCGCAGCCGGCGGGCGTCCTCCCCGCCGAACAGCTCCTCGACCCGGCGACGCAACTGGTTGACGTTGAGGTGGCTGGTGTCGATGATCACGTCGGCCTGCTCGCGGGCCTCCTCCAGCAGTCCACGCTCGATCGCGATCCCCTCGGCGAGCCGGCCGTCGCCCTGCAACGGGTGCGACCGCCGGACGCTCTCGAACCGCCGGATCAGCACCTCGTCGTCGGCGTCCACGAAGACCACCCGGGGCTGGAAGCCGCGCTCCTTGAGGGCCCGGATCGCCCCGGCCAGGTCGGTGGAGAACGCCCGGCTGCGCACGTCCAGCACCATCGCGGTGTGCTTGGTCGCGCCACCGGCGGCGAAGGCCAGCTCGGCCATTTCCAGCATCAGCGCCTGGGGCAGGTTGTCCACCACGTAGTAGCCGACGTTCTCCAGCGCCCGGGCCACCGTGCTGCGCCCGCCACCGGAGACCCCGGTGACCACCACCAACGCCATGTCGGACCGGGTCGGTTCCGCGGCGGGCGCGTCGCCGTCGCGCGTACCGTGGCCCGCCCGCACCGGGTGCGACTCGCTCACTCGTCCCCCGTCCGTTCCGGTCCGGTCGCCCTCCGCCGAAGGTCCGTACTCTATCCGGCCGAACCCACCGACGACCCCACCGGGTGCAACCGTCCGGGGTGCCTCGGGCGTGTCATGAACGGGCCGGGCGGCACCGCCCGGCCAGCCGGAGCTGCGGGTGAGCCGCGAGCGGGGTCTGGCTACGCTGCCCAGGGCCACCGGATGGAGGAGGTGACGACCGATCCTCGAGACGCAGACCATCGCCACCTCGCCGCTGCGACCGGCCGAGCGCTTCGACTTCTGGCAGGCCCTGGTCGCCCAGGAGACGGCCGTGGCCCGGATTTACAGCGAGCACCTGGCCGACTTCGACGCCTGGGCGCGGATCTCCTCCCTCGGCGCGTTCAAGATCACCTCGTTCGGCTACCCGTCGCTGCGGATGAGCCGGACGGATCAGCTGATCCGGCGGTCCGACCCGGAGATCTACCAGCTGGCGATCCCGGTCGCCGGGCGGAGCATCATCATCGAGTCCGGACGGCAGTCGGTACTGCGGCCCGGCGACCTCACCTTCATCGACACGTCCCGCCCGCACGAGGCCGTCCACCAGCCGGCGCCGCACGGCGGACCGGTGATCTCCAGTTCGATCACCATGCAGATCCCGCACGCCGCGCTGCCGCTGCCACGGGCCAAGGTGGAGCGGCTGCTCGGCGTGCGGCTGCCGGCCGACGAGGGCATCGGGGCGCTGCTGGCACCCTACGTCCGGCGGCTGGCCGAGCATCCCGAGCAGTACCGCGCGGCCGACGCGGAGCAGCTCGGCAACGTCGCGTTGGACCTGGTCGCGGCGCTGCTGGCGGAGCGGCTGGAGGTCGAGACCGCGCTGCCGGGCGAGACCCGGCAGACGGCACTGCGGGCCCGGGTGCACGCCTTCATCGACGAGAATCTGGGCGACCCGGCGCTGGGCCCGTCGACGGTCGCCGCGGCGCACCACATCTCGCTGCGCACCCTGCACCGGCTGTTCGCCGCCGAGGAGACGACGGTGGCCGGGGAGATCCGGCTGCGCCGGCTACGGCGCTGTCGCCGGGACCTGGACAACCCCCGGCTGCGCCACCAGCCCGTACACGCCATCGCGGCCCGGTGGGGCTTCCGGGACAAGGCCCACTTCAGCCGGCTGTTCACCGCGACGTACGGGATGGGACCGCACGCCTACCGCAGCCGGCACCGGGAAGGGTGATCGCGGCCAACCTCGGCGGACGGCGAAACGTGGCACGGACGGGCACTCTCGTGGCGCGGAAGGTCAACGGTCGGGGCCGTCGGCGGCGGCAGACTTGACCGGCCGGACCGGCCCGGACGCCTGCCGTGGCCGGCCGCCAACGGGGGCATGCGGGGCTGGTGGCCGCGGTCGGCTCCCTGGCCGCCCGTCCCGTCTGGCCTGCCGCGACGGTGCTCCATCGGTCCGGCAAGGGGTGCCCCGTCCCTCCGCGGGGCACCCCGCACCGACCGCCCCGCCGTCCGGGAGGCCGGCGCTCGATCAGTCGGTCGGTTGGCGCCGGCGGCGCCGCTCGATGTCCCGCTGGACCTCAGGGTCCCAGAGGTTGGCGTTCCAGTCCTCCGGTCGCGGCTCGGGCGACAGGTCGAAGGTCTCCGCCGCTCGGAAGTGCGGATCGGCGAGCCACCGCCGAAGTCGGCGCTCGGTGATGAACGTGCTGACGACCAGCAACATCGCGCTGACCACCCGAAGGAGATGGAATACCGCCGGGTTCGCCGCCGTCGGCAGCAGGTTCAGCGCGAAGTAGAGCGCCACTGCCAGCAAGCCGATCAAATTGCGGGAGATCCAGATCGGGCCGCCGTGTGCCTGGACGAGACGGCTAATCCGAATCGACCACATCAGCAGGGCCCCATAGAAGGCCAACGCCACCACCGTGCCCAGCACCAGGAGCGGACCGGAGCCCATGACACGGAGCCACACGGCACGACACCGCCGCAGTCGTCTCCAACGCCTTGCAGACCCGACACCGGGAGTTCTGGCCTCCATGCGCCCGGCGCCTCAGATTCGCACAACTTTTTCTCGGCCCAGCGGTCTCGTCGACCCGAGCGGCGGCGAAGCCGCCGTCCCACCGCTCTAGCTCTGCAGCTTCACAGGTCTTCTCGCATTGCAGCATCGCAGGTTGAGTCGCATTGCATCCCATATTGGCACCTGGTAGAGCCATGGTTGATGGTCCCGCACACGAGATTAAGCGACCTGATGCGGTACAGTCACTTCTCGTGAGTAACCCCTTTGCTGGCATCCAGGACGAGAAGCCGCTCAACGGCTTCCGCGCCCGGGCGCGCCTGCTCGACGACGCCAAGCGCGGCTTCATGCCGATGCGCAAGCTGTTCGTCCAGCGGCCCGCCGGGTCGACGGTCCGGGCGTCGGTTCTGGCGGACCTGGTCACCGGCCGCCACGAGCGGGCGCTCGACGCGCTGCTCCTGCTCCACGCGCTGGTCCCGGTGCTCGACGACGAGAAGCCGTTCCTGCTCGCGACCTGGGCTCGGATGCTCAGCACGGAAACCACCAAGTGGAACACTCAAACCGTGAGCCGGGCATTCGACCTGCTCGCGGAGTTCAAGCTGGTCGAACGCGAACCCCGTGGCCGTCGGGTCCTGGTCCGGCCGCTTCGGGAAGACGGGTCCGGCGAAGAGTGGACGCACCCCGGAGTGGGCGAGAACGTCGGCAAGGGTTACTTCACCATCCCGCACGATTACTGGAAGAGCGGCCTTGCCGACCGGCTCGCGATGCCTGGCAAGGCCATGTTCCTGATCATGCTGGCCGAGACGACGCAGAAGCCCACCTTCTCCATGGCCGTCGAGCGGGCGCCGGAGTGGTACGGCATCTCGGAGCGGACCGCCGAGCGTGGCTACAAGGAGCTGCGGACCCAACGGACCGAGATTGGCCAACCAGTGCTGCTCGAGCACCGGCAGGTCGTCGCCGAACCGCGATCGCCTACTGGACTGCGTGCCGTTTGGCACCGCGCCCTGGAAAACCCCTACAGCATGACCGCGCGTGGCGCGCTACAGCGCGCCACCGCGGCGGAAAGCCGAGCCGCGTCGATCGCGGGCGTCGTCAAGGCGCCGGCAAAGAAACGGCTCAAGAGACCGGCAGGCCAGAAGGCAGGTCGGAAGGTCGCGGAGCAGGGCTCCGCGTGAACAGTGGGGGTGGCGCCATGTGCGCTACGGATGGAGATCGGCCTGCACCTAAGGGCGACCACAACATGTGGTCGACGGTGCAGGCCGCCATCACCGGCGGATGGTCGACGACTATCCGCCTGGTCGTGATCCTGACGGTCCTCGCCGTCGTGATCGCGGTGTTGGGACCGTGGGTTGGAGCCCCGATCTCAGCGATGCTGCAGTCTTTCCTGTAGCCACCATACGGCGGGCGGATGTCGGTGGTCCAGCGACCCCTGGCATCCGTCCCGTCACTTTCAGGCCCTTGACCAGTGATTTTGCGCCCGATACCCAATGGGTACGGGGTGCTCGAAGCAGGCCTCGCCGCTGTCCATGCCGGCCTGGTAAGTCGCCAGGACTGCGGGGCCGGCGGCGATCATCGGCCGCACATCGTGGTCATGCGCAACCGCCGGCGGTGGCCAGGGCGGTTTGTCCATCATGACGTCGGTCACTGACGGGAAGGCGGCCGACGCCCGCGGCCGCGAGCAGCGCCAGCCCGACGTACGGAACCGTCAGCACCAACAGCGTCCAGCGGGCCGTACGAATGTTCTGCGGCAGTTCGATGACGGGTGCCGCACTGCTCACGCAGGTGTCGCTCTGAGCCGGATGATCGAGCTGGGCTCCGCACCTCGGACAATTCATGGCCCACAATCCCCCGCGTCGGCTGTGGTCGCCCCAGCACGCTAGAGGAACCACGGGCAGTCGACCACCCCACGCCGACCGGTCCGGCCGCCGTCCGCTCCCGCTCCGACGCGGCCTTTCGATCGACCGTACGGGCGGTCAGCGACGGTCGGACGACCCGCGGGACAGCCCGGACAGGAACCCAACCCAGGCCGGCCGGTCGAACATCAGCACCGGGCCGGCTGGGTCCTTGGAATCCCGCACCGCCACCCCACCCGCCAACCCGGCCACCTCGACGCAGTTGGAACCGCTGGCGCTGCTACGGCTGCTCTTGTGCCAGACCGCCACGGTGCGAGCGGAAGCGGCGCTGGCCATTGAACCTCCTGGTCGGACTCAATCCGGATAGTCGTCAGCCACCTCGGCAAGGAAGTCGGCGGATCGGTCCGGATCCAGGGCCTTGGCCCGCAGGTGATCGAACATGAGTCTATATCGCAACACCTGCTTTTCGTCTTCGAGCAGCATGGTGCTGGTGTCGTTGTCGACGTAGACGATGGCCGGATCGAGAGCGGCATCGGCGTAGTCGAGGATGGTGAAGGGACCACCCATCGCCGCATGGGCGCCGGCAGCGAAGGGCAAAACCTGAAGCTCGACCATCGGTAGCCGGCACGCCTCCGCCAATCGGGCGAGCTGGCCGCGCATGACCGATGGTCCGCCGACCAAGCGGCGCACGACGGCCTCGTCAAGCACTACCCACAGCGCCGGTGGCGCGCTGCGGACGAGCAGCGCCTTGCGCGCCAGTCGAGCGGCGACTCGCCTGTCCACCTCGTCGTCGTCTGCCGTGTCCCGACCCGCGCGGATGATCGCGCGGGCGTAGTCCTCGGTTTGCAACAGACCGGGCACGTACAAGCTCTCGAAGGTGCTGATCGACGACGCCTCCGCCTCGAAACCGAGATAGTTGTCCGGCAGCACATCTCCGTAGGCACTCCACCAGCCCTTCTGGTGCGCCTGTCGGGCGAGCGCCGTCAACGACTCACGCTCCTCGTCCGACGTTCCGTAGAGGTCGAAGAGCGTCTGCATGTCCTTGCGCATCAGACGGGAGTGCCCGTTCTCGATCCGGATGACCTTGGTTCGGTGCCAGTCGAGGCTTCGCGCGACGTCCTCGGCGGTCAAACCTGCTCGGTTGCGCAGGCGCGCCAACTCACGCCGAAGCCGCCGCGCCCGGACCGTCGGACTCGCAATCTGCGCCATCATTCCTCCTCACAGACACCACGCATCGTCATCGACACACCACCAAAAGTCAAGGTTCAAACAATTAATTCTATGACGTTGCATTTCTCCTGCTCGCAGAGGACTCTCTATGTGACGTCCTGACTACAGGGAGGAACCCGATGAACGACAACCGCTCGTCCCGCTGGCGGCCGGCCGGCGCCGCCACCCCCGCCCGGCCGGATCGGGACGCCGAACTGCTCGCCGCGTTGGACGGGGCGGACGTGTCGGAGCCGGTCCGGGCCGCGATCGACCGGGTGTTGAGCGAGTGCCAGGACACCGGCGACTACGTCGACGCCCTGCTGGCCCGCTACGCCTCCGAACGGGACCGGCGGCCCGTTCGCCCCCGGCCCGCCGGCAACACGTACGGCGGTCTCGGCCGATACACGCTGCACCTGACCTTCCCGGCCGCCAACCGTGCCGAGGCTCTGGACAACGCCGCCAGCTACGCCGAGGGACTCTCGGTGCTGCGGCCGGAGGTGGCGGCGACCGTACCGCTGCTGTCCCGCGCCGACGCGTGGAACCACGTCGAGCCGCTGTTCTGCGGCATGATCGGCCCGGAGGGCGACGCCTGTGTCGGCGTACCCGGACATCCCGGTCCACACCGTACGGCCGGACCGGCCGGCGCGTGCTGGACCGACGACGGCGACCGTGCCGAACGCGCCGACGACGGGCCGGACGTGACGACACCGGTCGAGAGCGGCGAGCGGTGACCGCGCCGTACCCCCGGGTCTCGCCGTGCCGGCACTGCGGCCTCGCCGTGCTGCGCGACAACGACGGCGCGTGGATCCACGCGAGCCTGTCGTACGTCTGCCGCGACCGCGCCGGCAACCCGCGGCCGACCAGCGCGGACCCCGAACCGGTCCGGCCGGCCGGATCCTACGGCCGGTGGCCGTGGTCGGCTGCCGGACGGAACCCGGCATGACCTGCCTCGACGGCCGGTGCCCGCGTTCCGGGACGAGCCGTCGACGCTCGGCGGGGAGCTAGGTCGCGGCGGGCGCGGCGGATCCGTCACCGCCACCCTGGGTATCCACGCCGCCGTCCCGGGCACCACCCTCACCGCCGTCCCGGGCACCCTCGTCGCCGTTCAGGGCCGCGAGGATGGCCTCGGCGGTACGCCGGCCGATGCCGGGCACCTCGACGATCTCGTCCACGCCGGCCGCCGCCAGCCGCTTCACCGAGCCGAAGTGTCGCAGCAGCGCCTTGCGGCGGACCTCGCCCAGGCCCGGCACGTCGTCCAGGCCGGACACGGTCAACCGCTTGGACCGGCGCTGCCGGTGGTACGTGATGGCGAACCGGTGTGCCTCGTCCCGGACCCGCTGCAGCAGGTAGAGCGACTCGGAGTTGCGCGGCAGGATGACCGGGAACTCGTCGTCCGGCAGCCACACCTCCTCCAGCCGCTTGGCCAGCCCGCACAGCGCCACGTCGTCGACGCCCAGCTCCGCCAGCGCGGCCGCCGCCGCGGCGACCTGTGGCTGGCCGCCGTCGACCACCACCAGCTGCGGCGGGTACGCGAACTTGCGCGGCCGGCCCGTGGTCGGGTCGATGCCCGGCCGGTCCGGGTCGCTGGCGGTCTCCTCGCCCAGCTCGCCGGTCTCGGCGCGGGCCGCCAGGTAGCGGGCGAACCGGCGGCGCAGCACCTCGGACATCGCCGACAGGTCGTCGGTGGCGCCGCGCACCGCGAAGCGGCGGTACTCGGCCTTGCGCGGCAGGCCGTCCTCGAAGACAACCATGCTGGCCACCACGTCGGTGCCCTGCATCTGGGACACGTCGTAGCACTCGATCCGCAGCGGCGCGGTCTGCATGCCCAGCGCCTCGGCGATCTCGTCGAGCGCCTTGCTGCGGGTGGTCAGGTCGCCGGCCCGGCGCAGCTTGTGCCGGGCCAGCGCCTCGCCGGCGTTGCGGCCCACCGTCTCCAGCAGGGCCTTCTTGTCGCCGCGCTGCGGCACCCGCAGGGTCACCCGGCTGCCCCGCCGCTCCGACAGCCAGTCGGCGAGGGCGTCGGCGTCCGCCGGCAGCTCCGGCACCAGCAATTCCCGGGGTACGTCGGTCTCGCCGCTCTCCCCGCCGTAGACCTGGGTGCAGAAGTGGTGCACCAGGTCGCCGACGGACAGCTCCTCGACCTTCTCCACCACCCAGCCGCGCTGGCCGCGTACCCGGCCGTCGCGGACGTGGAAGACCTGCACGGCCGCTTCCAGCGGGTCGTCGGCGAACGCCACCACGTCGGCGTCGGTGCCGTCGCCGAGCACCACGGTCTGCTTCTCCATGGCCCGGCGCAGGGCGGCGATGTCGTCGCGGAGCCGGGCCGCCCGCTCGAACTCCAACTGCTCGCTGGCCTCGGCCATCTCGCGCTCCAGCCTGCGGACCATGCTGTCCGTGCGGCCGGCCATGAAGTCGCAGAAGTTGTTGACGATGTCCCGGTGCTCGTCGGCGGAGACGGTGCCGACGCAGGGGGCCGAGCACTTGCCGATGTAGCCGAGCAGGCACGGCCGGCCGACCTGGCCGGCCCGCTTGAACACCCCGGACGAGCAGGTCCGCGCCGGGAAGACCCGCAGCAGCAGGTCCAGCGTCTCGCGGATCGCCCAGGCGTGCGAGTACGGCCCGAAGTAGCGCACCCCCTTGCGCTTGACGCCACGCATCACCTGCAACCGCGGATACTCGTCGTCCAGCGTCACGGCCAGGTACGGGTACGACTTGTCGTCCCGGTAGCGGACGTTGAACCGGGGGTCGTACTGCTTGATCCAGGTGTATTCCTGCTGCAGCGCCTCCACCTCGGTGCCGACGGTGATCCAGTCGACCGAGGCCGCCGTGGTGACCATCTGCCGGGTGCGCTGGTGCAGCGTCCACGGGTCGGCGAAGTAGGAGTTGAGCCGGCTGCGCAGGCTCTTCGCCTTGCCGACGTAGATCACCCGACCGGTCGGATCCCGGAACCGGTAGACGCCGGGTGCGTCCGGGATGGTGCCCGGCGCGGGACGGTAGGTAGAGGGGTCGGCCACGAGGAAAAGACTAGTCCGTACCCCCGTCAGCAACCGGCGCCGACGGTCCGGCCGGCACCGCGTCGTGCCGGCCGGACCGCGATCCCGTGGGCTCAGGCCAGGGTGATGTTCTCCCCGCTGACCTTGACCTCCTTGGCGGGCAGCGGCTTGTTCGCCGGGCCACCCTTGACCGAGCCGTCCTCGATCGAGAACCGGCTGTTGTGGCAGGTGCAGTTGATCGTGCCGCCGGCGATGACGGAGACCGGGCAATTTTGGTGCGTGCAGATGTTGCTGAAGCCCTTGAACTGACCGGCCGTCGGCTGGGTCACCACCACGCCCTGATCGCCAAAGATCTTGCCTCCGCCGACCGGGATCTCGCTGGTCTTGGCCAGCGCGTTGCCGGCCGGGTTGGCGCTGCCGGAGGACGCGCCACCGGACGGCGCCGGGGTACCACCCCCGGTGGGCTTGTCGCCCGACTTGTCGGTGCCGCACGCGGCCAGGACGACCGAGGCGCCGACCGCGCCCGCGCCGGCCAGCAGTGCCCGCCGGGACTGCTGGCCCACCGTGGTCATCGTCTGCTCGTCGCTCATGCTGAGCCTCCCTCTCGGCTACCGCCGCGCCGCGAGTTCCGCGGCCGGCACGTCAGTAGTCACGCAGCCTGCCGGTTGAGGGTTCAACCGATACCACCGGGTCGAGGGTGTGGCCCACGGACGTCGATCATCGCCGATGTCCTCGATCGGACAATTTCCGCAGCTCAGCGCGCCTTCGTGCCGGTACCCTTCGTCGCCCGGGTACCGGCCGCCGCCCTGGTCGCCTTCGCGGGCTTGGCCGCCGCCTTGGTCGCCTTGGCCGCCGACTTCGTGGCCTTGCTGGCCGTACCGCCGGTCCTGGCCGGTCCGTCGGCGGTGGCCGCGCCGCCGGTCCCAGCCGTCCCGGCCGCGCCGGCGCTCTTCGCCGTGCCGTTGGCCTTCGCGGTGCCGTTGGCCTTCGCGGCGCGGGCGGTCGCCTCGGGCGAGCCCTTCGGCTCGCCGGTGAGCCCGAGCACGTGCCGCAGGTGCTGACCGGTGTGACTCTCCGCTACCTCGGCGATCTCCTCCGGGGTGCCGGTGGCGAGCACCATGCCGCCCCGGTGACCGCCCTCGGGGCCCATGTCGATCAGCCAGTCCGAGCTCTTCACCACGTCCAGGTTGTGCTCGATGACGATCACCGAGTTGCCCTTGTCGACCAGTCCCTCGAGCACCCCGAGCAGCTTGCGGATGTCCTCGAAGTGCAGGCCGGTGGTCGGCTCGTCGAGCACGTACACGGTGCGACCGGTGGACCGCTTCTGCAGCTCGGAGGCGAGCTTGACCCGCTGCGCCTCGCCGCCGGACAGGGTGGGCGCCGGCTGGCCGAGCCGGACGTAGCCGAGACCGACGTCGACCAGGGTCTTCAGGTGCCGGTGGATGGCCGGGATGGCCTCGAAGAAGCCGGCCGCCTCCTCGATCGGCATCTCCAGCACGTCGGAGACGGTCTTGCCCTTGTAGTGCACCTCCAGGGTCTCCCGGTTGTACCGGGCGCCCTTGCAGACCTCGCACGGGACGTACACGTCGGGCAGGAAGTTCATCTCGATCTTGAGGGTGCCGTCGCCGCTGCACGCCTCGCACCGGCCGCCCTTGACGTTGAACGAGAACCGGCCCGGACCGTACCCGCGGACCTTGGCCTCGGTGGTCTCGGCGAACAGCTTCCGGACGTGGTCCCAGACCCCGGTGTACGTGGCCGGGTTGGACCGCGGGGTCCGCCCGATCGGCGACTGGTCGACGCCGACCACCTTGTCGACGTGCTCCAGACCGCTGATCCGGGTGTGCCGGCCGGGCACCAGCCGGGCGTTGTTGATCTGGTTCGCCAACACCGCGTAGAGGATGTCGTTGACCAGCGTCGACTTGCCCGAGCCGCTGACCCCGGTGACCGAGATCAGCTGGCCGAGCGGGAACGGCACGGTGATGTTGCGCAGGTTGTGCTCCCGGGCGCCCTGCACCACCAGCTCCCGGCCGGTCGTACGCGGCCGCCGGATCGCCGGGACCGGGATCGACCTACGCCCCGAGAGGTACGCCCCGGTCAGCGACTCGGGGTTGGTCATCAGGTCGGGCACCGACCCGCTGTGCACGATCTTGCCGCCGTGCTCGCCGGCGCCCGGGCCGATGTCCACGATCCAGTCGGCGGTCCGGATGGTGTCCTCGTCGTGCTCGACGACGATCAGCGTGTTGCCCAGCCCCTTGAGCCGGACCAGGGTCTCGATCAGCCGGTGGTTGTCCCGCTGGTGCAGCCCGATCGACGGCTCGTCCAGCACGTAGAGCACCCCGACCAGGCCGGAGCCGATCTGGGTGGCCAGCCGGATCCGCTGCGCCTCCCCGCCGGAGAGCGTGCCGGCGGGCCGGTCCAGCGACAGGTAGTCCAACCCGACGTCGACCAGGAACCGCAGCCGGGCGTTGATCTCCTTGAGCACCCGCTCGGCGATCATCTTCTGCCGGTCGGTGAGGGTCATCGCACCGAGCAGGTCGGCGCACTCGCCCACGGACAGCGCGCAGACCTCGGCGATGCTGCGACCGGCCAGGGTGACCGCCAGCACCTCGGGCTTGAGCCGCGTCCCGCCGCAGGAGGCGCACGGCACGTCCCGCATGTAGCCCTCGTACTTGTCCCGGGACCAGTCCGACTCGGTGTCCGAGTGCCGGCGCTCGATCCACTGCACCACGCCCTCGAAGCCGGTGTAGTAGGAGCGCTCGCGGCCGTACTTGTTGCGGTAGCGCACGTGCACCTGGTCGTTGGAGCCGTGCAGGATCGTCTTCTGCGCCCGGGACGGCAGCGCCCGCCACGGCGTGTCCAGGTCGAAGTGCTCGCTGTCGCCGAGCGCCTCCAGCAGGCGGAGGAAGTATTCCAACGTGTGGCCGCCGGACCAGGGCTGGATGGCGCCCTCGCGCAGGGTGCGCTCGACGTCGGGCACCACCAGCTCCGGGTCGACCTCCTTCTTGGTGCCCAGCCCGGTGCACTCCGGGCAGGCGCCGTACGGGGCGTTGAAGGAGAAGACCCGCGGTTCGAGGTCCTCGATGGCGAGCGGGTGGTCGTTGGGACAGGCCAGGTGCTCGGAGTAACGGCGCTCCCGGTGCGGGTCGTCCTCGGCCAGGTCGACGAAGTCGAGCAGCACGATGCCGCCGGAGAGCCCGAGCGCCGACTCGACCGAGTCGGTCAGCCGCTGCTTGGCGCCGGCCTTGACGGTCAGCCGGTCGACCACCACCTCGATGGTGTGCTTCTCCTGCTTCTTCAGCTTGGGCGGCTCGGTCAGCGGGTGCACCACGCCGTCGACCCGGGCCCGGGCGTAACCCTTGGACTGCAGCTCGGCGAAGAGGTCGACGTACTCCCCCTTGCGGCCGCGGACCACCGGGGCGAGGACCATGAACCGGGTGCCCTCCGCCATGGCGAGCACCCGGTCGACGATCTGCTGCGGGCTCTGCTTGGAGATCCGCTCGCCGCAGACCGGGCAGTGCGGCTCACCGACCCGGGCGAACAGCAGCCGGAGGTAGTCGTAGACCTCGGTGATCGTGCCGACCGTGGAGCGGGGGTTGCGCGAGGTGGACTTCTGGTCGATCGAGACGGCCGGGCTCAACCCCTCGATGAAGTCGACGTCCGGCTTGTCCATCTGGCCGAGGAACTGCCGCGCGTACGAGGACAGTGACTCCACGTAGCGCCGCTGCCCCTCGGCGAAGATCGTGTCGAACGCCAGGCTGGACTTCCCCGAACCGGACAGGCCGGTGAAGACGATCATTGCGTCCCGCGGCAGGTCGAGGCTGACGTCGCGCAGGTTGTGCTCGCGCGCGCCACGGATGATCAGTCGGTCGGTCACGGTCCGTGCACTCCCGGGAGAGAAAAGGTACGGTCTGCCCGGTATCCCGGCGATGGTCCTCCGGGTCACCTGGGCACGCGTCTGGCGCCTCGGCAACTCTAGCCCCGGGGTACGACACTTTTCCTCACGGTCGCATTCCCGCAGGTCGGAGGCGTGTGACCCGGCAGCATCCACCCGGCGGGCGTCCAGGGCCACCCCGGCGTTCCGCCGTGTGGGTGGACTGCGCGGCCCGGACGACGACCGGCCCCCGCGCGCACGGTAGCCTCAGTCGACGATCACGCAGAGAACGAGGCGGCATGGACGGATTGAGACCCGACGTTGAGCGATGCGCCTCGGACCCGAGCTACCCGCCGTCGGATCGCGTCGCGGAACTGCACCGGAAGCCCGCCCCCCTGGCGGCCTCGATCCGCGACATCGTCGCCACGGCCCCGCACCGACGACCGCAGGGCTTCGTCGCCTTCAACAACTACGTCTGACCGGGCGACCGGGCCACGGGTCACGCGTACGGCGACAGGTCGATCTCACAGTCCCACCGCTGGCCGGCCCGGAACGCCTCGGTGGCCGGATGGTCCCGGCCGAACAC
Organism: Micromonospora zhanjiangensis; assembly: GCF_042650605.1. NCBI lineage: Bacteria > Bacillati > Actinomycetota > Actinomycetes > Micromonosporales > Micromonosporaceae > Micromonospora > Micromonospora zhanjiangensis. Next base: position 38,906 of record NZ_JBHSBN010000005.1, on the reverse strand, counting down.
CCGCACCGCGACCTCCAGGAGTTCCTCGCGAAACTCCGTCAGCCCGGCCGTGTCGCCCTTCACCTCCCGGCTGACCGCCAGATTGGCACCGGCGATGATCCGGTCGGGATGGGTCTCGCCGAGCGAGCGCGCCATCTGTCCGTACACGCGTTGCTCGAGCACCAACGCCCCGTCCCGGTCACCGGCGTCGAACCGCGCGTTCGCGGCGATGACCGAGCACAGCAGGGTGTAGGGGTGGTCCGGCCCGAGCACCGCGCGCAGCCGCTCCAGAGCCCGGTCCGCCCGTCGGCGGGCGGCCTCGATCTCGCCGGACCGCCGGAGGATCGCGGCGAAGTTGCAGTCGACGGCCAGCGTCGAGGGATGGTCCCGGCCGAACGCGTCCCGGTACCGGTCCACGCACTCGCGGCCGAGCAGGGCGGCCTCGCTCTCCTCGCCCAGTGCCGAGAGAGCCAGCGCGAGCGTGCTGGCGCACGCGAGCCGGTCGATCCCGTGTGGCGGCCGGGTCGCGGCGTAGACGTCGTAGGCCCCCTGCGCGGTCGCCCTCGCCGCGTCGAACGCGCCCAGCCGACGCAGCGTCGCGGCCAACTCGACGTCGTTCCGCAGGGTGGCTGAGTGATCCGTGCCGTGCACCGCACGGTGTCCGGCCCGGGCCACCTCCAGCATCCGGCGCGAACCACGGAGGTCGCCGGTGAACCGGAGCACCCGACCGAAGTTGGTGGCCGAGAAAAGCGTCTCCGGGAATCGCTCACCGAGCTTCCGGCGGCCGAAGTACGCCTCCTCGTGCAGACGGTACGCCTCCCGGTAGTCACCGAGGTGTTCCATGACCATGGCGAGATTGTTGACGGCACGGTAGGACCGGCGATGGGTCTGGCCGTACAGTTCGACCGAGCGGCGCAGCGCCTCCTCGTTGAGCGCCCTCGCCTCCGCGTAATCCGCCGTCATCCAGCGGTCGGCGGCCAGCCCGGACATGGCCATGATGCTGTATTGGTTCGCCGGCCCGACGGTGGCCATCAGGCGCGCATGGGCGTCCTCGTCGAGACGCCGGGCCTGCGCGTAGGCGGCCCGCGGACGCAGCGCGTTGGCCAGGAAGATCTTCGCTACCTGCAGCTTGAGGTCGTCGTCCGGCCAGGAATCCGGCCAGATCCGCAGCGTCCTCTCGATCAGTTCGGCGCTGCTGGCGAAGTCACCGCGCCGGTACAGGTAGCGGGCGACGTCCAGGACGAGTTGCCGCACCTCGTCGTCGTCGGAGCGCAGCGCATCGGACGGAACGAGGTGCGGCCACAGGTTCGCGAACGCGGTCCAGGTTTCCGGCCGTTCCGAGTCGGCCGGGCTGGCGGCCACCAGGATGGCGTGCACCTGCCGCCGGTACTCGGCAGCGGTTTCGGCCGGCAGGTTCTCCCGGATGACCGCGGACACCAGGCGGTGCATCTGCATGCTGCTGTTCGCCTCGTCGAAGCGGGCCAGCGCGTAGCGGCTGGCCTGAACGATGAGCCCCGCGTAGGTGGCGTCGTCGCGCAGCGTGGGGTCGTCGCCGGCCACGGTCTCGATGAAGGCGCGGCTGTACAGCAGCGAGGCGACCACCGGCTCCGGCCCGAAGAAGGCCAGCAACTCCACCAGGCGCGCCGCGGCCGGCACCCGGTCACGCAGCTCATCGAGGGAGAGCAGCCAGGTGATCGCCCCGGCCTGTTCGTAACCGGCCGGCGGATTCTGGCTCAGCAGCCGGGACAACTGGTTGTCCACCAGCGCCAGGTAGCGGTCGGCCGGCATGCCGGTCAGCGCCAGCCACGCCCCGGCCTGCTCGATGGCCAGCGGGAGATCTCCCAGCCGCTCGGCGATCTGGTCCGCCTCCTCGTCGGTCACCGCCGGGATGTGCAGCCGGAGCAGTTCGACGCTCTCCCTCCGACCGAACGGCGCGACCTCGACGACGCTGGCGTCCCGGGTCTGGATCGCCCATCGGGACGTGATCAACACATGTCCCGGGCCCGCCGGCAGGACGTCCTCGAGGTCCGCCACCTCCCCGACGCTGTCGAAGATCAACAACCATCGTTGGTACGGACGGCCCTGCTGCAGCGCCTCGAGCAACAACCGAATACGTTCCGCCGTGGTATCGGTTGTCGGCACCCGTAGCTCGTCGGCGAGGTCGACCAGACCGGCACGGATCATGCTGCCCTGCGCCGCCGACACCCACCACACCACGTCGTAGTCACCCGCGAACCGGTACGCGTACTCGGTCGCCAGCTGGGTCTTGCCGACGCCACCCAGACCCGTGATCGCCAGGGTCGCGCCGGCGCCCGCCCGGGCGACCAGGCGCTCCCGGACGTCGGCCAGCAACTGTCGGCGACCGGTGAAGAACGTGTTACGCAACGGCAGCCGGAACAGTGGCGGCGGGGTGGCCGGAAACCGGGGTCGGCCGGTCTCGGCCCGCATCGGCGGCTCGACGATCGGCCAGTTGACCGCCGAGAGGAGTCGGCTGCGAGCCCGCTCCTCCGACATCCCCGACAGCTCCAGCACGCCGTACCTGCCCAGCGCCTCCGGCGCCGGCGTGCCGTCCAACGAGATGGGCAGGATGTTGACGCGCCCGGCCACCGTCGAGGTCGGTCGCTGTGACCAGCCGACCACCTCGGGCGGCGGTCGATGGCCGGCGGACAGCAGGACGACCACGAGGTCGGTGCCGCCCTCGGCCTCCGCGGCCAGGTCGGCGGCGGTCACCTCGTGGTTCTCCCGGAGCGCCGCCCGCAGCCCGACCTCACCGAGCACGTCGGCGATCCACTCGGCCCACAGCCGTTCCTCGGCGGCGTAGGTGATCAGCGGTCGGACCAGGGCCCGCGGATGGCGGCGCTCGAACCTCGCCAGCCAGTACCGTCGTACCTGCTCGTCCAGCACGATCAGGTGGGTCAGGTCGTCGCCGCTGACCACCCGGGCCAGCCGCTCGTAGGCGGCGAGCAGGGTGGTGGGCTGGTGGGCCCGGTCGCCGAAGACAGCGAGAATCTCCTCGTACGCGTAGAACAGCTTGTACGGGATCTCCACATCGGCCCAGTACCGGGCGCGTTCCTCCGGGTCCAGGTGCTCCAGGAACGGCGCGAACCGGGCTCGCGCGTAGTCCCGGCCGGCGTCGAGTTTGCTCTGCTCACCTTCCTCCACCCGCATGGGCACCGGCAGTATCCGTACCGGGTCCTCGATCCGCTGCCCGCGGATCGAACGGGCCACCGCAGCCGCGCCGTCGATGCTTTGATTACTGAGGGTGAAGCAGTTGACCACCATGTCGGGCAGCAAAACGGTGCAGATGCCGGCGCTGTCGCTCAGGCCGGTGCGGCTGTCGATGAGGACGAAGTCGTAGTGGGCCCGGAAGTTCTCCCGTAGTTCGGCGAGAAACGCCGCACCGCCGAGCCGCTCGTAGAAGCTCGGCCAGTCGAAGGTGCTCACGGTCGCCGAATAGGCCGGGCCCTGTCGGCCCGCGGGCAACAGATCGAGTTCACCGCCGTTGGCGAAGCGCCACCGGATGTGCCACCCGGCGGGAAGGGAGTCGCCACCGTGGCGGACATCTTCGGCCCGCGGCTCGGCGCCGGGATCGACCACACCGACGGAAACCGCGTAGCCGCGGACGTTCGGACGGACCGGCAGGTCCGCGGCCTCAGGTCGCCGGGGTTCGCCCACGGCGGCGGCGGCGAAGTCCCGCAACAGGTCGATGACGCCCTCGGACGCGTGCAGTTGTGGGTCACCGAGCAACGGATGGTAGAACCGGTGCAGGCCCGGCGACTCCAGGTCCCAGTCCACGGTCAGGACCCGGTGCCCGTTGCTGGCGAGGATCCAGCCGACGTTGGCCAGTGCCATGGTCCGCCCGGTCCCGCCCTTGTACGAATAGAAGGTGATGACCTGTCCCGGACCGGTACGCCGGTCTCCCGCCGGTAACGCCATCGCCGCCTCCTCAGGGGCCTTCGAGAATCGGCCTGGGCGGTCCGCCCCGGTCGGTCTCCGCCGCCGGTGGACCGGCCTGGGCGAAGATGCGGTTACGCGCGACTTCGAGGACCACCTGCAGGTCCTCGTCGAACGCGCGGTGGGTCAGGATGTCCGCCCGGTAGGCCAGCGACTCGCCGGCCGCCACCCGGTCGAGGAAGACGCTGCGCAGCCCGTCGGAGAGCCAGCGCCAGTTCTCGTGCGTCTCACTGTCCTCGTGGCTGCGGGGCACCATCGCCGTCGCGGCCGGCGTCCCCCGGTTCTCCTGCCGGGTCAGCGCCCGCCGGTACGCCTCGAGCTGGGTGGACCAGGCATCCACCAGCAGCACGACGATGCGACGCCCGGCCCGACCCGGCTCCGCGGACCGCTGGATGGGCAACACGTCCGAGGTGAGACCGACCTTCGCCGCCACCTCACGGGCGAAGCTGGCCAGCGACCCGGGCAGGGACGGCAGGTACGGCGCCCAGTCCTCCGAGGTGTCGCCGTAGAACTCGAGGCGCCGGCGGACGACACCGGCCTCCTGCCGACTGGGCGCCACGACCAGGAAATCGACGTGGTCGGACCGGGCCACCGAGGAGATCCGGCGCAGTTCCCGCGCGTTCCGCTCGCCCGGAGTGTGAAACGCGCTCCGCGCGTCCTCGAAGTCGACGGTCCGGCCGGTGACCGGGGGCAGCGGGTCGACCAACGCGTTCTCCACGATCCGGTCGGCCAGGATGCTGAGCATGTCGAGGTACTCGTCCCGGTTGCGGCTCAGTCGCATGAGCTGCCGCAGCCCGTCCCGCCGGTAAGCGTCGCTGAACGCCTCGTTGTCGTACTGCCTACGGCTCACGGCCTCGGGCACCCGTCGCGGCGGCAGCCAGAAGACGGGGAGCAGGGCATTCGAGCGCGCGCCTGTGTTCCGTTCGTGCCGGGCGAGTCGTTCGTCAAAGATCTGCCATTCCCGGCCACACGGCTCGCTGAGGAAGTAGCGGGGTGAACAGAGGGCAAGGAAGGACCGGCATTCCGACAAGGCCTCCACCAGATCCACCGACCAGGTCGACCCGATGTCGATGCTGTGGCTGTCCAGGAAGCCCACCTCTTCCGTACTGGCCAGTCCCGCCCGGACCCGGACCTCGCTGCACAGGTCCCGGTAGAACTGCTGTACGTACGGGTCGTCGCCGCTGCGCGCGTAGCTGAGGAAGAAGTAGAGGCCGCCGGCGACGGGAGCAGCGTCCGACCGCCCGGTTCCGACCGGCTCGGCACCTGCCGGCCCGGCACCGGTCGCGTCGGCATTGTCGGCGTGCTGTGCTGTCACCGCAGGGCACCACCGTTCCGGACGACAGATGCATGACAACCGCGAGACGGCGCGGCTCGTGACCGGCACGTCGCGCAGAGCCATAATGCACGTTTCGAAGCTGTTCGCACAGCGCTCAGTGCGAGGAGTCTGTCGCCGTCCGTGACGCGTCTCGGCCGTCGACGCCCTGACCAGGCAATTGACCGGCGAGGGCTCAGCGCACCGGCCGGAGGGCCGCCGCGCGGCGACCGGACCGCGGCGCAAGCGAGCCGGTCGGGACACCCCGGCCGACGAGCCAACCGGTCGCGAACGCCACCGCGTCCCGGATGTCGACCAGCAGGGCCGCCGCCCCGCCGACCGGACCGGCCGCGACACCGTTCGGAGCGGCCTCGCGGTAGTCCGCACCGAGAGCCGCGAAATCGCTGTCGTCCAGGACCGCCGCCCGGTAGCTGATCCACCTCCGACCGGCCGTCGTCATCACCACGCACCGGTTGGCCCGGTGCCGCAGCCCCGGCTGTCGGTATTCCGCGAGGTGGAACGCCGTGCAGCGGTCGAATCCGACCCCGAGCAGGAGCGCCTGCCCGCCGACCGCCTCGACGGCGGCCAGCGGTGAGTCCTCCCCCAACTCACAGGTGATCGGGTGCCGGGCGGTGAGCGCCCGGGCACGGGCGCCGACGGCGACGAACGAGGTCTGCGGGTGCGGGCTGCGGACGGCGCCCGGCCAGGTGCGTACCGTCTCGGCGATCAGTCCCATCTCCCGGCACGGCGTCACCGCCGGGTCGAACGCCGGCAGCTCGGCGCGGATGGCCGGCCACCACCGTTCCGGCACCGGGGCGTGCGACCACCGCGACGGGTCCCGGTTCTCCGGGGTGAACGCCGGCACCACCAGTGTCCCGGCCGGGCCGAGCACCGCCAACAGGGCACGGACCACCGTGGGCGCACCGCCGCAGACCCAGCCCAGCGAGCGCAACGACGCGTGCAGCAGGATCGTGGCACCCGGCCGTACGCCCAGTTCCCGCAGGTCGGCGGCCAGGCTCGTCCCGGTCCGCGGCGGCAATTCCGGCATGCTTCCGGAGTCTGCCAGCATTCCTCGCCCGCCGGGCCCGTCACCGCGGACCGGAGCCTCCGCGGGGCCGGCCGGGGTGGGAGCGACGGGCGACGGCGGACAGCCGGGCCTCCCGGCGGCGGGTCTCGTAGGCCGTCTCACGTTGCAGCTTCAGCCAGCTCTCCCAGCGCCGCCCGGACAGCTCGCCGCAGGCCAGCGCGGCGCGTACCGCGCAGCCCGGCTCGCTCTGGTGGGCGCAGTCGGCGAACCGGCAGGCCGCGACGAGTTCCGCCACGTCGCTGAACGTCCGGTCCAGCCCGTCGGCCGCGTCCAGCAGGCCGACCGCGCGGATCCCGGGGGTGTCCAGCACCGCGCCACCGCCGGGAATCGGGATCAACGCCCGGTACGTGGTGGTGTGCCGGCCCTTCCCGTCCGCCCGGCGAACCGCCTGGGTGGCCATCGCGGTCGCCCCCGCCAGCGCGTTGACCAGGGTCGACTTGCCAGCACCGGACGGACCGAGCAGGCCCAGGGTCAGCCCGGCGGCGACCATCGGCCGCAGCGCGTCCACCCCCACGCCGCGCTCGGCGCTGACCGGCAGCACCGGCACCCCGGGCGCGACCTGGGCCACCTGCGCCGCCACCGCGGCCGGATCCGGCACCAGATCACACTTCGTGAGTACGACCACCGGCCGGGCGCCGGACTCCCAGGCCAGCGACAACAGCCGCTCGATCCGGTCGACGTCCGGCGCCGGGTGCATCGGCTCGATCACCGCGGCGGTGTCCAGGTTGGCGGCCAGCACCTGGCCGGAGGAGTCCTTGTCGGCGGTGCGCCGGATCACCGCGGTCCGGCGGGGCAGCACCCGCTCGGCGGTGACCCGCTCGTCGGGCCAGGTGCGGACCAGCACCCAGTCCCCCGCGCACGGCAGGTCGGCCTGGTCCCGGGCCGCGGCGGCCAGCACACCGCCGCCCAGGCTGGCCCGGACGGTGCCGGCGGCGCAGAGCACGGTGCAGACGCCGCGGTCCACCCGGACCACCCGGCCCGGCCGGCACCCGGTACGTTGCGGCGACCAGTCGGCCGCCAGCCCGGCGGTCCAGCCGAGCGAGGTCAGATCGAAGTTCATGTCCACCCTTGTCAGAGTCGGAGAGCGCTGTTCGGGCACGCGTACGACGACCGGCACGGCTGTCCACCTCCCTCCTCGGCTACGGGTGACGCGTCGGCACCGACGGTAGGGCCCACCGCGACCCCCCGAAAGCGAATTCCGCCGCGCCACCGCCCCGCCGTACCCGTTGTCGGGCACCGCGCCCGGATAGGGTCTGCACCGTGACCGCTGACCCACTCGTCCTGATGCCCGAAGTCGACCGGGCCACCGAACGGTTGCTGCGCACCGCCGAATCCCTCGACGAGACCGCCGCCCGCGGCCCGTCCCTGCTGCCCGGCTGGAGCCGCGGGCACGTGCTGACGCACATCGCCCGCAGCGGCGACGCGGTGGTCACCATGCTCACCGGCGCCCGCACCGGCGAGCGGCTCAGGGGGTACGCCAGCGACGCCGCCCGGGATGCGGACATCGAGGCCGGCGCGGACCGGTCCCCGGCGGAACTGCTGACCGACGTACGGGAATCGGCGGCCCGGTTCGCCGACGCGGTGGCCGCCATGGCGCCGGCCGACTGGGCCGCGACGGTCGACCACCGGCTCGGGCCGATACCGGCGGCGGCCCTGGTCTGGATGCGGCTGCGCGAGGTCGAGGTGCACCACGTCGACCTGGCCGCCGGTTACGAACCGGCCGACTGGCCGGCGTCGTTCAGCCACCGGCTGCTGCACGACGTCGTCGCCGGCCTGGGGCGCCGGCCCGGCAGCCCGGCTCTGGTGCTGCGCCCCGCCGAGGGCCGGGTGGAACTCACCGTCGGCGAGCCGGAGGCCGCGCCCACCGTCGCCGGACCGGTGTACGAACTCGCCGGGTGGTTGATCGGGCGGACCGACGGCGCACGCCTTACCGTGACTCCCGACGGAAAACTGCCCACTCCCCCGGAATGGATCTGACTGCCCCATGGCCTATAGCGGAGACGTCACCACCGGCGGTGCGGCCGACGTACGTGAACTCGACGATCTCACCATCACCAAGGTGTCCGTCGGCCCGATGGACAACAACGCCTACCTGCTGCGCTGCCGGTCCACCGGCGAGCAGGTGCTGATCGACGCGGCCAACGAGGCGCCTCGGCTGCTGGAGCTGATCGGCGACGCCGGACTGTCCAGTGTGGTCACCACGCACGAGCACATGGACCACTGGGTGGCGCTGGAGGAGGTGGTGGCCACCACCGGCGCCCGTTCGCTGGTGCACGGCGCGGACGCCGAAGGGCTGCCGATCCCGTCCGAGCACCTGGCCGACGGCGACACCGTACGGGTGGGTGACCGCGAGTTGGAGGTGATCCACCTGGTGGGTCACACGCCGGGCTCGATCGCCCTGCTCTACCGCGACCCGAACGGGATCCCGCACCTGTTCACCGGGGACTCGCTGTTCCCGGGCGGGGTCGGCAACACGCACGAGGACCCGGCGGCGTTCGCCAGCCTGATCGACGACGTGCAGACCAAGCTGTTCGACCGGCTGCCGGACGAGACGTGGTTCTACCCCGGCCACGGCGCCGACTCGACGCTCGGCGCCGAACGCCCCAAGCTGCCCGAATGGCGCGCCCGGGGCTGGTGACGGAAACAGCCTGTATCTTGATATCAGCCTGGTAGCCTTGATACATGGCGCGAACGATCATCGACATCGACGACGAGAAGCTGGCTCGTGCGCAACGCGCGTTGCGCACGAGCACGAAACGGGAAACGGTCAACGCCGCCCTCGAACTGGCCGCCGCCGTCGACGCCGACCGCCGGTCCGAGCTGCTCGAATCCTTCCGCGAATTGCTGGGGCGCCTGGACACGGATCTGATCGAGCAGGACGAGCGGGACGACCACCGAGGCCACGCCGCGTGACCTTCCTGGCCGACACCTCGATGGTGATCAGGCTTCGCCAGGGACGGGACCTAGCTCCGCACTGGCTCGACGCCGTACGAGCCGGGCTGGTCGGCGTCTGTCCGGTGGTCGAGGCGGAGCTGGTGCGCGCCGCAGTCGGCAAGTCCGATCGTGATCAGCTCCGGGCTCAATTGCGAGCCCTGTTCGGTTGGCACCCGATGCCCGATGACGCCTGGCGATTCGTCGAGCGGGTCCAGGACGATCTGGTGAACCTAGGACAACACAAGGGCCCGTCAGTTGTCGATCTCCTCGTCGCCGCCACGGCCGACGCGTGGGGGCTGACCGTGCTACATGTCGATGCCGATTTCGACACCATCGCGCGGGTGGCGCCTGTCCGCGTGCGCAGAGCCGACCGCCTATAGGACTCACGGCCGGCGGCAGTACGTCCAGGCCTCCAGCAGCCGCCGGTCGACCAGCGTGATGCCCAACTCGTGTGCGAACCGCGCCCCGTCGCCGTTGGTGAAGAAGCCGTTGGCGGGCGGCCACCGGCCACGTGTACTTCCGGCCGGACCGGGTAGCCGCCAGCCGGCCCGGCAGCGCGTGCCGCCCGGGCGCCGGAGGGGCGGTGGCATGGACCTGGTTGAGGAAACGCCGTACCGGTTCCGGATCGACCGGCACGACCCGATGCGCGTACCCGGGGTGGTGTTCGCGTCCCGGGACCTGATGCCCGACCTCGGTACGGACAAGTCGTTGGCGCAGGTGGCCAACGTGGCCGCGCTGCCCGGCATCGTCGCCGCCTCGTACGCCATGCCGGACCTGCACTGGGGCTACGGCTTCCCGATCGGCGGGGTGGCCGCCACCGACGTGGCCGCGGACGGCGTGGTGTCGCCCGGCGGGGTGGGGTTCGACATCTCCTGCGGGGTCCGGCTGCTCGCCGCGGACCTCGACCTGGCGGGCCTGCGGCCGGTGCTGGATCCGCTGATGGACGGCCTGGACGTGGCGATCCCCCGCGGCATGGGCAAGGGCGCGGTGTGGCAGCTGACCGGCCGCGCGCAACTGGACGAGGTGCTGCGCGGCGGTTCCCGCTACGCCGTCGAGCAGGGCCACGGCGTGGAGCGGGACCTGCACCGCTGCGAGGATTACGGCGCGGTGTCCGAGGCCGACCCCGGACAGGTCAGCGGGCGGGCGGTGGAACGTGGGCAGGGTCAGGTCGGCAGCCTCGGCTCCGGCAACCACTTCCTGGAGGTGCAGGCGGTCGACCAGGTGTACGACGAGCGTGCCGCCACGGCGTTCGGGCTGCGTACCGGCCAGGTCTGCGTGATGATCCACTGCGGGTCGCGCGGGATGGGGCACCAGATCTGCACCGACCACGTCCGGGTCATGGAGACGGTGATGCCCCGCTACGGCATCACCGTGCCGGACCGGCAGTTGGCGTGTGCCCCGGTGTCCTCCCCCGAGGGCCGCGGCTACCTGGGTGCGATGGCCGCCGCCGCGAACTACGCCCGGGCCAACCGGCAACTGCTCACCGAGTCGGCCCGGCGGGTCTTCGACCGGGTCACCGGCTGCCGGTTGGACCTGGTGTACGACATCTCGCACAACCTCGCGAAGATCGAGACCCACGGCGTCGACGGCGGGCGGCGGGAACTGTGCGTCCACCGCAAGGGCGCCACCCGGGCGCTGCCGTCGGGTCACCCGGACCTGCCGGACGACCTGCGCGCGGTGGGGCAGCCGGTGCTCATCCCCGGCTCGATGGGCACCCCGTCGTACGTGCTCACCGGCGTGCCGGACGCGCCGGCGTTCGCCTCCACCTGCCACGGCGCGGGTCGGACGCAGAGCCGCAAGCAGGCGACCACATCGATCCGCGGCCAGGACCTGCGGCGCCAACTGGAGGCCCACAACATCGCGGTACGCGGCGCGTCCTGGCGCGGCCTGGCGGAGGAGAAACCGGAGGCGTACAAGGACATCAACGCGGTCGTCGACGCGGCCGAGGGTGCCGGTCTGTGCCGGCGGGTGGCCCGGCTGGTCCCGGTCGGCGTGGTGAAGGGCTGACGCGGGTCTGGTTGGTCCCGGTCGCGGTGAGGAGAGAACCGGCCGTCGGTCGCCGCGTCAGACGTCCAGGGTCACGCCGCACGTCCAGCCGTCCGCCTCCCGGCCGAAACGCAACTCGTGCAGGGCGACCGCCTTCGGCACCGCGCCGACCGGTTCCGCCCGGTCCGTGTCGGTCATCTCCAGCCGTATGTCGAAGCCGTCGGTCACGGCGGTGACGTCCGCGCGGACCGGAAGCCGCCCCTCGACGTCCATCCGGTAGATCACCTCGTCGAGGACGCCGACCAGCAGGTCGCCGTCCTCGCCGGGGCCGACGTGGAACGCGGCGTCACCGACCGGCGTGGCCCCCGACAGGTCGGCGAAGCTGTCCACCAGCGCGGCAACCGCCTCGGCGACGCACCCTTCCCGGGTCGGCGCCCACGCCTCGATCCGCACGTCCGCGGTGTGCGGCACACAGCGGTGCCCGGCCTCCGCCCGCGCGCTCATCCGCGCGTTCGCCGTGTGCGGCACACCGCGCCGCCCGCCCCTGCCGGCTCCCCCATGTGCACCTCCGGCCGGGCGGGTACCCGTCACCACTGCTCCCGTAACGCGGTCCGGCCGCCGACGTCGGAACGTCGGCGGCCGGAGGCGGATCGTCGGGGTTACTCGCCGTGGTCGGCCAGGTCGACCAGCGCCTTGGCGGTACGGAAGTACTGACTGCGACCAAGCTCGCCGATCGTCTTGATGCCGAGCGCCTCCTTGAGGTGCGAGGCGGCGCGGTCGCTGATCCCGGCGAGCGCGGCCACCGGGGCGTCGACGAGTTCGGCCAGGGACTTGTCCTGGTATTCCTTGTCGACCAGCTTGACGAGGTTGGCGGTAACGGGCACGAACACTCCCACGATTTTCCGGCCCGGCACGGCGCCGGGCACGGCCGTATTGTTCCATATAGGACCGAGCGTCGGGGCCGCCGGCCGACGGGCAACGGTTCGAAAGCGGGCCGGGCGGTCAACGCCACTCGCCGGCGAACAGCGGTTCCACCGGCCGCTCCGCCCGGCCGATGCGCAGGTCGTCGAAGACGGTGCTGCGCTCGGCCCGCTCGACCTCGACGTCCAGGTCGACGCCGAGTTCCTTCGAGGCGTCGTACGCCGCCCCGATCAGGACGAGTTCAACACCCCGCTGGTCGAGGAACGCGGGCGGGTCCAGGGGCGCGAAACGCCGGTCACCGAACCGGCGTTGCAGCTCGGCCGGCAACCTCGCCCGACCGGAACTCGACAACCCGACGCCGGGCGGCGACGGCACCCGGGGATTCTTCACCGTGACGATGTAGCTTGCCTCCGGCTCGATGTGCAGGTCGTGCTGCGCCGGGCCGAGCCGGTGCGGCAGCTCCAACTGGTACGCCAGATGGGTGTGATCGTCGTGCCGGGCGATCACGTACGCCCCCTCGGCGACCGGCCGGGCCGGTGGCTGCCGGCGCTCGCCCCGGGTCCGGGTCTGGTAGCCGCGCGGCTGGAGCGCGTCGGAGAGCTGCTGCGGCCGGTCCGCCACCGCGGCGACGAAGGCCCAGAACCGATCGTGCTCGGCGATCTCCGGCATCATCTTCCGGCCCACCACCAGCAGCCGGATCCGCCGCCGGCCCCGCCACGGGCGCAACACCAGCAACAGCCGTTGTACCTCCGCCACCGACTCCACGTGCTCGTCCGCCACCCGTGGCCGGTAGAAGAGATAGATGTCCCCGTCCTCCAACATTTCGGCCATGCCGGGGAGTACCCGACCCGCGGCTTTGTAGCCGGCCGAGCGACCCGCGGCTTCGTAGCCGGCCGAGCCGACCCGGGTGCCGGCGTCACCGCCCGGCGAGCGCCGGCGGCGGCCTGCGGGTGTAGGCCCAGACCTCCAGCAGCCGCCGGTCGACCAGCGCGATGCCCAACTCGTGCGCGAGCCGCGCCCCGTCACCGTTGGTGAACCAACCGTTCGTGACGATCATGCACAGGTCGCCGTGGTGCACCCGGTGGCAGGTGCCGGCGAACCTCTGGATCGCCGCGCTGCCGACCCGGTTGCCGAGGTGCTGCCGCTTGCACTGGACCACCACCCGGCGACCGTCCGGCGCGATCGCGGTCACGTCCGCGCCCCGGTCACCGGCCCCACCGACCACGGTCACGTCCCGGAAGCCCGAGGCCGCGAGCAGCCGACCGAACCACTGCTCGAACTCCGCACCGCTCATCGTGTCGGTCACCGCGACCAACCGGTCCCGCTCGGCCTGCTCCGCGCGCTGGCGAGCCTGCCCCTTTGCCACCGCGACCAGCACGGCGACCGCACCGGCCAGCACGACGGTCACCAGGAATCCCGTCCAGTAGGGATGCCGGGTCACGACACCCACCACGTACCGGACGGCCACGACCGTGAGGACCAGGACGAGCCCACCGAGCAGCAGGTCGAGGCCGCCCACCCCGCGACCGCCGGTGCGCCGGCGGGTCACCGATCGGCGGACGGATCCCCGCCGGCGACGCCGGAAATGACCGCGGACGCGGGCGCCGTCGCGGCGGGTGTGCGCTCTGACGTACGGCATCACACCTCCCGGGTACGAGGAGATGCCCGGTGTCCGCTCCGGGTCCGACAACTCACCGCCACGCCCACCGATGGTGTCAACCCCGCGCCAGTACGCCGGAGATGTCGGCGCGAACCGCCCTCCCATGGGCAACCGCGCGCCAGGACCAGCGGGCCGTTCAGAAGCGGACGTTGCCGCCCCGGTGGCGTTGCTACGCGAACAACACGCCCGACTGCTACGGAAGCTCGGTAAGCTACCGCGCCGGTTGTTGCTGAGGCTGATCGAGGCGGACGTGGTCATCGACGGTAGGTCCCCGTGCTGAGAATGGCGATGGCGCAGTGGCGGGTCAGGGCCCGCCGCTCGCTGGCCCTGCTGTCGATGATCGCGGTCGCCGTGGTCGGCTTCACCGTACTGACCGGCGCCGCGGTCACCGCCCGGTTGACGACCGTGGGCGCGGTGGCGGCGAACTACCGCCCCGCGTACGACATCCTGGTCCGCCCGAAGGGCAGCGTGCTGCCGTTGGAGCAGCAGCGCGGGCTGGTGCAGTCGGGCCAGCTCGCCGGCCTGCGCGGCGGGATCAGCACCCAGGCGTGGCAACAGATCCGGGAGCTACGGGACGTCTCGGTGGCGGCGCCGGTCGCGATGGTCGGCTACCTCATGCGCACCGTACCCGTACGGGTCGACCTGCGCGGGCAGCTCGACCCGGCCGCCGAGCGACAGGTGCTACGGGTACGACCGACCTGGGTCACCGACCGGGGCCTCAGCCGCATCCCGGACGGACCGGCGTTCCTCTACGCCACCCGCAACCCGCTCGACCAGAAACAGTACGACGACCTGCCCGCCGGTACGCCGCCGCCCGCGCCTAGGGAGGTCGACCCGGACGGCCGGCGGGTGCCGGTCTGCCCGCTGGTGACGGTGGTCGACCACGACGACCTGCTGGACCCCACCGACCTGCGCGGCCGGTCGTCACTGACCTGCACCGGCGGCCCCGGATCCCGGACCGGCACCGGGGAGCCGACCACCCCGGCCGTCACGCTGGCCTGGTCGGTGCCGTTCCTGATGGCGGCCGTCGACCCGGAGTCGGAGGCCGCGCTCGCCGGCCTGGACGGGGCGGTCACCTCGGGCCGGTACTTCACCGCCGGCGAGCAGCCGGTCGAGCACCGGTTGACCGGCATGCCCTACCCGTACGCGTCGCTGCCGATCCTCGTCGCCGACCGGCCGCAGCTCGACGCGCGGCTGGAGTTGACGGTGGACCGGTTGGCGCCGGGCGCGGTCGACGCGGTCCGGTCCACCGTCGACAGTCCACGACTGCGTGCCGACCTGACCAAGCGGCCGGGCAGCGCCGTCGACCACCGGACGGTCACCGTCGACGGGCCGTACCGGGAGATGGTCGGCCGGCTGCGCGAGCCGGCCGCGGACCGGCTGGAGGACTCGGCGTCCGCCGACACGCTGTGGCTGTCCCGGTTCTGGACCGTCGGACCGCCCGAGACCGAGCCGGACGGCGACGGCCTGCGCGCCGAACGGGTGCCGCACGACCGCAAGCTGTGGGGCGTGGGCGCCGACGACGGCGGCAGCGGGCACCCCGTACCGATGGAGTTCGCCGACACCGGCGTGCGGGCCGGCGTGGCGGTGCACACCAACACGCCGCCGGTGGCGCTGCGCCCGGGCGACGTCAGCATGCCCGACGTCGCTCTGGACGCGGTCGGCACCTTCGACCCCGGGCGGGTCAACCTGGGCGGCGCGCTGTCGGCGGTGCCGATGGACACCTACGCCAACCCGGGCGCGGCCGGCGCCGACGAGGCGTCCCGGCGGGCCCTGGGCGGCGGCCGGCTCGAACCGAACGCCAACGTCACCGGCCTGCTCGGCCAGCCGCCGCTGCTGCTCACCACCATGGCCGCGCTGCCCCGGCTGCTCGGCGCGGGCCGCTACCGCACCGAACCCGACTACCCGGAGTACCAGCTCAACGGCGCCGCCCCGATCAGCATGGTGCGGGTCCGGCTGGCCGGCGAGGTCGGCATCGACCCGGTGTCCCGGGAACGGGTACGGCTGGTGGCCCAGCAGATCGCCGAACGCACCGGCCTGCAGGTGGACATCACCCTGGGCTCGTCCCCGACGCCGGTCACCGTGCACTACCCCGCCGGCGATTACGGCCGCCCGGAGCTGGCGCTGGCCGAACCCTGGGTCCGCAAGGGGGTGGCGGCGGTCCTGGTCCGGGCCGCCGACCGCAAGAGCGTCCTGCTGTCGGCGCTGGTGCTCGCGGTGTGCGCGCTCGCCGTGCTGAACGCCAGCAGCGCCGCCACCCGGGCCAGACGCACCGACCTCGGCGTGCTGGCCTGCGTCGGCTGGCGACGACGACAGCTGCTGCTGTTGCTCGGCACCGAACTCGCCGGCATCGGCCTGGCCGCCGGTGCCGCCGGCACCCTGCTGGCGATACCCGTCGCCCTCCTGTTCGGCCTGGACATCGGCTGGGCGCACGCGCTGTCCGCAGTGCCGATCGCGGTGCTGCTCGCCCTGGCCGCCGGGGCGGTCCCCGCCTGGCGCGCGGCCCGACCCGACCCGGGCAGCCTGATCCGCCCCGCGGTCTCCGCGACCGCCACCCGCCGCCGCGCGCCCCGCCGGCTCGCCGGCCTGGCGCTGGCCAATCTGGTACGGACCCCCGGTCGCACGGCACTCGGCGCGTTGAGCATGGCGATCGGAGTCGCCGCGCTGACCGTCCTGCTGGCGATCACCTTCGCCTTCCGGGGTGCCGTCGCCGGCACCCTGCTCGGTGAGGCGGTCGCCGTCCAGGCCCGTACCGTCGACTACCTGGCCGTCGCCGTCACCATCGTGCTGGGTGTCGTCTCGGTCGCGGACGTGCTCTATCTCAACGTCTCGGAACGGGCCGCCGAGTTCGCTCTGCTCACCGCAGTCGGCTGGACCGAGGGCATGCTCGCCCGGGTGGTGACGGTCGAGGCCCTCACGATGGGCGTCATCGGCGGTACCGTCGGCGCGGGGACCGGCCTCGGCGCGGCGGCCGTCTTCGCCGGCGGCGTGACCGGCGCGCTGGCGGCCGGTGCGCTGGCCGCGCTGGCCGTCGGGGTCGCCGTCGCCATGCTCGGCGTGCTGGTGCCGGTGACCCTGATCCGCCGGCTGCCCACCGCCCAGCTACTGGCCCAGGAGTGAACCCGCGCGATGACCGACCCGATCGTCCGGATCACCGCCGCCCGCAAGAGTTTCGCCCTGCCCGACGGCGGACGCCTGCCGGCCGTGGACGGCGTCAGCCTGGACATCGCACCGGCCACGGCCGTCGCCCTCACCGGCCCCAGCGGCGCCGGCAAGTCCACCCTGCTGCACCTGGTCGGCGCCCTCGAACGGCTGGACGGCGGCACCATCGAGGTGGCCGGCCAGGAGATCGGCCGGCTGTCCGGGCGCGGGCTGGCCGCGTACCGGCGCACGGTCGGGTTCGTCTTCCAACGGTTCCACCTGTTGCCGGCGCTGACCGCCCTGGACAACGTGATGGCCCCGGTGCTGCCGTTCCGCACCGACTTCGACAAGGCCGCCCGGGCGCGCGAACTGTTGACCCTGGTCGGGCTGGCCGACCGTACGGACGCCCTGCCGTCCCGGCTCTCGGGTGGTCAACAGCAACGGGTGGCGGTCGCCCGCGCCCTGATCAACCAGCCGCGGCTGCTGCTGGCCGACGAGCCCACGGGGAACCTGGACTCGCGTACCGGCGCGTCGATCGTGGAGCTGTTGCTGCGGTTACGGGACGAGCGGGGTACGACAGTCGTGATCGCCACCCACGACCCGGCGGTGGCCGACGGTTGCGACGTGACGCACCGGTTACGCGACGGTCGCCTCGCCCCGTCCACCACCACCTTTCATGATCACGGAGAGTTCGGCTCGCTCTGACCGGCCAAAACTATCCGCGATCATGGGTTTATCCGGCTCCTTCAAGGGGAGACAGTTCGGTCGACGGGCGCATGGCACGACGGATTCAGCGCCGCTGGCGCGGTGTCCCGATCGGCGTCGGCGTTGAACGGGCGAGGCACTCTCACGAGGAGGAGTTGAGATGGCCGACGGACTCGCCGGGTCGCGCACCCATCACCCGGGCGGCAGGGGCGGCCGGACCCGGACGGCCACCAGGCCCGCCAGCGCCAGGAAGGCGACCGGGGCCAAGAAGGCCCCCGGCAAGGCAGCCGCGGCAGCAAAGAAGGTCGCCACCGCCAGTAAACGGGCCACCGGGGCGACCGCGGCGAAGACCCCGACGAAGAAGCCCAAGCCGACCTCGGCCCGCGTCGCCCAGAAGAAGGTCACCGCCGCCAAGCGGACCCTCGCGAAAAAGGCACCGGCGAAGCGGATGCCGGCCAAGAAGGCCGCAGCGAAGCGGGCACCGGCCAAGAAGGCCGCGGCCAAGCGGTGACCGGCACGTGCGACACGACGAACCCGTGGGCCTCGCTGTCCAACAAAGGCCTCAGCCGCTAGCAGGAACCACGAACCTGACCGGCTCACCGAGCACCGCCACTGCCGCATCCACATCGGCCAGCCGCGCCGCGAGCGTCGCCACCGCCAGCCGTTGAGGCAACGCAGCACCGAACTTGAGACCAGCCAAGGCCCTATCGTCGACATCGGGAAGGCAGACGCTTCCCACCGCGCTGCCGATCATCGCCAACACCGTGTCCCGGGAAGTTCCATCGAGCAGCCGCAGGCTGACGTCGTCGAACTGTTGGGTCGAATCCAGGAGAGGGCTGAGCGTGGCTGCCAGGGTGGCGTTGGCCCGGAACCCTGCCCAGGTCCACCAGCGCAGTTCGCCCCTTCCCGTACGGGTGATCACCGTGCCACCGGGGTGGACTGCGCTGGCGGCCCCGTCCCGCAGTTCGGCGAGCCGGCCCGCGGCACGGCGGGTCAGCCGCACCGGCGGCTCGCCGCCGAGCAGCACCTCGCGCATCGCCCGCACCATCAGGTACGACAGCCCCTGCGGCCCCGCTCCGGTCAGCCACTGCGCCTTACCACCCGAGTCAGCCGGCTCGACGAAGCAGCGGCGGCGTGTCCAGTCCACGTGGGTGACCCGCCAACTGCGTCCGGCCAGCAACAACAGCCGAGGGCCATGCACCTTCTCGGTGAGCAGCGCCGGATCGACCCGGCCGATCTCGGTCCGGCCGGCCAGTACGGTGAACTGCGGCGGTGCGGTGAACACGGCGGTCATGTCCATGAAGTGCCGCCGACCGAACCGCAGCTCGGCCTCGGGACCGACGAAGAGCATGCCGCCGTCGGATTCGAGGAAACCCTGTTCGACCAGGTGCCGGACGACGACCTGGGCGGTGTGGTCGAACGGCGGCAGGCCGTTCCACTCGGCCGACCAGAGTGTGTCGCCGACCCGCTGCCGTTGGAGGCAGAGGGCGAGTACCTGCTGGGCGACGATGTGCCGTGGCTCGGGCGGCGGGACGACGGCCTCGACCCAGCCGCGGCCCCACAGCGTCAACAGGCCGGCGGCGTGCAGCAGGCCGGGACTGTCCAGCGCCAGGAACAGGCAGTTACGGACACTGCCCGGACGGCGTCCGGTGCGCCCGATCCGCTGCAGGAAGCTGGCGACGGTGCGTGGCGCGTTGATCTGGATGACCCGGTCGAGGTCGCCGACGTCGATGCCCAGTTCGAGGGTGCTGGTCGAGACGATGACGCAGTCCCGCTCCTGTGCGAACGCCTCCTCGGCCCGCCGTCGCTCGTCGACGGCCAGCGAGGCGTGCGACAGGAAGGTGGTCACGTCGAGCGCTCGCAGTTTCTGTCCGAGTTCCTCGACCAGCGCCCGGGACTCGCAGAAGACGAGCCGCTTCTCGCCTCGGTGCAGGGCGGCGATCACCCTGGCCGCGTTGTCGACCGAACCGACGTAGTCCAGTTCCACATCGCCAGGCGGTGCGGTCGACGCCGGGGCGGGGCCGGCTGGCCGGGCAGCAGCCCGGGCCACCGATGTGCTCGGGCCGTCCGACGGGGCCCGGTCGGGGAAATCGGGTGCCACCACTCGGGCCGGCCGGTTCGCCCGCCCTGCGCCCTGCAGCCAGGACAGCAACTCGTCGGGGTTGCCGACCGTGGCGGAGAGCCCGATCCGCTGGACGGGACGCCCCGCCACTCGACCGAGCCGTTCCAGTACGGCCAGCAGGTGCCAGCCCCGGTCGTCACCGGCGAACGCGTGCACCTCGTCCACCACTATGGCTTGCAGGTTGCCGAAGAACTCGTCGTGGTCGACGTTGACGCTGACCAGCATCGACTCCAACGACTCGGGCGTGGTCAGCAGAATGTCCGGCCGCTCCCGCAGGATCTTGCGCCGCTGCCCGGAGGTAACGTCACCGTGCCAGACCGCGGTACGCCGGCCCAGCCACTCCGCGTAGCCAGTTACCCGAGGCAGCAGGTTGTTGAGCAGGGCCTTGAGCGGGCAGACGTACAGCAGGGACGTCCCACGCCAGTTCTGTTGCGCCATCCGGGACAGCAGGGGGAACAGCGCCGCCTCCGTCTTGCCGCCTGCCGTCGGCGCGAGCAGTAGCGCGTCGTCGCCGGCCAGCAAGGGTTCAACTGCGGCTTCCTGCAGCGGACGCAGCATCGGCCACTGCAATGAGTTGACGATGTGGTGCAGGACAACAGGGTGCAGCGACTCTGTTTTCACGATCAGCTATGGGTGGACACTGTTGCGAGCCGCCTCAACAGTTCCTCGCTCAATGACCTGAAGTCCTGATGGCACCGTTGCACCAAGGTCTGGGTGCTTCCCAATGCGCCATCACCGGATCGCAAGTCGAACATCGGTTTACGCGCATCGTGCGCCAGTGGCATCAAGCTCTGGTAGTTGCGTAGCGTCGCGATCTCGTACCCACGACCGATGTCGGTTGCGTCCGGCTCCCCCAACACCGCGGTTGCGAAGACGCTGGGGATGCGATCCAGCCACCGCTGATAGGCACGCACCGGCCGGTCGAGGCGCATCGTTGGTTGCATGATCACGTAACCGAGCGGCATCATCGTACCGGCCGGTGCGGCGATATTCGACGGAACCTTCGGCAGCACGACTTCCCGCCACGTCGTCCGCCAATCTCTCAGCGTCGGACCGAGATTTTTCAAGCCGCGCAGGGAGAAGAGGTCCGCCGCCAGCGGCATCAGCACCGCGTCAGCAGCCAGTAGGGCTGCTCGGTTAATAGCTCCCAGGTTGGGGCCGACATCGATGAGCACGATCTCAGCTTCGACCTCAGCGGCGGCCCGTTGCACAATTCGGTGAAATGCTGTCGTCACTCTTATCGCGGCTTGGTCCTTGCCGGTGAAGCCCCGAGGCCAGGCATCGGACAGGCGATCTTCGAAGGCACTGAGTTCGAGGTCACCTGGCATCAGGGCGAGATCCTGCGTGATCGTGACTGGCCGCACGCTCTCGATGTCTCCCACGCCCTCCATGATCGGCCGGATAGCGGTCACTACCGTGCCGATCCCCTGCTCCAGCGGAGACCATAGTCGACGCTGGTGAGGACCACCCCAGGCAGGTGTCGCTGCTTCGTCCCACAGTTCGCCAAGCGCGTCCTCGTCCAAAAAGGCGGCCGTCAGGTTCGACTGTGGATCAAGGTCGACGGCGAGAACGCT
Source organism: Micromonospora zhanjiangensis (assembly GCF_042650605.1). NCBI lineage: Bacteria > Bacillati > Actinomycetota > Actinomycetes > Micromonosporales > Micromonosporaceae > Micromonospora > Micromonospora zhanjiangensis. Next base: position 17,531 of record NZ_JBHSBN010000005.1, on the reverse strand, counting down.
GTGGCCAAGGCGTTGCAGCATGTGTGCCAGGTGATAGGTCAGCGTCGTCTTGCCCACGCCACCCTTGTTGTTGAACAGAGCAAGGGAGATCATGTCGCGCTCCTCACCGTGACGGTCCACGAGGATTGGTCCACCACGAAAACCGGCTCTGGGTTGCCGTTACGAATCAACGAAGCTCGGATGCGGCCAATGCCACGACCAAATTGATTGACGTATCCGAGGGACTTCATGGCGGCGGCGAGCGAAGGGTTACGATAGTCATTGACGCGGTCGAAGTTGTCGGCCCGCACCTGACCGTACGGACCACCCGGATTCGTTACCTCAATGCGGTCGTCGAACCAGGCAATCCGAATTGGTGCGTTGGAGGATTCGTAATTACGATGCATTATTGCGTTCATGCACACTTCTCGGAGTGCTTCCAGCGGGTAGTTGGGCCGAGCCTCTTCCCGGAAGCCGCTGACTTCCGTGAGGCGCGTACGCAGATACCCCCTGAGCAGGATCTCGAGCCGCTCGGCGATTGTTATGATGTTGGCTCGAATTTCTTGCTCATCCAGGATCGACCCACCGACGTCCATTCCCTCGTACCGAACGAACTGCAGGTAAGCGCCGGGGACCCGGACGGTGGGGTCGATACCGACGAGCAGCAGACCGAGTACGGTTGGCGTGCCGTCAACGTCGGCGAGCCGAAGCGAGGCCAGCTGTTGCTCGATAGACCGATGATTTTCCTCCAACACCGTGACGTCCACGGCCTGCCGGAGGTACTCCATGCGAAACAGCTCGAGATCGAGGTCGTCCAGTGCACTGCCGGCAAGGGGACGCACATCGAACGGCGCCTCGAAAGACCGCCGCCGCTCCGACAGAACGCGTTCATCGTCCCGGCCGGCTCGCCTGGTAGTTGGGCCGGGTCGCACATACACGACGTTGTCGAACCTGACCGGCGGCGTTCGGGATGCATTTACCCGAACCCGGATGACAGGCTTTCCGCGGAATGTCTCGGCGGTCACCACCATTGAAGGCCGGTCAAGGATAAGCCCTTGGTCACGATACTCGGTGATCTTGAGGAGAGCCGCATCGGAGACGTCCGTGCCGTCAACCGGTCGACCGTGGTCGTCGACACCGATGATCAGGTCACCCCCGCCCAACCGAGGTAGGTCGTTGGCGAGAGCGCAGATGGCCTTCCGGATGGCGTTCCGGTCGGTCGCCTCTCGCTTGAACTCAAGGGCGGCAGTCTCCTGAGTACCGAGGAGGGATGCCAGATCTGTGCTCATGGTCTGATTCTTTCCTAGACGTCGAGCGAGATCTCGTCAGCCCTGGTCGCGTTGCGTTCGACGTCGCTCATCTCTGCGCTGGACAGGGTCAGAGCGTAGTGCCGCCGCGGATCGAAGTCGGGGAACTGGTCGATCCGGTCCAGCACGTCCCCGACCAGTTTCTTGAGGAACAGCCGCGGCGCGATGCCGACCTTGCCGCCCAGACCACCCGCAACCGCCTCGGCGAGTTGCCGGAGGTAACCGTCGTCGGCCAGTGACCGCACGCGGTCGGGTGCGGTCGACCCGGTCACGTACAGGTCCCGGACCCGGCCACCCAACTCGACGAGCGAGTCGACGGTGAAGCCGGGCAGCCGGATCTGCACGGCGCGCGGATTGTCGAACCGTGCCTCGGTGCTGAAGTCGACGGCGAGCCGTTGGGCCAATGGGGCGAGCCGCTGCACGCCCTGCGGCCCGTCGTAGAAGGCCGGAGTGCCGGTGATGACCAGATAGAGACCGGGGAACCGGCCGGAGTGCACCTCGTCGATCAGCTGACGCAGGGCGTTGAGCGCCTTGTCCCGGGCGTCGGAGCGGACCCGCTGCAGGGTCTCCACCTCGTCGAGGACCAGCAACAGCCCGGGGTGGCCGCTGTCGCGCAGGACCGTCAGCAGCCCTTGCAGGAAGCTGAGGGCCGCGAAGTGGTCGAGGTCTCCGCGTACGCCCGCGACCCGGCGGGCCGCGGCCGCGACGTGCGGCTGACCACCGAGCCAGGCGAGCACCGCGTCCGCCGTGGCCGGCTCGCCGGCAGCGGTGGCGGCCCGGTAGCCGCGCAGCGCCGCGGCGAAGGCCGGCGCGGTGCGGCTGACCTCGGTGAGCCGCTGGTCGAGCAGCGTCGCGACGGCCCAATCGAGACCGGCGGCGTCGTCGGCGCGGACCTCCCCCGCAGCCAGCGCATCCTCCTCCAGCGCGTAGAACCAACCGTCCACGACGGGCCGCAGGGCGCTGGGCGGGAAGGCGGAGGTGGCCAGCCGCTCGGTGAGCCGCCGGTACACCGTCTCCAGCTTGTGCAGGGGCGTCTCGTTCTCCGAGATCTGCACCTCGGCGGTGGCCAGGTTCGCTCGTTTCGCCTGTTCGGCGATCCAGCGGGTGAAGAAGGTCTTGCCGGAGCCGTACTCGCCGCGGACGGCCTTGAAGACCGCGCCGCCGGCCGCGACGGTGGCCAGGTCGTCACCGATCGCGGCGGTGAACCGGTCCAGGCCGACGGCGAAGAGGTCCAGGCCGGCGGCCGGTACGGCACCACGACGCAGCGCGTCGAGGACCTCCCGTCGCCGGGCCGGGCTGACGGCGTTCACGACGACGCCTTGGCCGGCAAAAACTGCTCGCGCAGCAGCGTGACGTCCAGCCGGACCGTGCGCCCGTTGTCGATCAGCGACAGCACCGGGTAGTTGTCGACGTTCAGGATGCGCTGCAGCATGTTGGCGAAGCCGCCGGCCCGGGCCGATACCTCACCGGCTCGTTCGGCCAGCACGGCGGCGGGAAGCACGCCCTTGGCGTCGAGCAGCGCCCGCAGCGCCCGTTCCACCTTCCCGACCTCCACCCGCCGGGGGGTCAGGCTGTGCTGCGCGCGGAACAATTCGGTATCGACCAACGCCGACACCAGGTCTTCCGGCTCGGGCGCGGGCGCCGCGACGGGAGCCGGTGTTTCCGGTACGTCGAACAGCGCGGGTCCGGCGTCGACGGCAGCCTTCCGGCGCGACTTCGGCGCGGACCGCGGTGCCGGGGCCGTCGACGGGGTCGCCGCGGCGGGGGGCGCGGCGGCGGTCCACCAGTCCGGCTCCCGCCCCTGCACAGCCGCCCAGCCGGTCGGCGGATCGGTCACGTTCGGCAGCAGGAAGGCCAGCAGCGGGATGGTCACCTCGGCCAGTGCCGCACCGCCGTGGTAGCCGGCCCTGCTCGGCCGGTAGCGCAGCGACGGATCCCACAGGGCGACGATGCGGTTGTCCGGCGCGACGACCCGCGGTCCGGACAACTCGACCTCGCCCTCGCCGGCCGGGCCGGGTCCGGTGCGGTGCCGCGCGGAAGCCGCGTCGGAGACCCGGACGTACGTCCCGTCGCGTTCCAGCACGTGCCCGTGGTCGCTGGTGACCAGCACCGCGCGGCCGGCCGACCGGGCCAGGTCGAGCAGGCTACGTAGGTAGCCGAGGTCACCGAGCTGCCAGCCCGGTTCGTCCCCTTCCCGGCCGTGGGCGAGGGAGTCGTCCACGGTGTTGATGACCACCGCGACCAGGTGTCGCTGGTCGGCCACCGCGTCCGCGAGGTCACGGGCCAGCACCTCGCCGGCCGCACCGCGCGCCGGCCCTTTGTGGAAGATCCGGGCGCCCCGACCCCACCGGCCCTGGTCGAAAAACTGGTTTTCGGTCGCCTGGGTACCGGTCCGCAGTGCGCCGGCGAAGAGCGAGGTGCGCGACACCGCGGTCAGGGTAGGCAGGGCTGCTACCACGCCACGCCGGCGCGCCGGCCCGGAACCAGCCAGCGGGTCGTACTCGACCCAGTGCTGGGAGAGCTCCTCGGCGAGCTCGACGGCGACGGCGGCGCTCATCCCGTCCAGCACGACCAGCAGCACCGGCCCGTCGGCGCGGATCAGCGGCTCGACCACCCGGGGCAGGACGTTCTCGACGGTGAGCAGTCCCCCGTCGTTGCCAGGCCCGGCGGTGGCCCAGCCGGCGAGCCGCGCGGCGAACGCCCGGTCCAACTCGCGACGACGCTGCCGGACCCGCTCGTGGACCTGACCGAACGCCGACTGCAGTCCCGGGTCGACGTCCTCACCGGCCCAGACGTGACCGAGCGCCCGGTCGACCCAGCCCCAGTCGGCGATCTGCCGGTCCACCCCGTCGGCGACGCTGGCCGGTGGTTCGACCGGCGTGCCGAGCCAGCGGACCAGTCGCTGCGCCATCCGTACCCGCCGGACCCGTTCGACCTCGACGTCGGCGAGCCGGTGCCCGAGGAGGTCCTCGACCGCCGTGTCCAACGCCGCGACGGAGGAACCGTCCCGCAGCCCGGCCAGCAGTGCCTCGGCGGCCGCGCCGAGCCGGCGGGCGAATCCGGTACGCAGGATCGGGCTGTGGCCGGCGCTGCCCACCGCCCCGAACTGGACGAGCAACTCCTCGGCCCGGTCCAGGACCGCGGCCGCCCGCCGGTGCGCGCCGGGTTCCCGGTCCCGCCGGTCGTCACCGGGCCGCACCCGCGGTGCGGCGAGCATGGCGGTGACCACCTGGACCGCCGCGTCGGCGAAGCTCCAGATGGTGGCGTCGTCGTCGAGGTTGCCGAAGTACTGGTCGACGCGGCCTCGGGCGCGCACCGCCTCGGCGGCGTCCGTGGTCCAGAGCGCGTCGCAGACCAGGCCGAGCGGCAGCGCGTCGGCGCCGTGCCCGGCCTCGATGAGGGCGAACAGGGCCTTCGCCGGGCGCCGGAACCGGTCCACCAACCACCGACCGAGACCGTCGCGTTCGGCCGGCCGGAGCAGCCCGTACGCCTCGACCGCGCCCGGCTCACCGGTCCAGCGCAGCAGCGCCGGCACGTCGAGGTCGTCCGGGTCTTCGCCGCGCCGGTCCAGCCCGAGGCGTACAGAGGCTAGGTGCCTTAGCGCGACGTCCCGGGTGAGCACCGCGGTGGTGAGCTTGGGCCAGCCACCCGGCGGCATGGCGTCAAGCAGGGCCTCGCCGGCCCACGACTCGTGCTCCAACGCGGTGTCGGGCAGTTGGGCACCGAAGGCGTCCACCACCAGGTCCCACGGTTCGACGGTGATCACCCGCTGCCGGAACACCCGACTGAGTACGCCCGGCCCGAGATCGGATTCCGGGACGTCGGTGAGCAGCACCAACGTCTCCTCGCCGCGCTCGGCGGCGAGCTGTTCCCAGACGGCCAGCGGCGACACGCACGGTACGACCCGGGCCCGGCGCGCCTGGGGCAACAGCAGCACCGGGTCGTGCGTCCAGGTGGGCTCCGCGCGGATCAGCATCACCGGGTACGCCTCACCGTTGCGGTGCCGGTCGAGCTGCTGCGCCACTTTCTGGCCGAGCGCGGCCGGGTTGATCCGCAACGCCTTTGCCGGCGCGGTCGCCTGGGTCACGGCACGATTCTCCAGCTCACCTCGATGGTGGCGCCGGGGTGGTCGGCCGCGAACGCATGCAGGTCCGCGAGGGCCGGATCGAGAGCATCGGAGCTGACCTGCCGTCCACCATGACGACGGCCGCCGCCATCGGCGTCCGTGCCACCGGCACCGGCACCGCCGGTGCCGCCACCGGATCTCGAACCGGGGTCGCCCCCGGTGCTGTCCGAGCCACCGCCACGGCTCGGGTCCGGACCGGAATCGCCTCCAGAGCCACTTCTGGTCACGCGACGAAGCAAGGCCGTCGCGTCGGTCTGGGCGCGGTGCAGGGCCGGCGCGAGTGGCGTGGTCAACTCGTCCGCTCGGGCGGCGCCGCGCAGCGCGGCGAGAATGGCGTTCGCCTCGGCGCCGTACTCGCCGGATGCCAGACCCGCGACGATGTCGAAGTTGTCCCAGGAGGCGGCTGCGAGTGCGGCCGAGACCTGGGCCGCGCTGCTGATGCTGCGGCCGGTCCGGTCGGCTGGTCCGCCGAGGTCGGCGCGGGCCAGCCGCTCGACGATCTCCACGGCTGAACGCCGCTCGTCCAGCGCGGTCAACAGTTCCTTCGCGGCACGTGCGGTGGCGAGCCGACCGCTGGTCGCCCGGTCGTCGAGCCCCAGCTTCGCCGCGTGCGTCTCCAACTGGGAGACCAGTTCCTGGACGGCATCGCGGTGCCGTTTGGCCTCCATGGTCAGGTCCCGCCCGAAAATGGCCAGCAACCGGCCCCTGCGCAGGGCCGCCGGCTGGAAACCGAAGATGGCGACGGACCTGGCGCGGGCGGTTGCCCAGTCGGCCTCGCTGGGCAGGCGTTCCTCGCGCAGCGTGTGGTCGGCGGTTACGCGGCCCGGTTCGGGCGCCGGCACGACCTCGCTGCCGTGCAGGTAGAACGCCCGGTCGGTCTGTTCGGCGAAGGTGGCGACGACGAGCTGGGCGACGATCGGGTCCAGGCCGCGCGCCTTGGGCTGGTCGATCCAGCGGAGCAGGTCGGCGACCCGCAGCTCGCCCTGGATGCCCTCGGCCGCCGCCTTCTGCTGGAAGTGCTGGGTCCACTGCCCCTCGATGACGAAGGCGGCCTCGTGCATGGTGCCGAGCCCGAGGGGGTTGGCGATCCGGCGCATCGTCTGCCGGTACGCCCGCTCGACCTCGACGCGGCCCTCCGGTGACTCGACCGCCCGCCGGACGTGGTCGAGCACGGTCTTCACGTCGGCCGGTCGTACCGGGTCGCCCTTGCGGTCCGGGTCGAAGTCCGGGTGTGCCGGGAACTGCTGGGTGAGCATCTGGTCACCGAGGCTGCGCAGGGCGTCGTTGAAGGTAGCGCCCATCGGCAGCTTCGGCGCCAGTGCCCGGGTCAGCGACTGGAGATGGTCGTCGAAGCCGAGCCGGACGTCGGTGGCCTGCTTGGCGGCCAGCCCGTACGCCTGGCGCAGCACGGATTGCATCTTGGCCAGCAGGGCGCTGCGCTGGTTGGTCAGCGCCCCGTGTGCCCGCCGCCGGTCGTCCGGGTTGAGGTGACCGGCGTGGCTGTCGAAGCGCTGCCCCTCCAGCAGCTTGTCGATGATGACGAGTTTGCCCAGCTCGTTGAGCCGTTCGACGGTGAGCGCCGCGGGAATCCAGCACACGGTTCGGGCGGTGGTCCGGGTGATCAGGTCCTGCACCCGCTGCCGGTCGTCGGCCGGTCCGTGGCTGCCGTCGTCGAACGGGTAGTCGACGATCAGCCGCCAACCGGCCGGGTCGGCGGGCTGGAACGCCTCGTCCCGGATGTCGCCCGCGTCCCGCACGTTGCCGTAGACGAGTTCGATGCCGCGCCGGCTGCCCCGCCAGGTGAGGGCGGCCTCGGCGAAGAACGAATCGGTCCACGGCACGCCGAGCTGCTGCCACAGCAACCGCTGGACCAGGTGCTTGCGGGCGCCCTCGTTGTCGTAGTGCTTGGCGGTGGCCAGCACGCTGTCCACGTCGACGCCGACCAGTTCCAGCGACACCACCGGGTCGTCGCCCTCACCGATCCGGATCTCGGCGAACTGGCCGGCCCAGTCGGCCAGCTTGCGGCTGACCTGGGCGACCTCCCCGCCGGGGATCGGACTGGTGATGCTGCCGTGGTTGAGCGCGGAGAGCCGGCGGGCGGTCAGGTTGCGCAGCGCCGGCACGCTGGGCGCCAGCGCGGCCAGCAGCAACGTCTTGATCAACCGGTCGTCGCCGGTGAAGGCCCGGATCCGGCCCGCCACGTCGGCCGGCAGCGCGCCACCCCGGCGCGCGGTCTCCAGGTCGTCGTCTGTGAGGCTGTACTGACCGAGCAGGTGCGGGCGCAGCTTGAGGGCGTACAGCTTCTGGGCCATCTCGAACTCGGCCTTGAGCTTCTCGGTGAACGGCTGGTCGCCGCCGCCGCTGATCACGTCGTAGAGGTCACCCAGCGGCACCAGCTGGCCCAGGCGCAGGGTCTCCCGGCGGTCGACCAGGAGCTGACGCATCAGCTTCAACGCGGTACGGGAACGCTGCAGCGCGCTGGAGACGTGCACCAGGGTGGCGAGGAACGCCGGGCTGAACGGGTACGTCGACCGGAACGCGTCGATGTCGGCGCCTGTGCCGGAGTCCGCGCCCATCAGGGTGTCGAACACCTCCCGGCGTACCTTGGTGGTGGTGTCGAAGGCCTTGCCGATCGCCGCGGCGGCCGTGGGAGTCAGGGGTTTGAGCAGGCGGCGGCGGGCGATCTCGGGCAGGTTGCGGTCCTCGAGCTGGATCACGTCGAACCGGCCGCTGGCCAGGTTGAGGGTGTCCTGGTAGCCGAGTTCCTGCGCGCCCGCGACGTCCTCGCCGACGAGTTCGCGCAGGTCGCGCTGGCGGGCGATGAAGCTGACCACCGGGATCGGCCGGCGGGTGTCGCCGCCCTCGACGAAGTTGGTGATCTTCTGGATCTCCCGGGAGACGAACTGCTGGTCGCCGATCGAGTTGGCCAGCCAGAGGATCAGCTCGTCGAGGAAGAGGATCAGGCCGTGGTAGCCGAGTTCTTTGGCGTGCCGGCTGATCTCGGTCAGGCCGCGGTCGAGCGAGACGAACGCCTCGGCGTCCTCCCGGGCGTTGCTGAAGAAGCCCTTGTTCCAGCTGACCAGCAGGTCATTGACGAGCTTGCGGCGCAACTCGTCGGAGTAGTCGCCGGCGAACGCCCGGTCGAGCCGCTCGGTGTTCCAGAAGGTCTCGCTGTCGCCCCACTCGTCCTCGGCGTCGCCGCCGGGCAGCCCGTCGATGAACTGTTTGTCGCCTATCTTGTCCCGCAGGTCGGCCGCCTGCTCCAGCAGCGAGTCGGTGCGGTGCACGGCAGGGATCGGCGCGTCCGGGTGCAGGGCGCGGACCCGGTCGACGTAGCCGCCGAGCACCCGCTGCTCCAGCGACCGGGCGTCGAGCAGGTGGTACGGCACGAGCAGGAACTTGCGCCCGTCCAGCCAGACGCTGTGCTTGGCGACCAGCGGGGCCAGCTCGTCGCGGCCCCGGGCGGCCGGCTCGCCACGCAGCAGGGCGTGCAGCACGGCCATGAAGTGCGACTTGCCGGAACCGAACGATCCGTGCAGGTACGCCGCCTTGGACGCCTGCCCCTCGACCGCGGAGCGGATCAGCCCGAGCGCCTCATCGAAGTTGCCCACCAGCCGGTCGGTGATGACGTACTCGCGCAGGGTGGCGTCGGCGTCGGTGACGCTGTCGGCAAGCTTGAGCACGAAGTCACTGGTGCTGGTGCGCTCCGGGATGTCGATGAACTCCCTGAGCAGCGGCGGGGCGGTGGGCTGGGACATAGTCACCACCGTATCGGTAGCGCTCCGTCGGCGTTAAGCGACAACCCGGTTAGGTGGGCTGACCGGTCGGAGTCCGAAGCCACCCCCCAAGTCGCCCATATCGCCACGGCTGGTACGGACCCACGGTCTGGAGGACCATCCATCCCGGCCGGTTCGGGGATGGATTTCGACCAACGTCTGGGAATGATGAGCGGATGCGGATGAACGCGAGGTCTCCCATGAATTCTTCGCTGACGACCGCCCGGCGCGCCGCCGAGTCTCCCCGGCGGCGCGGTGTCACCGCCGGGGAGACGTCGAATCTCAGAACAGCAGGGCGATCTCCGGCGGCAGCAGGAATGCCTTTTGTTCCGGGAATCGTCGCCCGCCGAAATGATGCAGCATGGCGCAATTCTGTCCACGCGTCTCGGTGGTCATCGCCCAGCCGGCCAGCGGGGAATACATCGAATAGTGCGACCGCCACGCCGCTTCCTCACCGTCGGCATCGAACGCGCGCCCGATCGCCGCGTGGCCGAATGCGTCGTGCACGGCTCGGAACATGTCGTTCTCCTCGTCGCTCAGAAGTGGGTGCGCGGAGCCCGATGCGGCGGTCGAATACACCCATAGCAGCCGTCGGCGACGGAGGTCCCGCGCCATGCTGGAAGCGTCCGGATACGGGTCCGAACTGGACACCCGCACCTCGACACCGAGGCCGCCGCGACGAACCGGGGCGGTCAACAGATCGAACTGGCGCGCCGTCTCGGCGGCGAAGGCGTGGTACGCCGGCCGGGCCCGGTCGTCGAGCACCGGACCGGCCATATAGGCCGCAGCGATCCGGCGGCCTCTTTCCCGATCAGCGGAGACAGTGGAGTAGTCGGTCTCGTCCGGCGCGGCGCCGAGCATCCCCCGGTACCGCGCATGGCCCTCGCGAACAAAGCCGACGGGTTCGTAGTCCCGCGGCAATCAGTTCGACGTCCCCCACGGCAGGTCCTTGCGCGCCTCGGCCTTGCTATAATGCAGCTCCGTGCGCAGCCTGTCGGCGAGGTCCCGCAGCTCTCGCTCTCTTTCCTCGGCGGCGAACTTCTCCCACTTGCCAACGAGCCTGATCCGTCCTTTTCTGGGCATGGTGCAGCAGTCCCCTTCCGGTTCTGAGGATCGGCCCCCAATCGGGCCGTGCGGAGAGCACACCAATTCCGGACTGGACGGAACGAGTTCCCTGGAAGGCGCTGTAAGGCGCTGTAAGGACGAAAGATGGTCCGTAAGTACGAGGCCCAGATCAAGCAGTTCGCCGAAGAGTTCCGGCGCGTTGTCGATCGAGGCTCGCTGTCGGTCGCGGCAGTGGCGAAAGAGCTCAAGGTGGCCGCCAGCACCGTCTACGCCTACCGTGACGGGTCGGTCCTACCGCCTGCCGACCGCATCGACACGATCCTTGACGTCCTGACGACAGACGCCGCCAGCAAGGAGCGCCTGCGGGCGCTCTTCGAGGCGGCCAAGTACGGCCCGCCCGTCTTCGACGGTCCGGCGAACCTGCCGATGCGTCCCACGCCGTTCGTCGGCCGCACCGCCGAGATGGGCCAGCTCAGCGAGTGGGCGGGCGGATCCGTGCCGGTTATCCTCTCGGCCGTCGCGGGAACGGCCGGGGTGGGTAAGACGGCACTCGCGGTGAACTGGGCGTACGAGCACCCCGACCGGTTTCCCGACGGACAGTTCTACCTGGACCTACGCGGGTACGACCCGACCAACCAACCGATGCCGGCCGGGGAAGCGCTCGGCGTCCTGCTGCGTGCCCTGCAGGTCGAGGAGATCCCGCTGACCGAGGCCGAACGGTTGTCCGCCTATCGGACGGCAACCGCGCGGCGGCGCCTGTTGATCCTGCTCGACAACGCTTCATCAGCGCAGCAGGTGCGGCCGTTGCTGCCCGGCGGCTCCGGTTGCTTCGTGATCGTGACGAGCCGGGACGCGCTCGCCGGGCTCGCCGCGCGGGACGGGGCGCAGAGGATCTTTCTGGAGGTGCTGACGTCGGACGAGGCGCTCATGCTGTTACGGGAGATCATCGGCGCCGAGCGGGTCGACAGCGACCCGGCCGCGGCGGCTCAGATCGTGCAGCGGTGTGCCCGGCTGCCGTTGGCGCTGCGAGTGGCCGCCGAGGTGGTGAGCGCCAGGCCGTTGCTGAGTCTTGCCGACCTGGCCGAGGAACTGGCCGAGGCACAGCGCCCTCTCGACCAGTTGGAGATCAGGGATGATCCGCAGGCCAGTTGCCGTTCCGTCTTCTCCTGGTCGTACGGCCACCTGCCGATCGAGTTACAGAGAGCGTTCAGGTTGTTGGGCCTGAGCCCTGGCGCCCAGCACGACGCGTGGGACCTCGCCGCGCTGGCCGACCTGGAACGGGTCGTCGCGGGCGGGACTCTCTGGGCTCTCGCCCGGGCGTCGCTGCTGCAGGAGCGGCAACCGCGCCGCTTCGAGATGCATGTGCTGCTCCGCATGTACGGGCGGGAACTCGCCGAGCAGGAGGACTCCGCGCAGGACCGCGTCACATCCGTCCAACGCCTCGCCGACCACTACGCCGCCTCGTCCGCGGCGGCTGCCGTCGCGATCTTCGGCGAACGCGTACGGGCGAACATCGGGGCGGTGCCGGACCGCGAGGTGCCCCCGTTCCCCGATCGGCCGGCGGCCCTGGCCTGGATGGCGGCCGAACATTCGAACGTGGTCGCGGCCTGCCACCGGGCCGACGCCTTCGAGTTGGGCGAGCGGGTGCTCCGCCTGTCCGAGACCATGAACCGGTACCTCAGTTCACAGGGCCTCTGGCCGTCGATCCGGATCGTGCACGAGGCCGCCCTGGCGACCGCCGGGAACCCCACGGACCGCGCGGATGTCCTTCATCGCCTGGCGGTGATGCACATGAACCTCGGCGAGAACGCCCGCGCGTTGGAACTCTCCGACGAGGTGATCGCGACGCGGCGTGTCGCGGGGGACCTCCGCGGGGAGGCCGCGGCCCTGGGCAACCGGGGCCTGTCGCTCGATCGGCTCGGTCGTTACCGGGAGGCGCTGGACCACCACCGGAAGGCCCTGGAACTGGCCCTGCGGTCCGACCACCGCAGCAGCATCGCGGATGGTCTCGGCAATATCGGCAACACTCTTGACGCGCTCGGTCTGCACCAGGAGGCGCTGACCAGTCTGCGGGATGCGCTGACCCGATACACCGACGCCGGCGACGAGCACGGCCGGGCGCGAACGCTCAACAACATGGGTGTCATCAGCTACCGGTTGGCCGACTGGGAGGGGGCATTGCACCATTTCCGCTCGAGTCTCGCTCTGAAACAGGCGCTCGGGGACCGAACCAACGAGGGCAGCTCGCGCGGGAACGTCGGGCTCTGCCTCGCCCGGCTGGGCAGGTACGAGGCCGCACTGGCCGAGCTGACCAAGGCCGACGAGATCGCGCGGGAAGCCGGGGACGTAAACCACCGAGCCATGGTCTTGAGCAATCTCAGCAGCGTACGTGCCGAAATGGGTGACTTCGCGGGCGCTGTCGCCGGGCACCAGGAGGCCCTGGCGATCAGCGAAGAGGCGAACGACCGGGGGGTGATGGCGGAGATCTCCAACGACCTTGGCGAGACCCTGACCAAGGCGGGCCGGCCACACGATGCGATCGCGCTGCTTCAGCGCGCGGAGCAGCTGGCCACCGAATCGGGCGATCGTTTCCAGCTCGAGCGCGCCCAACGGGGTCTGGCCAAGGCGCGACTCGCGCTGGAGGGCTAACCGGCGCTTTCCAGCAGGGCCGTCGCGTCGAGCCAGTAGTCGTCCACCGAGCGGTAACCCTTGACCGCCGCCGCGTAGCGCAGGTAGGCAATCGGGTCGATCGCACGCAACGCGTGGATCGCCTCGGCGCCGATCTGCTGTGAGGTGACCACCCCCTGGCCGGCGAGCCGCGTCCCGACCTCGTCGGTAACCCGGCGGGCCAACTGGTCGACCTCGGCGGGGGTGCCGCGGCCGGCGGCTGCCTGGCGCACGCCGGCCAGGATCTTGCCCGGTTGGAACGTCTCGGTCCGGCCGTCCCGCTTGATGACACTGGTGGGCCCCTCGGGCGCCGCCGTCACGCGAGGAGACCCGTACTCCTGGTCAAGCCAGCGGACGAAGGCGGCGATGTCCCGGAACCCGCCGGGGTAGACGCGGCTACCGAGAAACACCATGGCATACCGGATCCGCACCACGTCCACGGCGGCCGTGTCGCCGCGCAGTTGCTCCATGACCAGCTTGCCGATGTCACGGCTGTGCACCGGGACATCGGGCGCGTCCGGCTGCAGAACCTGGACCACCCGGTCGACGAAGGTCTTGACGTCAGCCGGCGACAGCGGCGTGCCGCCCGCCGCTGTCCGGATGCTCTCGGCGATTTTCGCTCGGACGAAACGCTCCACTGTGTCGTTCCGTTTCCGCACCTTCATCCACTCGGCACTGATCCGTTCGGCGGTCGTGTGGGTGCGGGTGCACTTGTCACACCGGCGTTTGCGGACCCGCTCGCCCTCGCACATCCGACTGTCCACGACCTTTGTTGTCTCACTGCCACAGAAGGGACACAGCATGTGACAGAGCTTAGGCGCAGTGGCACGGCGGGAGAGCGTCGCGATGCTCAGCGTGACGGCTCGGCCACCAAGATATGACCGATCAGCGACCCACCGCCGGGTCGGGCGGCCCAGATGTTCTCGTACGACGGCGTGATGCCCCGTCGGTCCCGAGGTTCCCTAGTGGTGGGTCGACCGGCCGGCCAGTTCCGTCGAGTCTGTCCATAGCCCATGGCCGACGCGCGGGGAAGACTGGCGGAGGACCCGTGGGCTGTGCACGTGTCAGGGCTTACGGGCCGTGACGCATATCGTTCACTGATGAGAGGCATCTGATGGGTCAGAAGAGTGCGGAGATCCGGACTCGAATGAGCGTCAAGGACTGCGCGGCGGTTTTCCAGGAGGCCGCGGCGGCCGCCCGTGGCTTCGGCGCCGCCCTCGGCGGTTTCGCCGCCCGAGTCAACAGAAAAGACAACAGCGGGTTCTTCACGCCGACGGACAATTCCCCGTTCTCGTCACTCGACGACGACAAGCCCGCCTTCGCCGTCGGGGTCGGCATCCCGAAGTTCAATGCCGGCGCCCAGGGGAACGTCGGGACGTTGCACATGTACGTGTGGGACCGCGGAGACTTCCGGGAGGTGCAGCTGTTCTCACCGCACGGACTCGGCGGCGGTATGCACTCGGCGAAGCTGATCCGCAAGGCCATCGACACCTTTCGCGCCGCGGACCAGTCCGCAAAGATCACCTCCGACTGACCCGCCGGGCGTAGAGCCTGCGGTGATGCCGCCCGTGCTGTGAAATAGAGAGGACTACCCTTGGGAGACATCGACATGGGGCCAGCAGGTCCCGCCTGCGACGCTTGCGGCAAGGGCGAAGCAGAGGGTTGCGGGTCATCCATGAGGCATGTCGAGCTGGTATCCGGTGACCGGCCTGTCTGGCTTCCGGAGAATTTCCGCCGCCAGGCCCAGGGCGAGTTCACGTGGCTGTGCCCTCGCTGCAACTCGTATCCGGCAATGAAATGGTCGAAGGACCACGGAGCCTGGGCCGGTCTGTGCATTCATCTAGGCAAGGCGCACGACGCGGGCCGCCTCCGGGGAGTAGCGGCGGGCATGGCCGGATCCCGGTTCGAGATGATCCCCCTGACCCACCCCCGGTGAAATCAGTTCGGCAACGATGATCCACATTTGATGGGAGCGACAATGGGCTGCGCATGTATCAAGGCAGGACGGTCGAAGTGCGCCTGGTGCAAGGAGGCCGAGAAAATGGGAAGGCCGAAGTCGGGACACAACTGCCAGTGGGGTAGGTGCTCCTGACTGATTCGTCCGCCGGACGGGAGCGCGGAGACACTCGACTCCGTGCTCCCGCCGGCCTCGTCCATGTCCGGGTTTCGGCGATACGGGAGCCTGTCGATGCTGGAAGTGATGCTCTGCGGTGCGTCCGACACCGCCAACGTCCGCGAGAACTTCGTCAAGGTGGTGACCGATTTCGGTGGCCAACCATGGCACTACCTGGCCGGGCACGTGTTACACCTGAACTCGGCCGGGGCCAGTTGGCGGGACAACTCCATCTCCACAGTCCAGCAGGCCGACCTCTGCGTGTTCGTGATCGTGGAGAACTATGGCGAGATCACGTGGAAGACCGAGCTGCACGAGGCGTTGGTCTCCGGCAAACCGTTCGTGGTCCTGTGCCTGGACCGCACTTACCAGACCTATCTGACTCTCATCAAGGACGTCGATGACCTGTCGGCGGTGACCGACAAGGGCAAGCAGAACCTCGTGAGAGTCCTGCAGGAGCTGGAGACCGAACGCCAGTTGACGATTGTCCCCTTCAGTTACGGCCTCTTCGAGGCGGCGCTCCGCCGGCAACTGGCCACGCTCTTCGCCCAGTCGTTGCGTCTGCTCGGGGACCGGCACCGGCGCACAGCCGTCGCACGCATGTTCACCGACCCCGCCCGGTTGACGCTGTCGGACCTCGACCTGACCCGCCAGACGGCCATCGACGAACTCGAGGACAAGACGGTTCGTAAACAGGCCGTACGCGCCCTGGCCGCCCGGGCCGCGGCCGACGAGGAGACCATCCTCACCCTGCTGTCGAGCGCCGAGCAGGGCGTCCAACGGCTGGCCGTACAGTTGCTGCCGACGTTGTATGTGAGGCGACCTGCCGAGCCCGACTTCTTCGAGCACTGCGTCGCACTGGCCAATCATTCGGACGACGTCGGCCTCGCCCGCCGCCTGATCCCGTCCCTGTTGGACATCGACCTCGGCGTCGCCGTCGACGCGATCTCCGAACTCGACCTGGTCGAGGTGGGGGCCCGCCGCAGGCTGGCGGATCTCCTCGAACGTCACGAGGCAGCAATCCTCGCCGCCGGCCTGCAGGACGCCGTCCGAGCCCTGCTGGCACGCTGCCTGGACGCCTCGAAAGAGTCCGACTGGAAGACCCGCTGCCGCGACTTCGCCGGGCGACTGGCTCTCGGCAGGCCGACCGACGCGAGCGCCGGACCCTGAGGCGACATCGCCCGGACCAGTGCCTGGAGATCAGGACTCTCAGATCCTGGGTCGAGGCAGCGGAATGTAGTGTTCGAGTTCCGGATCCACCCAGAACGGCGGCACCTGCAGCGCCAGGCCCATGTCCATGTACAGCTCGTACATCGTGCCTGCGTTCTTCCAGACCCAACGGCCGCGGGTCGGGTCCTCGTCGCTACGCCGCGCGTCGATGACCCCGACGAACGTCCCGTCGTCCGACCAACCCACGTGGACCGTGTTCGAGTCGTGCGCCGCCGTGAGCTGCGCGACGCGGCGAACCTCGCCCCGGGCGAGCTGGGTGATGCACGTGTCGTCCGGCGGCGGCGGCTCCAACCGGGTGAGCCAGTTGTCGATGCTGCCCCCGTGCGAAAGCCAGAACAACCATTCGTACGTCCGCAGCCGCTGCGGCGGAACACCGTGTTGTCGCAGGAACGTCACGGCACCGTCGAGGATGACCCGCGCGGTCTCCTCCTCGAAGTCCGAGTCGATCACCTCCGCCACGAGCCGGCTGGCGCCGTAGGCCGCCCACCCACCGACCGGTGTCACGGTCTCCGCCACCGCGGTCAGGAAGCCGTCCCGGTTCGACTGGGCCACCGGCAACATCGAGCCGACCATCGGCCACACCTGGCTCGAGTCGATCCCACTCGCGTCACCCAGCATTTCGTAGCGTGCGAAGTCCTCCATCCGGCGCACGATGTCGCGAGGCAGCAGGGCACTCCTCGACCTGTGCCAGCCGACGAACTCCATCGCCGCTCACCACCCTCTCCGCGGAGTCACGTGACTTGCTTCCAAGACGACACGCGTCGTCAATTTCGCCGTAGCCGCTCTACTGGGCCCAAGCACTACGAATGGTTGTGCTTCCCAGCCCCCGGTCGACCACCGACACCTCGGCAGGTCTTGCACGTCTCGTCGACGTAGTACGCAATGCCACGATCCATCTTCGTCGTGCGCACCACCCCTGTCCCTCGGCAGGTCCCGCACTTGAAGCAATTGTCGCAGTTGGGATTGTAACCAGGCATGCTTCCTCCTCCGGTTTCTGATTGTCTTCGAAACAGACTTCACTGCCTGAGAAACACTTTGGCAGTTACCTCTTCAACCCGGTAGTCGGCTCTTCGGGGGACAACCGATTTACCGTCCATACACACCTGTACGGACAGTTTTGATGCCAGAATCCGACTTTAACGGCTCACCGAAGTTGATGGGGGTCGGCTGAGGCCGTCAGTCTGTCCAGGGTGGACCCCGGCGTGAGGGTGCCCGTGGCTCCTGGTTGATCATCTTGTTGTCGAAGCAAGGTTGATCACAACAGAAGA